>JAFUIQ010000029.1 GCA_017468385.1 Clostridia bacterium
AAACCATTACTCCTCATCCACCGTTCGCGTGCGAACGGTCCCCCTTCTCCCACAGGAGAAGGCACGCCTTCGCCGCAACTTTTCTTTGCTAAAGCTTTTTGTTGCCACCTGCATAGCAGGTGGTTGTCTTTCATAGACAATGGAAAGGACTGCCGATGGACGGCAGTCCTTAATTTTTCATCTTGTTTTTTACAGCGTCCCGGTCACTGTGATCCGCAAAGCGGAGGGTGTGATTATCACATCGCCCGTTGTCGGATCCCGCGTGATCTGTGCCGCAGGCAAGGAAAGAGGTGTCCCGAATGCGCCGGGAACGGTCAGCACGCCGCCCACATAGGAATACTCCGTGGCGGGCAGGACGGTGCCGTTTACGGCCACGGTGATCGCCTCGGGGGCGGGATCAAATGCATCCCGCAGAACGATATTCTCCGCCTCTGCATTTCCGCGGTTTTCGATATCAAAGGTGTATACGATACGGCCGCCATCCACCACGCTCGGGGTCATGGTTTTGGTGATGGTGACGTCCGCATATTCGGCCGCGACGGCGGTGAAGGAATCCTGGGCGGAATCCGTCAGCCCGTCGGCGGTAGCCGTTACGGTGTTGGTGATCGAATCCCCGGCCGCCACGGGAGCCCCTTCGGTGAGGGCCACCTCATAGACGATCAGCGCGGTGGTGTCCGCCGGCAGAGTGGGAATGGTGAACACGATCCCGTCCTCGCCGCCCGTGGGGGTGAGGGGGCCATTGTTTACGCCGTCAATAAACAAAATCGCATTCGGAAGGAATGCGTAAGGCGTTACGGAACCGCCTCCCACCGGGAAGGTACCCAGATCGTCCCGCACCGTGACGTTATTCAGTGCGGCATTGCCGCTGTTAACAATACGAAGCACGAATGTGGGCGTATCCCCGGCCCGGTACTCGTCGCGCAGAGAGGTTTTCTCCACGCTGAGTGGCTGTTCCAGCACCGCAGTCGCAATATTCGACAGAACGGTGGCATTGGTATCACCGTACTGATACTGCAGGGACGCCTGATTCGTAATGATTTGTGCCATTTATTATCTCCTGGTTTTTATCTATATTGAAGCATCCGCTTCAGTACAGTATATGCATCCCTGTGTCAACGGTGATAAAAAACAGGACACCCTGCGGTGTCCTGTTCATGAAGGTATAGCTATCAGCGGAAGGGTCTTTCCTCATCGGAATCCGGGCGGTTGGATACCGGATTACGCATCCGCTCCGCTTCTTTGGCCCGTTCCTCCTCACGCTTGCGCTCCTGCTCGGCGATGCGACGAGCGCGGGCTTCGTTTTCCGCCTCGGTCTTGCGGCGCTTATCCGCCACCATATCCTCCAGCTGCTCGTAAGTGACAAACGGCTCCTCCATGGCACGCTGGAACTGCTCCTCTTCCATGACTTCGTTCTTCATCAGGAAGCCGGCGACAAAGTCCAGCTTATCCATGTTCTGGGACAAAATCTCTTTTGCCTGGGCGTAGGCCTCGTTCACGATACGCTTTACTTCCGCGTCAATAGCGGAAGCCGTCTCATCGGAATAGTTCTGGGTATGATTGAAATCACGGCCCAGGAATACCTCGTCGTTGCCGGTGGCACTGCCATACTGGATCGGCCCCAGCAGCTCCGACATACCGTACTTGGTGATCATACTGCGGGCGATCTGGGATGCCCGCTGAATGTCATTGGATGCACCCGTGTGGATATCCCCGATCAGGGATTCCGCCACACGACCGGCCAACAGCATGGCGATCTCGTTCGTCATATCGGTCTTGGAGGTGTGGGTGTTATCATTCTTGGGCATGGACAGAGTAAAGCCGGCGGCACGGCCGCTGGGAATGATGGAAATATGATGAACGGGACGGTCCTCCTGCAGCTTGTATCCCACGATGGCATGACCTGCCTCATGGTAGGCGGTGACCCGCTTATCCTTTTCCGTGATGACACGGGACTTCTTCTGGGGTCCCACGATGATCTTCAGCATGGATTCCTCAATGTCGTTCATGCTGATCAGATGCTTGCCCTTGCGGGCGGCCAGCAGAGCCGCTTCATTCAGAAGGTTGGCCAGATCCGCGCCGGTAAAGCCCACAGTGGTGCGTGCCACCACTTCCAGGCTCACATCCTCGGCGAAAGGCTTATTTTTGCCGTGTACCCGCAGGATTTCCTCACGGCCCTTCACATCCGGATAGCCGACGGTGATCTGCCGATCAAAACGGCCGGGACGAAGCAGAGCGGGATCCAGCACGTCGGGGCGGTTGGTGGCGGCCATCACAATGACACCGTCGTTGGTGCCGAAGCCGTCCATTTCCACCAGGAGCTGGTTCAGAGTCTGCTCACGCTCATCGTGACCGCCGCCGAGACCGGTGCCGCGCTGGCGGCCAACCGCGTCGATCTCATCGATAAAGATGATGGCAGCGGGGGATTTTTTCGCATTTTCAAACAGATCGCGGACACGGGACGCACCCACGCCCACATACATCTCCACGAAATCCGAACCGGAAATGGAGAAGAACGGCACACCGGATTCACCGGCCACCGCTTTGGCAAGCAGGGTTTTACCGGTTCCGGGAGGGCCAACAAGCAATACACCGTGAGGGATCTTGGCACCCAGCTTGGTGAAGTAAGCGGGATCGCGCAGGAATTCCACCAACTCCTCCAGCTCCGCCTTTTCCTCATCCGCACCGGCCACATCCTTGAAGAACACCTTCGGCATATCCGCCGTATTGGTACGCACCTTGGCACGGCCGAAGGAATTCATACGGGATCCCTTTCCGCCCATGGCCTGATTGGCAGCATAAATCCACAGCGCAATCAGCAGAACGGTGATGATGATGGGCGGCAAAAACTGCACCCACACCGGAATCGCCGTAGGGGCGGGAATATCGTATTCCTCAATGACGCCGCTGGCCAGCTGTTCCCCGATGGTATCGCCCAGGACATTCCAGAACAGTCCCAGATCCCGCAGTTTGTACACGACCAGGGCGGATCCCTCCGTCCCGTTCTCCTGCACAACGCGGATCTCCATTTTCAGGGTGTTGTCTTCCTCCACGATAAAGGATTTGACCCTCTCCCCCTCAAACAGCTCGATGACGCCGCTGAGCGTAACGTCCTCCGAGGGGAGCGACTGCCAAAGCGTGGTGGCAACAAAAATGATCATTCCGATCATGATGATGTAGAAAATTGCGTGTTTCAGGTTGCTCTTCATGAACTCCTCCGCATGGATTCGCCTCGCCGCCTATGGTATTGCGTCAGGCGTGTAATGTGTTTGGTGTCTTTCCCGATGCAGTCGATCAGTGCTCGTACACTTCGCGCTTCAGGATGCCCACATAAGGCAGAGCGCGGTATTTTTCCTGATAATCCAGGCCGTATCCCACCACAAATTCGTCGGGAATGGTCTTTCCCACGTAATCGGAGGAAAATTCCACCTCGCGGCGGGAGGGCTTATCCAGAAGCGTACAGGTGCGCACGCTCTTTGCGCCGTTGATGCGCAGATACTCGCTCAAATAGGACAGCGTTCTGCCGCTGTCGATGATATCTTCAATAATGAGAATATTGCATTCGCTGATATCCGTCCGGTTCAGATCCAGATGGATTTTGATGCGTCCGGTGGATTTGGTTCCCTCCCCGTAGGAAGAAACCCGCATGAAATCGATCTCTACCGGGCGGCGGATCTTTTTCATCAGATCGCCCATGAAGACAACACTGCCCTTCAGAATGCAAAGAAGAACCAGTTTGCCCTCTTCGTTTTCGTAATCCCGGTCGATTTCCTCCGCGATCCGCGTAGTGATCGCGTCAATTTCCTTCTCCGATACGAGAATGCGCTCCACATCCTGTCCGTATACCGAAATGCTCATATGTCCTATCTCCTTAGTCCGTGCTGCCGCCCTGTGCGGACAGACACAATATGTATCGTTCCACCCCTGCATCATGCCTATGCATTCACAGAGAAAAACAAGCAAGAAACGCCTGTGTCCCGCCCGTACTCACGCCGTCGCGCACAGGAAATCCGGGAATCCACAAAATTCCCGCATCATCGCAAACGATGGGCAAAACCGCCCGCTGTTCGGGTGGAATTTTTGCCTCGTTGAGCAGTTTTTTCACACTGCGTGTCATGCCGCCGAACCGATAGCGATCACCCGGGCGGCGGAATCGTACAAATGCCTTACCTTGTATTGTATCAAAAGGTAAAGACGTACATATGGCTAATTTGTAAATATTTTTATCAAATGGTAGATTCTTCCCCCGATCCGCAAAAAAACAGATGCCGAATCCGTACTGGGGGAAAAGGTGTTCCCCTTCCGTCAGCATAAAGGAAAAGTCATCCGATACCGGCGTCGCCCCGCTGTCGGCAAAAAAAGAGAGCTCGCCGTCAAACACACGGGCCGTGATCTTGCCGGGCAGGCTGATGCCGGCACACTTTCCCTCCCGGATCAAGCGGCACAGATCACCCACGTGTCCCGCGCTCAGATCTCCCCGACCGCCGGACACATTCTCGTACAAAATCCCGCACACGCGGCTCAACACCGCGTCGTCCAGGGTCGCCAGATCCCGGCAGGACGCATGATTTCCGTCTGCGCACTCCCCCAGCGCCCGATGTGCTTCCCTTTGCAGATACGCATCATCGGCACGGAGCAGCGCACACATCCGTGCCGCCGCCTTCTCCGGGGCAGGCACGATCTTCCGCATAGCGGGAACAATCTCCCGACGGATAAAATTCCGCGTGTAGACATCGTCCTCATTGGTGCTGTCCACCACAAAGGGAATCTGTTCCTGGCGGCAGAAATCCCGGATCTCCTCAGAGGAGCATCCCAGCAGAGGACGGATATACCGTCCCCGCACGGGGGGAATGCCGCTCATGCCGGCACTTCCCGCGCCGCGGATCATATGAAAGACGACGGTTTCCAGATTGTCATCGGCGGAATGGGCGGTGGCCACAAAGGCTCCGTCCTTCCCCTCCGTCAAGGCATCAAATATCTCATAGCGCACCCGACGGGCCGCCTCTTCCAATCCCACGGACCACTTCTCCGCCAGGGCGGGCACATCCGCATAGCGGATCACAAACGGAATTCCTCGCTCCCGGCAAAAAGCTTGGCAGGCATGGGCATCCCGATCCGCTTCCGCGCCGCGGATGCCGTGGTGAACATGGATTGCGGTGAGGGATATCCGGCGTTCAGCCGCATATGCGTGCATCAAGGTGAGAAGCGCCGCCGAATCGGCGCCGCCGGAATAGGCCACATACACGTCCGTCATGGATGCCGCCGCACCGCGGATAGGCATTTCCCCCATGGCGCGGGCAAAGGCCGCCCGGACAGCATGATCCGTTCTGCCCATTCTCTCACCTCGTTTTTGTCAAATTTTTCAGGCACTCCCAACCGATCTGGCCCGACACGATCATCACCACGCAGAAGATCACCGTTTCTATCATGCCGAACACGACGGAATCGGTGCGGAACAGATCCAGGGGAAGTGTGCCCATGGCGAGGACGTATTTCAGCACATACAGGCTGAGACACAGGGTGATCATCCAGCAAAGGCGGGTGATCACCGAAAATAACCGATTGAATTTTTTATATGTAATATGCATTTTCCTTATTTCCTATGTATCCGATCTATCCTATACAGGATACCACAGCGCACGCCTCCCCACAAGCGGGAATCAGCGGTGCGCCGCGCAATTACGGGAAAACAAGGAACATCCTGCCGGAATTACGGCAAGAATTTCAAGGTTTTTTCCAGGTATGGACCGGTTTTACGGAATCAAAAGGCGTCTGATTTATGGTATCGGGCAAAGGAGTGCCGTCCCGCAGATGCCGCATGACAGCGATCAGGGCAGAAAAATCAGCCGCGATGTGGTTATGATATCCGTCCCGGTAATGGCACAGGATATTCTCCTCAGCACCAAGGAAGGCGTATGCTTCCTTCGCCGCCAGATTGGACAGATAGGTACCCACCGGATTGGCCCAGGCGTCGCTGAGTGCCTCGGTGGTCAGCAGATATCGGGGTGCCACCAACGCCTTCAGAAAATGGGTATCGAAGGGCAGATCCTCTTCCTTTCCCACATAGGGCTGCATCTCAGGGCCAAACCAATAGGGGAAATTCCGCCAAAGATCGTGGAGTTCTTCGCTGCGCCGCTCCACGCCATCCTCACAAACGGTCACAGAATGAACGTGATAGCATCCGGCACCGCCGGCACCGCTTCCGTTGGGACAAACGATGGTAGCACGGGGATCGGTGGCACCGGCCAGAAGGGCCGTCTTGCCGCCCCGGGAGTGACCGGTGAACGCGATCAGCGAAGGATCGGCAATGCCCAACTCCATCAGCGCGTCCACACAGCGGTGGAATCCCCAGGCCCAGGCCGCCAGCGCACTGAAATGCCGGTCGGGATACACGTCATACAGTCCGTCCGCGCGGACGTCTTCTTTGATATCGTGAGCCAGCTCCGTGCGGTTGAAACGAACGAGAACCGCCCCGAATTCTTTGATCACCGCCAGATTTTCATCATAATAGGGATGGGGGAAGCACCCGTCGCCATCCACGATCACGGGGAATTTCTCCCCCGGTTTATGATTATCCCAGGGCCATACTACCTGCATCACAAAGGTAATGGGATGCTCCCTCGTGCCGGTATGCAAGCGATAGGAGTCGATCCACGGAAAGTGGAACAAGGGCTCCACCCGCAAAAATTCCGGTGCGGGCGGCATACCGCCGTACTGCATATCCACCGCATAACGATACAGATGGTTTCTGTGAGTCTCCCACTCCTCGGGGGAAGTCAAGCGAGTCCCGTCCGCCCGCGCAAACAGATCCGGCAGAGGGGACAGAGATACCAGTTCTTTCAAAACAGCCTTGCTCATAATAACCTCCCTATGCAAAAACGGCAGATGCGGATGTTGCACCTGCCGTTTCCCATATCAAAATCAAACTTCCTCAGTTTCCTCTTCGTCGCCGCAAACGTCCTTGCCGCATGCGGGGCAAATCAGATCGGAGGGATCCATGGACTCGTCAAAATAGATCTTCTCACCGCAGGCGGGACACATCAGGCAACGGAAACCGTCCTCATCTTCGTCCTCATCCTCGTCGTCGTACTCGTCGTCATAGTCTTCCATGTCGCAAGCATCGGGGTGAGAGCAGTGTGCGCAGTCGAAGTCGCACTCCAGATCATCATCCTCGTCGTCATCATCGTCATCGTCGTCGTACACGAGGTCTTCCACAAAGCCCAGATCCTCATCCAGCTCGTCCAGGTAATCATTCAGAGTTTCTACTTCTTCCTCCAACTCCGTTACCTTGGCGCTCAGATCTGCTACCAGATCGAGGAGAGCGTGGATCACTTTGGTTTCCGGTTTTGCGGCATCGAGAGCCAGGCCCTCAGCCAGTCCCTTGATGTATGCGCTCTTTTCCGTGATATTCATATTTGACTATCCTTTCCGGTAATTTGGGAACCGATTATGCTCTTTCGATGTATTCGCCGGTTCTGGTGTCAATGCGGATCTTCTCACCCTCATTGATGAACAGCGGAACGCGGATCACAGCGCCGGTCTCCAGCGTTGCGTTCTTGGTAGCGCCGGTTGCGGTATCGCCGCGAACACCGGGCTCGCACTCAGCGATCTCCAACTCAACGAACATGGGGGGCTCAACAGCGAACACCTTGTCCTTGTAGGAGCTTACACGACACATCATCTCTTCCTTCACGAACTTGAAGTTGTCGGACAGCAGGCTCTTATCCAGAGGAATCTGCTCGTAGCTTTCCATATCCATGAAGTAGTACAGAGTCTCATCGTTGTACAGATACTGCATCTCCTTGCGGTCGATGCGGGCATCCTGGAACTTATCGGTGGGGTTGAAGGTCTTCTCGATTACGGCACCGGTGATCACGTTGCGGAGCTTGGTGCGAACGAATGCCGCGCCCTTACCCGGCTTAACGTGCTGGAACTCGATAACGGACATAACCTGTCCGTCCATATCAAACGTAATACCGTTTTTGAAATCGCCTGCTATTACCATAGTTGTTATTGTCCCGCGGGAATCCCGACGGGCCAATCTCCTTTCGATTATGAAAATATCTTATAGTTAGTTGTATTTATTGTATCCTATTATTGTCTGTTTTTCAAGTAGGAACGTGTATTTTTTTCCGATCCGGACGGATTTTTTGCAAATTATCAGCAAATTTCAATCATTTCCTTGGGGGATTTGGTCAAATTGCGGTTGCCGTTCGGCTCCACAACCACCATATCCTCGATACGGCAGCCGTACTTGCCCTCGATGTAGATACCGGGTTCCACAGTTACCAGTTCCATCCGCTTCAGAGTACGGTTGCCCGCACCCCAGGACAGTCCGGGGGTTTCGTGGATCTTCAGGCCGACGCCGTGTCCCAGGCTGTGGCCGAAGCATCCTTCGTAGCCTGCTCCGTCGATGATATCGCGGGCCACCTTATCCATAGCCGCATTGCTTTCGCCCTCGCGGATCACCGCCAGAGCGGCCAGCTGTGCTTCCAGAACGGTATCGTACAGACGCTTCATCTCCGCGTCCGCCTTGCCGATCACGATGGTACGGGTCATATCGGAATGATAGCCCTCGCACATGGCACCGAAGTCCATGGTGAGGAATCCCTTTTCCAGCGTCACGTTGCGGGGAACGCCGTGGGGGCTGGAGGAATTGGAACCGGACACGGCGATGGTGTCGAAGCTGGGCTTGCGGGAGCCCCGCTTCTTCATCTGGTATTCCAGCTCGTCTGCCACGTCCGTCTCGGTCATATCGGGGCGGATATTCTTCAGAAGTTCGTCAAAGGCCTCCTCGGCGATGCGCTGTGCGCGCACGATCTTCTCGATCTCATCCTCGGTCTTGACGGCACGGATCTCCTCCAGGAGCATGCCCAGCGGGATAAATTCGCACTGCGGCAGATCCGCCTTCAGAAGCTCAAAGGAGCGGCAGCTGAGGGAAATATCCTCAAAGCCGATGCGGCGGATACCCTCTTCCTCAATGAGGGGGAGAAGATACACCTTGCGTCCGCCCTGGGGCATGATCACGGTGCAGTCGGGATCCGCTTCCCGCTTGGCTGCCTCGATGTAACGGAAATCCGCAAAATCGAAAGCGCGGTTCATAGTGATCAGCATCCATCCGTCGGGATTGTCGAAGCCGGAAAGATACAGATGATTCTCGGGGCTGGTGATCCACACGGCGTCCAGGCCCAGTTTGGCCATCTCCTCACGGAGTCTTTGAATATGCATACCCATAATTCTGTTTCCTTTCTGACAGTACCTGCCTTACTGTGCCATATGGCGGCGGCGGTACAGATTGAGATAGGGCCGCTCCAGCCAGCGCTTGAAGCGGAAAAAGAAGGTTTTCTTATCCTTGATGGGCGGGACGATGAACACCGTCAGTCCGCACAGCTTGCCGGCCACCGCGTCGGTGAGCAGCTGATCGCCCAGAACGGCGGTGCCGGTCACATCCGTGCCCATGGCTTTCATGGCCCGCCAGATGGAGCCGGTCAGGGGCTTGCGGCTGTCGGGAAACGCGGGATATCCCAGGTTCTGATTGAACCGGGACACTCTCGCCTCATCATTATTGGACACAAAGGAGATCCGTATACCTGCCTCCCGCATGGCGGCGCACCAGCGCAGTACGTCGTCCGGCGGGTCCGGCTGTTCGTAGGTAGCCAGCGTATTGTCGATGTCGCAGATCAATCCGCGCACACCCATCTGAATCAGGTATTCGGGCGTAATGTTGTAAAAATGTTCCACGTAATAATCGGGAACCAGATAACGTTCAAAAATCACGAAAAGTTCTCCGCTTCAAAAGGATATAGTCCAGTGTCAGGCGTTTTCGTCCTCGGTGGCGGTGATGGCGATGTGCAATTCATCCAGCTGCTTCTGCAGTACCTCGGAGGGAGCACTCATCATCACATCCTGTGCGTTCTTGTTCATGGGGAACGGGATGATCTCACGGATAGAGTCCTCACCGGCCAGAAGCATAACCATGCGGTCCACGCCGGGGGCGATGCCTGCATGGGGCGGTGCGCCGTAGGTGAAGGCGTTGTACATAGCCGGGAACTTGGCCTTCACGTCGTCCTCACCCAGACGAACCAACTGGAACGCCTTGATCATGATCTCGGGATCGTGATTACGGACCGCACCGGAGGAAAGCTCGATGCCGTTGCAGACCAGGTCGTACTGCTGTGCGGTGATGGTAAGGGGATCGATCTCGCCGGCGATGGCCTTTTCCAGCGTTTCCATACCGCCGCCGGGCATGGAGAAGGGATTGTGGCAGAATTCCAGCTCGCCGGATTCGTCGCCGATCTCATACATGGGGAAGTCCACGATCCAGCAGAATTCGTACCGCTCTTTATCCATATGGCCGGGCACGGTGTTGCCCAGCTTGTTACGAAGCACGCCGGCGGTCTTCTGGGCAACTCCCTTGGGACCGGCGGTCACACCCACAAAGCATCCGGGCGTCAGGCCGAGAGCCTCGGTGATTTCCGCCTGCTTGGGAGAAACAAATTTTGCGATACCGCCGGAGAAGGTGCCGTCTGCCTCCACCTTGAACCAGTAGGGCTTCTGACCGGCCTGTACTTCCACCTCGGCGCACAGCTTATCCACCTGCTTGCGGGGCAGAGCGCAATCCTTCACAACGATAGCCTTGACGGTATTGCCCTCCGCAAAGGGAGCAAACTCACTGCCGGCCACGAGTGCGGTCATATCCTGGCACACCAGGTCGATACGGAGGTCGGGCTTATCGGAGCCGTAGATCTCCATAGCCTCCAGGAACGGGATGCGGCGGAAGGGGGCGGAGGAGGCGATATTGTACTTGCCGTACTTCGCGAAGATGGGAGGAAGCACATCCTCCAGAACGGAGAATACGTCCTCCTGGGTGGCAAAGGCCATCTCCATATCCAGCTGATAGAACTCGCCGGGGGAACGGTCGCCGCGGGCATCCTCATCACGGAAGCAGGGGGCGATCTGGAAATAGCGGTCAAAGCCGGAGGTCATCAGCAGCTGCTTGAACTGCTGGGGAGCCTGGGGCAGCGCGTAAAACTTACCGGGATGCTTACGGGAAGGAACCAGGTAGTCACGGGCGCCCTCGGGGGAGGAGGCGGTGAGGATGGGGGTGGTGATCTCAAGGAAGCCCTTTTCGGTCATGGCGGCGCGGATGGCGGCCACGGTCTGGCAGCGGAGGATGATGTTCTTCTTCACCTCGG
>JAFUIQ010000030.1 GCA_017468385.1 Clostridia bacterium
ATCCGTCATGCTTGCCAGAAGTTTTTCTTCGTTTCTGCAGATCAGCTCCAACAGTTTCTTGTATTCCTTGCAAGAGGACGTATCATACTCGGTTGGCTCGATATTTCCATACCAAAATTCTTCAAGCAATTTCATACCGAACCCTCCTCATAGATCATTTCTTTCAGAACAATTTCCTCTGCTCGATTGCGGATGCTGTTCATAGCTCCGACCCACGCCATCTGGTCGTGCTGTTTCATATCTTCCGTTACGCCCTCGGACACTTTCATTTGCTCGATGATAAGTTCAAGACGCTTCTGCGCCTGTTCGTTAAAATCAGCCAGATAAGTCCATAGGTTTCCGTTAAGGCACAAATCATTAAAAAGAATAGGGCGATGTTCCTTGATATAATCCCTGTGCATCCGTCCCCATCGACCAATAGGTCTGCTTTCTTCCGGCAAACGAATATCTGGAATGTAATAGTCTCCGCAACAAATATAGTTCAGCTCTTGCATCATATGTACCTCCAATCGCAGTTCAAAAAAGCTCTTAAAGATAGAAAAAGGCGATACCTGGTTGGTAAAAACCAAGTATCGCCAATTTTTCTTGTCGCACCCTGTACGGCAGCTACCCTATGTCAGTATTCGTTAGATACTGTTTTATTGGAAGCTACCCGAGGGTGTCTTTTTATTGTATATCGCGGTATTTATTTCGTTCCGAAGAGTCGGTCGCCGGCATCGCCCAGACCGGGCAGGATGTAGCCCTTGTCGTTCAGACATCTGTCCAGCGTGGATACATAAATGTGAACGTCGGGATGTGCCTCTGCCACACGCGTTACGCCCTCGGGCGCACCGATGATGGCCATGAACTTGATGTGACGGCATCCGCGCTCTTTCAGTCGTTTGATAGCGTCGCAGGCGCTGCCGCCGGTGGCCAGCATGGGATCGATGACCATAACCAGCTTATCCTCGATATGCGGAGGGAGTTTGCAGTAGTATTCCTCCGGCTCCAGAGTCTCTTCGTTGCGGCACATACCGATATGTCCCACACGGGCGGAGGGGAACAGCGTATGGATACCGTTCACCATACCCAGACCGGCTCGCAGAATGGGAACGATCACGATGGCGTTGTCCTTGACTACCGTCTGCGTGCAGACCTCAAGCGGCGTCTTGACCTGACGCTCCTCTGTGGGAACACCGCACCGCAGTGCTTCAAATGTCATCAGCGTGGTGATTTCTTCCACCAGCTCACGGAATTCCTTCATGCTGGTTTTTTCGTCACGCAGAATGGCAACCTTATGACTGATCAGCGGGTGATCAAAAATCGTTACATTATCGTACTGCTTCATGGTGTGTCTCCCTTTCAGTTGTCTTTTTCCTTGCCGAACTTACTGTTTTCCACGCGGGTCAGGATGCGGTTGGTGATGATACCGATGATCAGAGCCGTCGCGATCGAGGTGATCTGGATCGTGTTGGTGATGGCACCGTTTTCTGCGATAGCATAGGGGATGTGGATCGCCAGACCGCCGATACCAGATATGAGGATGGCGGAAACAACGAACAGATTCTTATTATTGTCCAGATCCAGATGTTTAAACATCTTCAATCCGGATACGGCAATGAAGCCGTACAGGGTCAGACACACACCGCCCATTACGCAGGAGGGAATGGTCTGCAGAAGCACCATCAGCGGGCTGAAGAAGGAAAGTGCCATGCACATGAACGCGGTGGTGGTGATGGTAGCGATGGAGGCGTTTCTCGTGATGGCAATACAGCCAACCGATTCACCGTAGGTGGTGTTGGGGCAAACGCCGAATACCGTGCCGGCAATAGAGCCTACACCGTCGCCCAGCAGAGTCCGTGTCAAACCGGGCTCCTTGATCAGGTCCCGATCGATGATGGAGGAAAGATTCTTGTGATCCGCGATGTGCTCGGCGAATACAACCAGAGCCACGGGAAGGAAGGCGATAATTACTTCTGCAATGCCGCCCAGATTCAAAAGGGTCGCATTGGGATTGGCTGTGAGGATCTCCGGGGCAAGATTGCCGGTGGCAAGCTCCTTGATGCTTTCCAGGATGGCTACATGGGGGTAGTCAATGAAAGCGGAGATGCCGCGGAAGGAACCGTCAGCTGCCACAAAATTGTCAATCAGCGGCTGGAAGTTGATGATCATCAGGTAATCGCAGTGGGCAGCCATGCCGATGAAAGTGAAGATAGCGGCGGCAGCATAGCCGGCAGCGATACCGATAATAAACGGAATCAGACGGGCCATCTTAACCCGCTTCTGGGTAGAACAGATGACGATGGTAAGGAAAGCGATGAGGCCGCACAGCAGAGCGACCAAATTGTAGGATCCATACAGGGTGCTGGCATTGGCACGAACGATATCGCCCATGGCCGCGCCGGACAGGGAAAGACCGATCAGCGCCACGGTGGGGCCGATGATCACGGGGGGCATCAGTTTGTCCACCCATGCAGTGCCGGTGAAGTGAATGATCAGCGCGATAATCACGTAGACCAATCCCGCAACGATCGAACCGAGAACGATGCCGCAGTAACCGTAAGCGATGGCCACGCCCAGGGAACTCAGGAAAGCGAAGGAGCTTCCCAGGAATACGGGGCTTTTGAATTTTGTAAACAGCTGGTATACCAGCGTACCGATACCCGCGCCGAGAATGGCTGCAGGAATCTGGGTCGGTAAACCGATGATCGTGGGAACCGCAATGGTAGCCGCAAGGATTGCCAGAAGCTGCTGGAGTGCAAAAATGAGCATTTGTCCGAATTTGGGTTTGTCGCCAATGTCGTAGATCAGTTTCTTGTCCATGATGGATCCTCCAAAAAAATTAGTGGAACTTCACAACTTTAATCATAGCACATTCTTCGACGGATTTCAAACCATATTGACAAATTAAGAAGAAATTTTTAAAAAATTTCTATCCTGCGGCTGGACAGTCGATGCGTATCACACGAAAAACGCAAAATAGAGAACAGAATCCTGAAATTCCGCACGTTGTTATTTGGACGCGGCAACCATAAATTTTCATAAAACCGAAAAAACAGGTTGACATGCGTCAACCCGTGTGGTATACTGGGTGTGTAGTAAACAAGTGTCAACTACAATGGAGGTGTCACATGGAACATATTACATTATCCGATGGCGAATGGAAGATTATGAAACTGCTGTGGGCACAGTCTCCTCATACTGTCGGCGAGATCGTCAAAGCCCTGGAGGGGGAGACCGGCTGGACCAAACCCACCATCTTCGTCATGCTGAAGCGGCTGATCGCCAAAGGGGCAGTCCGTATGGACGACAGCGGCAAACTGCAGGAGTACTATCCCCTTATCCAGCGGGAGGACGTGGTTCCCCAGGAGGTGGACTCCTTCCTCAGCCGGGTCTTTGACGGAAGCGTGCGCATGATGATATCCGCTCTGACGGATCGGAAAACATTGACAAAGAAGGATATTGCCGAGCTCCGGCAGATCCTGGACGCAGCGGAGCAAAACGGGAAGGAGTAAACCGTGGCTGAATATCTTGTAACCCTATCGCTTTTGATCCTTATTGTCTTGCTGGTGCGCGGATTTTTCCGGAAATCCATCTCCCCCACGGTGATGTATGCCTTATGGCTGGTGGTGGTTCTCCGGCTGTGTCTGCCTTTCCCGCTTTTCCGCGTGGAGATGGATCTGCCAGCCTGGCAGGAGAAGCTTCCGCAGGAGCAGCAGGGACAGCATGGCGCGGCCGATCCGGGTATCGATCCGGATACGATCACGCCGCCTGTGGCCGATACGCCGAGCGTGCCGGATACTCCGTCCGTGATTATCCCCAACACGCCGTCGGTTCCGTCCTATCCATCCGTGCCCACCGTTCCCTCGGTACCGGAAAATCCTACAGTGCCGGGTGAGAATCCCGTACCGGATACCCCAAATATCCCGGATGTTCCCGTGATCCCCGAGGTGCCGCCGGTACCTCCCACCCCCATCGATTGGATGCGGGTGGCTGTTACGGTATGGATTGCGGGATCGGCCGTCCTGGCCCTTTGGTTTGCCATCACGGGAATCGTGTATCATTATCGGCTCATCACCCACCGG
>JAFUIQ010000015.1 GCA_017468385.1 Clostridia bacterium
GGTTCCCGCAAACAATTACACGCCAGACACGCCGTTTACCATCACTGTCACAAGCGGTCCCTATTCCGACGCAAACGAAGGCTATAAGAAGCTATACATCAAGAGCGGCGGCGCGGACAGTCCCCGTGAGATCGTTCTGCGCCGGCTCGGTGACGGCAGATGGATGCTGTGGGATCAGTTCCTGCTTGTGAGCATCCGTAAGCCGAAATCCGACGATCCGTGGGCATGAGAAAACGGATACTGATAACCGTTATGGTATTTACAATTCTGTTCGGTCTGTTCGGATGCGGCAGAGAAACGCAAAAAAACGTCACATCGGCACAGACAATGACACTTACATTGCGCGGAATGCGCGGCGGCTATGTGTACAAATTCGAGGGTGAGAGTGACGTGACGGAACTGCGGCGTTATCGGGAAACCTACCGTAGTGGAGAAGACGAGCTTGTGCTTGAGTCGAGCGTCCCCTGCGATGCGCAGACGATGATCGAACTTATGAACACCTGCGGTATCCTTCGCTGGGATGGCTTTCACGGAAAGCATCCAAAGAATGTATCTGACGGAATCATGTTCCGCTTCGAGGCGACGGTGAACGGTGGACAGGAGATCTTTGCTGACGGCTCTGAAAATTTCCCGAAGGGTTACCGCGAATTTGTGCGTGCTTTGAACTCAATGCTTGCAGAGAGTGAAAATGACTGAATAACAGAATAGGAGAGATACACATGGGACTTATCAAAGCGATTACCGGAGCAGCAGGCGGCGTACTTGCCGATCAGTGGAAGGAATATTTCTACTGTGACTCCATTGCAAACGATATTCTGATTGTCAAGGGACAAAAGCGCGTGAGCGGACGTTCTTCCAACACCAAAGCGGAAGACAATATCATCTCCAACGGCTCCGGCATCGCGGTGGCTGACGGTCAGTGCATGATCATCGTAGAGCAGGGCAAGGTCGTGGAGCTTTGCGCCGAGCCGGGACAGTTTACGTGGAACAGTTCCACAGAGCCGTCCATTTTCGCAGGCAGTCTCGGTGAGAGCATCCTCGAAACCTTCAAGGCAATCGGCAAGCGATTTACTTACGGCGGTGACACGGGCAAGGATCAGCGGGTGTACTACTTTAACACCAAGGAAATCCTTGACAACAAGTTCGGAACGGCAAATCCTATTGCCTTCCGCGTGGTGGACTCCCGTATCAACTTTGACGTGGACGTTTCCCTCCGCTGCAACGGTACCTACACCTTCCGCGTAACCGACCCGATCAAGCTGTACACCAATGTGACAGGCAATGTGGTGCACTCCTATTCCAAGGATGAACTGCGTGACACCATGAAGACGGAATTCATTAGTGCACTCGGTCCGGCACTGGCGAAGCTGTCCGTGCTTGAGATCCGCCCGAATCAGATTCCGGCGCATACAAATGATCTGGAGAAATATCTCAACGAGGAGCTTTCCGCCGAATGGGGCGCACGCGGTATCGGTGATGTAAAAGTTGCCATCAATCCGCCGACGCTCACAGAAGAAGATCAGGAAATGCTTAAAACCGCACAGAAAACGGCCATGTACCGCGATCCCACCATGGCGGCGGCAACGCTGGTCGGCGCACAGGCCGATGCGATGAAGACTGCGGCGGGCAACTCCGCCGGTGCCATGACCGGGTTCATGGGCATGGGTATGGCTATGAACGCGGGCGGTATGAATGCACAGAATCTCTTTGCGATGGGACAGCAGCAACAGCAGCAGATACCGCATAGACCGATGTCTGCATCGGATGCAATGGGCTGGCGGTGTGCGTGCGGCGCGACAGTAACCGGGAAATTCTGCCCCGAATGCGGTGCGAAAAGGCCCGAGCCCAAGCCGGCGGGCATCTGGACGTGCAAATGCGGTGCCACGGCAAGCGGTAATTTCTGCCCTGAGTGCGGTTCACCCAAGCCTGTCGACGACGGCTGGAGGTGTTCCTGCGGTGCGGTAAACAAGGGCAAATTCTGCCCCGAGTGCGGCGCGAAAAAGCCTGCCGGGATTCCGCAGTACAAGTGCGACAAATGCGGATGGGAGCCGGAAAAAGGTGTGAAGCCGCCGAAATTCTGTCCCGAATGCGGAGACCCGTTCGATGACGAAGATATGCAGTAAATGAAGTACAGAAGTGGGGGGAGCGTAACTCCCCTCCTTCTCAAAGTCCTTCTCCTTCTATATGCGAGGAGGATTTTGAGAAGGAAAATCCTTCAAAGTAAAACAGCTAACTTGATTAAGGAGACAAGGAGTGAGAGAATTGGCAGTTTTGCAGGAATACAAATGTCCCTGCTGCGGTGGTGCGATCACGTTTGACAGCACACTGCAGAAAATGAAATGCCCCTATTGCGATACAGAATTTGAAATGGAAACGTTGGTCTCCTATGATGATGCATTAAATACGGCGCAGTCGGATCAGATGCACTGGGAAACAGAGGCAGGCAGTGATTGGCAGGCAGGCGAATCGGAGAACTTACGTGTTTACGTCTGCAAGTCCTGTGGCGGTGAGATCGTTACAGACGAAACCACCGGTGCTTCCTCCTGCCCGTACTGTGATAATCCTATTGTGATGATGGGACAGTTTGCCGGCGAATTGAAGCCGGACTTCGTTATCCCATTCAAGCTGGATAAAAAAGTTGCTGTTGCCGCACTGAATCGGCATTACGGAGGAAAAAAGCTGCTTCCGAAAGTATTCAAGGATCAGAATCATATCGAAGAAGTTAAGGGAATATACGTTCCCGTGTGGCTGTTTGACGCGGATGCTCACGCACAAATCCGATACAAAGGCACCAAAACCCGTACATGGAGCGACAGTAGATACAATTATACAGAAGTCAGTCACTATCTGATCAGCAGAAGCGGATCACTTGGATTTGAACGTGTTCCCGTGGACGGCTCCTCTAAGATGGACGATACCTTAATGGAGTCCATCGAACCGTTCCGTTTCTCGGACGCTGTAGATTTCCAGACAGCATATCTGGCAGGATTCCTTGCAGATAAATACGATGTGGATGCAGAGACAAGCATTGAACGGGCAAACGAGCGCATTAAAAAGAGTACCGAGGATGCTTTTGCAAAAACGGTAAACGGTTATGACAGTGTTGTCCCGGAGAACACCTCGGTCCAGCTTGAAAACGGTCATGCAAAATATGCGCTGTATCCGGTGTGGCTTCTGAACACCGATTGGAAGGGCAAAAAATATACATTTGCCATGAACGGTCAAACCGGCAAGCTGGTAGGTGACCTTCCTCTTGATAAAGCGGCGACAAGAAGGATGCACCTCGGACTTACCGCGCTGATTACGGCAGCGGCGTTTGCAATGTCGTGGCTTATCTGGCTTATATAAGGAGGCGGCAGAATGAAAAAATATTTATACATAATGCTTGCAGTCGCCCTTCTGCTTGTGTCTGCTGCATTTCCTGTATATGCCGATACTCTGTATCCTCGTTTGACAGATGAAGCGGATGTGCTGACAGACGCTGAAGAAGCCGAGATTCTTGAAAAGCTTGACGGGATAAGCTCCGACAAACAGGTCGATATCGTGATCTGCATTGTCCCGTCTGTCGGAGAGTATTCTGCGATGGAATATGCAGATAACCTGTTTGAAGACCGATTTTACGGTATGGGCGATGATCGAAGCTGTGTTCTGCTGCTGATAAGTATGGAGTACAGCGATTGGTATATTACCACCGCCGGTTACGGAATTACAGCCCTGACCGATGTGGGAATTGAATACATTGGTGATGAAATTATCCCGATGATGGCGGACGGGAATTTTGCGGAGGCATTTTTGGAATACGCGTCACTTTGTGAACGATTCATCGATATGGCACGAAGCGGTAATCCATTTGATGCGGACGATCTTCCGAAAGAACCATTTCCCGCTGTGCGGAATTTTATTATCTGCCTTGTCATCGGCACGATTGCCGCATGGATCATGACAGGAAAGAAAAAAGCCCAGCTGATAACGGTAAGAAAGCAGACTGCGGCAAAGAATTTCACCAAGGAAGGAAGTCTTAAGATAGACGAAGCGAAGGATCTGTTCCTTTACAAAACAGTTACGAGAAGCGAGAGATCGGATAACTCCGGTTCTTCATCGACTCATACGACAAAATCCGGCACCACGGTTGGCGGTGGCGGAGGAAAATTCTAATGAAAGCTTTATATGAAGGAGGGGATTTGATGGAATTGAAAATGCGAAGAATTATGAGTTTTCTGCTCTGCTTCGTCATGGTGATCGGTGTATTTCCGGGAATGAACAAATACGATCACATGCACTTTGATTCCGATCACGCACACGGGGAACATGAAAGCCATACGGAGCAAGAAGAACACATAGATGTCCTTGCCGTGTTTGAGGATACGGTGGGCTTTGTGCTGTCGCTATTTGCTATGCCGGTACATGCCGCCTATGAGGACGGCGTGGAGTGCGACTACTGCGGCGGTTGGCGTTACGACGACTGGAAATGCGACAACGGTGATCACTGCGGCGAAGGTGCCGACGGTGACTGTTATGAGGAGCATCACTGCGGATATTGCGGCGCTTGCGAGGAAGACAATGAGCTGTGTGATGACTGCGGCAACTGTCTCGACGAGTGCTGTGAGTGTGACGAAAAGTGCCGCGGCTGCTATTCGACGAGCGGCGACGTATGCGACGTATGTAATGAAAAATGTACGGAGTGCGTAGATTTCATCTGTGACGACTGCGGGATCTGCGCCGAGTGTGCCGGCAACGAGCTGTACTGCTCCGACTGTATGCTGTGCATCGGCTGTGCGGACTGGATTTGCTACTGCGGCGAGGGCTGCTCAAATTGTACCAGCGGCTGCAGTGAATGCTATGAGAAGTGCATGGTCTGTGCAGAAGACGAGCTTTGCACCGACTGCGGAACCTGCTTTTCCTGCGTCGGCGGCGAGGGCAACTACTGCCCCGATTGCTTGCTTTGTAAGTACTGCGCGGAATATATCTGCGAATGCGGCAGGGGATGCTCCGAATGCGTCCTGATCTGTGAGCAGTGCAACGAAAAATGCGAGAACTGCGTCGACGGCGGTATTTGCGGAGACTGCGGCACCTGCTTTGATTGTGTGGGCGGAGACGGTAACTACTGTATTAACTGTGACCTTTGCAAATTCTGTGTGGATTATATCTGCGTCGGATGCGGAGAGGGCTGCTCGGAATGCGCCATAATATGCTCCGAGTGTGGCGAGAAGTGTGAGAACTGCGCGGATGATGAGCTGTGCGGCGACTGTGAGGTGTGCTTTACCTGCCGCGGCGGCGAGGGGAACTACTGTGAGGAATGCGGCTTGTGCAAAATGTGCGTGGATTTTGTCTGCTACAACGGCGACGGATGCTCGCAGTGCGCCTACGTCTGCACGGATTGCGGTGAAAAATGCTCTAATTGCGCTGAACTTGGGTTGTGCATTGAGTGCGGTATTTGCTTTGACTGTGCGGGCGGAGAGGGAAACTACTGCTCCGAATGCCTGCTATGTAAAAACTGTGTGGACCAGGTCTGCTACTGCGGTGACGGGTGCTCCAACTGTGCAGCGATTTGTCCGGACTGCGGTGAAAAATGCGAAAACTGTGCCGATGATGAAATGTGCGGAGTATGCGGCGTATGCTTCGATTGTGTAGGAGGTGAGGGCAACTATTGCTCGGAATGCGGCGAATGCAAGAACTGCGTGGATGCCGTCTGTATCTGTGGTAACGGATGTTCAGGGTGTGCGACAGTCTGTCCGGACTGCAACGAAAAGTGTACAAACTGTGCCGAGGAAGAAATCTGCGGTGGATGCAACATCTGTAAGGATTGCGCAGGCGGTGACGGAAACTTCTGCGATAACTGCGAAACCTGCAAGATGTGCTCTGAATTTGTTTGTATCTGTGGAGGCGGGTGCTCGGAGTGTGTAGAGCGAATCTGTCCCGAATGTAACGAGAAATGCAGTGAATGTGCGGATGATGAGCTTTGTTCTGAGTGCGGTATCTGCAAAGACTGTGCCGGAGAAGAAAACTTCTGTGCCGACTGCGGCGTTTGCTACAACTGTGTTGACACGGTCTGTGTCTGCGGCAGCGGATGCTCGAACTGCACCGTCATCTGCGAGGAATGCGGTGAAAAATGCTTGAACTGCTCGGACGGAGAGCTCTGCACAGAATGCGGCACATGCGTTGACTGTGCTGGCTCGGACAGCTTCTGCGTTACCTGCGGACTCTGCTCCGACTGCGGAACAGTATGTCCCTGCGGCGAGGGATGCGAAAACTGTGCGGATCTCTGTCCGGACTGTGGCGAGAAATGCTCCAACTGCACAGACGAATTCTGTGCTTCCTGCGATATCTGCCGGGAATGCGCAGAGGATCTGTTCTGCGAGGATTGCGGGCAGTGCGGCGACTGCACGGAGGTATGTGAAGACTGCGGTATCGTCTGTGCAGACTGCGCGGAAAGCGTCTGCGAGGACTGCGGCAAATGCTCTGGATGTATGGATGAATTTTGTCCCGACTGCGGCATCTGCATTGACTGTGCCGACATCATGTGCCGCGACTGCTACTATTGCGGTGACTGTGCGGATAACATCTGTGTTGACTGTGGTGAATACTGCTATGACTGCTCCAGATTCTGTATGGAGTGCGGCAAATGTGAAAACTGCGTGGAAATCTGTCCCGATTGCGAGATGTGCGAGGACTGCTGTGAAGAAGAGGCGGAAGATCTTGGATGCACGCACGGAATTTGCCCGGAGAGCGCAGAGTGGAAAACACATTACTGCACGGAAGGCGGTCACTGTGCGGGCAGCTCCGAAAAGATTGACCATGACAAGGATGAACACTGGACGGTCTGCGGAAACGGATGCAGTATCCGGCTGAATGAAGAGCCTCACATCTTCGGTGAAGGAATGGTTACAAAAGAAGCGACGAAAAAAGCGGATGGTGTGATGAAATTCACCTGTGAGGTCTGTGGTTTTTCAAAGGAAGAAGTCATCCCGAAGCTGAAAGATGGACACACGCATGAATATACCGCTGAGGTAAAAGTACCTACTTGTGCGTCAGGAGGATATACGGTTCACACCTGTGAATGCGGTCATACTTATACGGATACGCAGACACCTGCTGTCAAGCACAATTATATTCATAAGCATACCGAATCCGAGCATTGGCAGGAATGCGAATACTGCCATGCCGCAACGGAGAAAGCAGCTCACAAAATGGGGGCATGGGAAACTTCTGTAAAAGCGGGATACACGTTCGAGGGAGAAAAGCAGAGCAAATGTAAAATTTGCAAATATGCAGTCAAAGAGGCAATTCCTGCACTCGATATTCCCGAAGGTAAATTGGTAATCACCATCCCGGACTATGAAAAGTATATTTCAACCGAATCAGTGCCTTCGGGCGAAACCTCTTCAACCGATACTTCAGGCGAAACCGAATCATCCGGTTCAACAACAACGCCGAGCGGCAACGGAGAAGCAACGCCTCCTGCTTCCGAAATTCAGCCTTCAGGCGGAAAATCTCCTATAACAAAAGAACTCATAACAAAGGGTGCGGATAACACCGTTCCGGCGCTGCCTACGCTTCCGCCGACGGAGGATGGCAATCAATTTGACGGCTGGGTGGATAAGGCAACGGGAGAACCGGTGAAAAAGGGTGACATGTTAACCGAAAATATTGAAATAAAGCCCGTCTGGAAGGACTGCGGTGAGGACAAGCACGCCGATGCGGACAAGGATAATCGCTGCGACGAATGCGGGTATATCATGGTGAAGGAGGTTGCGCCCGAAGAAACAACGGCATCGGCAGGTGAAACCACTGCGGACACCGGACATGAGGATGAAAAAACGCCAAATGATAATAGCGATACCCCAAACTGGATGATCATTGTAATTTCGTGTTTTGGCGGCATAATTGCAATCTGCGGCATAGTACTGGCTGTTGTACTTAAGAAAAAGAAATGACCGGCAGTTTGAATCTTTACTTATCGGAAATAATATAACGCGAAGAAGCACAGAACTCGATGGGAATTCTGTGCTTCTTCTTTCTTATTCGGTTATTTAGACCGCATCTTTATTTGATTGAAACAGTGCCTGTGACCAGTATTTTTTGTGGGAAAACTATCCTATCCGGCATATTTATTATTTCTCCGTTAAGGACATCGCCGATTGGCAGCAGCCCTTTTTGTTATATGGCGAATCCGGAGAATTGGTTTTGATACAGGGTGTAATACTCGCCCTTTTGCGCAATCAATGTGTCATGATCGCCGGCTTCCGCCACCTGTCCGTTTTTGATGACCACAATCACATCCGCATCGCGGATAGTGGAAAGGCGGTGAGCGATGATCAGGCTGGTGCGGTTCTTCATCAGCGCTACCATAGCTTGCTGGATGTGCATCTCGGTGCGCGTATCCACATTGGAGGTGGCTTCATCCAGAATCAGTATTTTGGGATCGGCCAGAATGGCGCGGGCGATGGCCAACAGCTGTCTTTGTCCCTGACTCAGATTGCTGCCGGATTGGGTCAGTACGGTTTCGTATCCGTCCGGCAATCGGTCGATAAAGGCAGCAGAGTTCGACATCTCGGCGGCGCGCTGCATTTCCGCATCGGTTGCGTCGATTTGTCCGTAGCGGATGTTCTTAGCGATGGTGTCGGAGAACAACACCGTGTCCTGCAGTACGATGCCGATGGCACCGCGCAGATCCTTTTTGGGAATGTCGTTGATATTCACGCCGTCCAGAAGAATCTCACCGCTGTCGATATCGTAGAATCGTGTCAGCAGATTTACGATGGTGGTTTTACCGGATCCCGTCGCGCCGACAATGGCTACTTTCTGTCCCGGCTTTACAGTCAGATTCAGATTCTTCAGCACCGGCTTTTCCGGTGTGTACGCGAAATCAATATTCTTGAATTCAATATGACCGCGCAGAATGTTTTCGTTCAGCCGCTGTTTGCCCGCGTCAATTTCATCCGGTGTGTCCAGAATAGCAAACACGCGCTCCGCACCGGCGATGGCAGTCAGAATTTCCGCATACTGATTGGCAATCTGGTTGATAGGCTGGGAGAATTGACGGGAGTATTGAATGATCGCCTGAATATCACCCACGGAAATAACACCGGAAATGGTAAAATATCCGCCGAAGGCGGCCACGATCAGGTAGTTCAGATTGTTGATGATGTTGTTGCATGGACCCATGATGCCGCCCCATACGTTGGCGCGGATGCCGCACTTGCGGAATTCTTCGCTGGTTTTGGCAAAACGCTCACAAGCCATTTCCTCTTTGCCGTAGGCCATCACCGTTTTATATCCGGTGACCATTTCCTCAATCTGACCGTTCAGATCACCCAGCAGCTGCTGGCGGCGGATGAAATACTTTCGCATAGCCTTGGAAAGTGTGGAGGATACCCAAATCGTCAGAGGGATGGTGATCATGGAGATCAGAGCCATTTGCCAGCTCTTACGAAGCATCATGATCAGCGCACCGATCAGCGTCAACACACTGGAAATCAGCGATGCAATGGAGGCGGAGATGGTATGGGACACGTTATCCACATCGTTGGTCATTCGGCTCATGATGTCGCCGTGCTTGTGTGTATCCAGATACTGGATGGGCAGATGGGAAATTTTGCGGAACAGATCCTTGCGCAGGGAATATACTGTGGTTTGGGAGATGCGGGCGGACAGAATACCTTGCGCCAACTGGGTCAAAGCAGAAAGTATGTACACCACTCCCATGAGCGTCAGAGAATGAATCAGCGCGTCAAAATCCACGGACAGCTTGCCGGTGATTTCGTCCACGGAGATGGAGTCAATGGCTTGTCCTTGCAGTTCCGGTCCCGCCAGGTTTAAAAACGTGGCGGCGATTACAATTACGAACAGGCACAGCACCAGAACTTTGGAGCGCCCGATGTATTTCATCAATTTCGAAAGAGTTACTTTGATGTTCTTCGGCTTTTCGCGCATAATGCGGGCGTTCATGTTTCCTCGATGTCCGCCGGGACCTCCCGGTCCGATCACGCGGGACTGCGGGGCTGTGGAGGTGTTTTGTTTCAAATCAGCCATCGATATCCCCTCCGTTCCGCATCTGCGATGCATAAATATCTCTGTATGTAGTGCTACTTTCCATCAATTTTTCGTGGGTGTCGCAGGCGGTTATGGTTCCGTTCTCAATCACTGCGATCCGATCCGCGTGCATGACACTGGCAATGCGCTGGGCAATCATGATGACGGTCGTGTCCTGCAGATTTTCCCGCAGAGCCTTCTGCAGCTTCGCCTCAGTTCCCAGATCCAATGCGGACGTACTGTCATCAAAAATGATGATAGACGGTTTCCGTACGACCGCACGGGCGATCGCCATACGTTGTTTTTGACCGCCGGAAAGGGAAGCACCCTTCTCGGCAATATATCCATCATATTTGTCGGGAAGTGATTCGATAAATTCGGTGGCCTGGGCAATTTCCGCGGCCTGCCGGATTTCCTCATCGGTGGCATCGTCCTTGCCCCAGCGGATGTTCTCCCGCACTGTACCGGAGAACAATTCGCTCTTCTGCAGAACAAAACTGATGCGAGATCGCAGTGCTGTCAGATCCCAGTCACGCACATGAACACCGTCCACATACACATCGCCCTCCACCGCATCATAAAAGCGGGGGATTAGATTTACCAGACTGGATTTGCCCGAACCGGTGGCGCCGATGATGGCCAGCGTTTCGCCACGCTTCACTGTCAGATTGATATCCCGCAGCACCGCGTTTCCGCTGGAGCCGGGGTAGGAGAAGGAGACGTTACGGAATTCCACGCTTCCGCTTTCCTTGCCGTCGGTGGAAGTGCCGGGACGGATGGCAGGCTCGGAGGTGAGAACCTCGCGGATACGTCCGGCGCAGGCACGCCCGCGGGCGATCTGCTGAAAGATCATGTTCAGCATCATGATGGACATCAGCACCCGTGAAACATACTGTACGCCGGCCATAATGCCGCCGATATCCATGGCCTGTGCTTCTGCCTGCAGTCCGCCGATGTAGATGATGGCGATGACCGCCAGGTTCATGATGATCATGAGAAGCGGCATAATGGAGGACATCATAGTCATGACGCGCAGATTGGTGTTGCGGTAATCTTTGTTCGCTTCATCAAAGCGCTCCATCTCGTAATCTTCCTGGGTATAGGCCTTGATGACGCGGGCACCGGAAATGTTCTCCTGTACCACAGAGTTTACGCGGTCGATTTTTTTCTGTACTGCGGTGAAAAGGGGATTTCCTTTGCTCACCATCATAATGACCACCAGCGCCTGCAAGGGAATGGAGCACAGCATTACATAGCCGAAATTCACATTCAATGTCAGGCACATGATCAGTCCGCCGATCAGAAACATAGGTGCGCGGACAAACATACGCAGAATACTTTGCACCAGATCCTGCACGGTGGTGATATCGTTGGTCAGACGGGTGATCAGGGATCCTGTGGTGAATTTGTCTGTTTGCTGCTGGGACAGGTGCATGACACGCTGGAAGGTGTCAATGCGCAGATCGCTGCCGAACCCCTGGGATGCTACGCTGGCCGTATAGGCACACATAATGCCCATAAATCCGCCAACGGCGACGAGGAGCAGCATTTTGATACCGGTCGTGATGATCAGGGGAATGTTTTGACCGAGCACACCTTCGTTGATGATGGTAGCCATCAGCGCCGGCTGCGTAAGATCGACAGCCACTTCCCCCATCATGAGAAGGGGAGAGAGCAGGGCGTACAGCCAATACGGCTTCAGGTAGGATGCAATTTTCTTAGGTTTCACTCTCACCGTTTTCCTCCAATAGATTTGATCGGATTTTTGCAAGCAGGTATACCAGTGTTTCCTTTTCCTCTTCCGTCAGACAATCGGAAACACGCTGTTCCTGTTCACGGATTTTGGATATTACCCGGCTGTCAATATCCCGTCCCTTATCCGTGAGGAACACCCGGGTGGCGCGCAGATCGTTTTCATCCGCCTTGCGCTCCACCAGACCGTCTCGCTCCATTTTCTGCAGGCATACACTGACTGTAGGGGCTTTCAGATGGGTGGCATGGACCAGATCCAGCTGAGTCACGTTGTCCTGCCGCGCCAAATGCATGAGAATCAAACGGTGACTGCGCTGCATGGGCGGCGCACTGCCTTTCACCCGTTCATGAGTGAGACGATCAATATCGTGAATCATAGCCATGGGATTCCGTAAAAAATCCTCTCTGTGATAAGCGGGAGGGAACGGTTTTCTTTCTTTTGAATCCATATTCTTGCTCCTGTGATTAGTTTACTAATAAATTATATCACGCTTATGCAGTATCGTCAATAGCCATCGGTCTTTTGTCGTAATATGAAAAACAACAACAGCCGACAGTTTGCTGTCGGCTGTAGTTCACACCTTGCATTATTCTGCATTATGTGGTATAATCGCAGTAACCTATTCGGTTATTTCGGTTTGGCAAAACCATGAATAAATCCGTTCACATCGGAAGAGCAAATGTCGCCGCCGATCACTCGGTTTTTATACAGAATGATATTGGCAAGGACTTTTCCTTCCACGCCCGGATAATTGGTGATTTCGTATGTAACCCGTCTCACATTCTTGCCGCAGTATTTTTCCAGATCCAGCCCCTGTTGTTTTTGGATTTCGTTGTACGTTTTCATGATTTTGTCAAATTCTGTGGGGATATCCAGCGTTACCTCTTCTATGGGTGCTTCACCGCACTCCCAACCGAACTGAGCCAGAAATTCCAGTCGATCGTTGTTACTTTTGATTTTGTCGTACCGTATTTTTTCCTTTTCCTGCAGAATTGCTCCCGTGGTGGCTACATCGTATCCCGGTACAAACAGAATCAGAGACACGAGCGCGATTAAAGCAACACCGATGATGCTGAAAAATTTCAAGGTGTTGGCACGAAGCGTGTATACAAACATAGTCTGTTCCTTTCTTAGAAATGAAGTTTTTGCGGTTGTTACACTATATGCTGCATTATTTTTGAATATACCGGGAGATATTATTATGATCGAAAAAGTTAAATCCATGGCCGGGATCTGCCCGACGTGCGGTCGAAATCATGCTCTTGTTACCGGAGAGATTGTCATCGGTCCCGACGCAACAGAGCAGCTGATTACGTACATTGAGAAGAATAGTCATACCTGCGTGATCATCTGCGACACAAACACAGAAAAGTATGCGCGAAGAATTCAATCCGCTGCGATAGCGCATGTTTTTGTGTTGCCCGAGTATTCCCATGCGACGGAGATCACCACAGCCGCTACGGCTGAATTTGCATCCCCTCTCAAGCCGGATCTGTTCATTGCATGCGGCTCCGGTTCCATCCATGATATCGTTCGCTATGTGGCCTGTCAGATGAATGTTCCGTTTGTTTCCTATCCCACTGCGGCCAGCGTGGACGGGTTTGTATCCGGCGTGGCGGCTATGACGTGGCACGGACAAAAACTCACATTTTCGGCCAAAGCACCCGTGGCTGTCTTTGCGGATGACGATGTGTATGCGCAGGCACCAGCTCGTCTGACTGCTTCCGGCGCTGCTGACATCCTGGGTAAATACACGGCTTTGGCAGACTGGCGGATCGCCCATCGGATGACGGGTGAGCACCTGTGCGAGGCTATCTATCAACTGGAGAAAGACGCACTGGATGCGGTGAAAGAGACTATCCTGCATCGGGACGAGTGTACAGCGGCTGAATACGCCCGGCGTATTATGGAAGGCCTTCTTTTGTCCGGCCTTGCCATGCAGCTGCAAGGCAACTCGCGCCCTGCCTCCGGAGCAGAGCATCATCTGTCCCATTTCTGGGAAATGCATTTGATTCACCCGGAGATAGACGCATTGCATGGCGAAGCGGTGGGTGTAGGGCTGGTCCAGGTGCTGACGTTGTATCATTCGCTGTACAGACGGCGTTCCATCATGACGGATGCATTCTTCCGCCCGGATTTGGCGAAAGTATTCGATCGCGCCTATCTGGAAGAGGTGTTTGGTGCATTGACTGACGGCATACTGGATGAGAATATGCCGGATGGAATGGCGTCTTCGTCTCTCTCACATATTGAGGTGGAGAATCCGCTGATCGCCGATTCCCAGATCCGCCAGGTGTTGGCGGATTTGCCCACGCCGGATGAGGCGAGAAATTTGCTGCGGCTGTGCGGCGCACCGGATGCACTCTCGCAGATCGGTCTGCCGGAGGACGATGATTTCCTTATGCGCTCGTTGAACTACGCGCCTTATGTGCGCAACCGACTGACGCTCATGAAGATGATGTCGGCAGAAACTGTGACGGTGCAGTAATTATGATCGCCATTTATGCCAATAAATCGGATACAGAAGCCGCAGACATCCGATCCGATTTGCTGCGTCACGGAATACCTTGTATTCTGATCGGCCCCGAGTACGGCCATGGCTCCCTCATGACGCGGATCCCTTTTGTGATATTTAGCCGTAGCTGCGAGGAAATCGCCCATGGGTTCCGCGAATTATTGCCGACGGCGCGCGTGTTTTCCTCCTGCGATGCTGTACATGCGGATGCATTGAAAAAGCGGCTTCGCACCGTGTACGGCATGGACTATGGGAATCTGTCTCGGGGCGGTATCCGGTTTATAAATGATGTGTTCTATTTTTACGGTAATCCGATCCCGCTGACCGATCTGGAAACCTCCATTGTGAAGCTGCTTACCATTTGCCATGGCAACTACTTTACGGCGGAGGAGATAGCGGCGTTTTGCTTGGAGCATGGCGGCGCGGGGACGGTACCGGTCCATATCAGCCATATTAATGGAAAGAATAAAGCCAGCCGGAATGATCGGATCATTGAATCCAGACGGTACTGTGGCTATCGTGTCCCATAAATGAAAAATCCCGATGCAAAACGCATCGGGATTTTGCTTTTATTACAGATTGTAGTATCTGTCGAACTCAGCGGGATGAGGAATCTTGGACAATTCGCTGCATTCAGCGCGCTTGTTTTTGATGAAGTTCTTGATGAGTTCCTCGGGGAATACGCCGCCGGCAGTCAGGTAGTCGTGATCGGATTCCAGCGCATCCAGTGCGGCTTCCAGAGAAGTGGGCAGACCCTTCAGCTTGGCCTTTTCTTCCTCGGGCAGATGGAACAGGTTGAAGTCGTAGGGACCCCAGCCCTCAGCATGAGGATCGATCTGATTCTTCACACCGTCCAGACCGGCCATCAGAATAGCGGCGTAGCAGAAGTACGGGTTGCAGGTAGCATCGGGATTGCGCAATTCAAAGCGGCGCTTGTCCGGGCTCTTGGCGTAGGCGGGGATACGGATAACTGCGCTGCGGTTGGAGGTAGCATAACCAACGGTAACAGGAGCCTCAAAGCCGGGAACCAGACGCTTGAAGGAGTTGGTGCTGGGATTGGTCAGGGCGCACAGGGAACCGATGTGCTTGAGCAGACCGCCCATGAAGTAGTGTGCAGTCTTGCTGAGATGTGCGTATCCGTTGTCATCGGAGAATACGGGCTGGCCGTCCTTCATCAGAAGCATATGCACATGCATACCGCTGCCGGCTTCGCCGTAGATCGGCTTGGGCATGAAGGTGGCGGACTTGCCGTACTTCAGCGCGGTGTTGTGGATGATATACTTGATCATCATGGTAGCGTCTGCCATGTGAACCATCTCACCCAGCTGGGGCTCGATCTCAAACTGACCGGATGCAGCCACCTCGGGGTGGTGATAGTTGATCTCGATGCCCATTTCCTTCATGAGCATGCACATCTCGCTGCGGCACTCATAGGAAATATCAAAGGGCTTCGCGATATGGTAGTTCTTCTGCTTGGGAACGACAACGCCCTTGCCCTCAACAGTGCTGTTCCAGTAGGACTGCTTGGCGTCCACAGCGGCACCGATATAGTTGCCGTCCACACCCCAGGTCACTTCGTCGAACAGATAGAATTCGAACTCGGGAAGGATGAGCATGGTGTCTGCTACACCGCTGTCCTTCATGTGCTGGATAGCGGCACGAACGATGTTGCGGGGATACTGGGGCAGGGGACGATTCTCGGGAGTATCGATAATCATCGCGTTACCGGTCATGGACAGGGTGGGGATGGAGCAGAAGGGATCCACCACTGCCGTATCCGGATCGGGGATGAATACCATGTCGCTTTTTTCCACTACAGCATAACCGTAGTTGGACGCGTCAAATCCGATACCGCTCTTCAGAGTTTCCTCGGAAAAGTTTTCGGCGGGAATGGTAACATGACGGAACTGGCCGTTGATGTCCACCATTTTAAAATCGATCATTTTGATGTCCTTCTCTTTGATGAGAGAAAGAACTCTTTCTACACTGTTCTGCATAGCAACGTACCTCTTTTTAAAGATACGATTAGTATAGCAAATTTTTTCATTTCCGTCAATCGTTTGCAGGGGATATATGAAAAAAACATGGTGTTTTTTCGTGAATAGCACAGAAATTGTAAGATAAATTCCTAAAATTGCCGCCTGTAGGCGGATTACGATGCTATACGCTTATATGTGCCAAGGCCAGGGAATCAATAACCCGGCGCAGTGCTGCCGCGGATTCCATAAGATATTGGTTCTCTCTATTGCTCAGCGGAATGTCCAGCACGTGCTTCACGCCGCCTGCACCAACGATGGACGGGATGCTCATGCAGATATCACGCAGGCCATACTCACCGTCCAGGTAGGTGGATACCGGAAGGATAGAATTCTCATCCCGCGTGATGGCATCGATAATACGGCGTGTCGCCTGCGCGATGGCGTAGTAAGTTGCGCCTTTGCCCTCGATGATTTTGTATGCGCTGTTTTTCACATCATCATACAATTCGTACAAATCCGTCATACGGCTGCAGTTGTGGCACAACGGGCAAAAATCGTCGATGTTGATCCCGGATACATTGGCCCCACTCCACACGGCCAGTTCGCTGTCGCCGTGTTCGCCGATGATGAAGGAGTGGACGTTCCGGTAATCCACGCCCAGCTTTTCACCTACGAGATATTTAAGACGGGCTGTGTCCAATACAGTCCCGGTGCCTATCACCCGAGATGCGGGGAACCCGGATGCCTTCAGGGCAACGTATGTCAAAACATCTACCGGATTGGACACGATCAGAAGAAGGCAATCTGTATTTACTGCGATAATCCGCCGCAGAATATCGGTGAAAATATCCGCATTGCGATGCACCAGATCGATGCGCGTCTCCCCCGGCTTCTGGCCCACACCCGCCGCTATGATGATCATCTGTGCGTCGGCTAAATCCGCGTAATCGCCTGCATAGATCTGCATGGGGGAGAGAAAGGGAAGACAGTGCCCCAGATCCATGGCCTCGCTTTCTGCTTTTCTTGTGTTTACATCTATGAGAACCATTTCCGTACACAACCCGTGTACCATAAGGGTATATGCCGTTGTCATTCCTACGTTTCCGCATCCGATAATTCCGATTTTCTTGATGGAAGCCACTTCGTTTACCTCGTTTTTTTATTACTATGTGTCGAGGCAAAGCGAAATATACATGAAAAAACCATCTCACATTCGGAGATGGTTTTCGGGATTATTGAATATCCACAGTGATCTTCTTGTCTGCGATTTTTGCCGCAGCTTTCATAACGGTACGAAGCGCACGGGCGATCTTTCCATGCTTACCAATGACCATACCCATGTCGCTTTCCGCGACAGTGAGCGTCAGAAGCAGCTCGTCTTCCTTTTCGGTTTGCGTTACGGAAACCTGATCGGGATGATCGACGATGGCACGCGCCATATCGGCAAGCACGAGACACAGATCCAAATCTTTACAAGGGATGCCGATATTTTCTTCCATCACTGCTGGTTACCGTTCTTGGCGATGAGAGACTTAACAGTCTCAGTGGGCTGTGCGCCATTCTTCAGCCACTTCTGAACCTTCTCGTCGTCCAGCTTGATTTCTGCGGGGGTCTTCATGGGATCATAGTAGCCGATCTCCTCGATGAAACGGCCGTTACGGGGGTAACGGGAGTCAGCAACAACGATGCGGTAGAACGGGGTCTTCTTTGCACCGATTCTCTTAAGTCTGATTTTAACTGCCATGGTAGGGATTCCTCCAAAAAATATAATTATTTGTTATATAAAAATCCGTCAAAAACTGAACGGCATTTTCATCCTGCGTCTTTTGCCTTTTCCCGTCATTCCGCCGAGTTGTTTGAACATTTTGTTCATCTGCTCGAACTGACGGAGAAGTTTGTTTACTTCCTCCACGGAAGTGCCGCTGCCCGCTGCAATGCGCTTTTTACGGGAAGCGTTGATGATATCGGGTTTCTGGCGTTCCTTCTGAGTCATAGCCAGGATGATGGCCTCGGTGCGGCCCAGGGCGCGCTCATCGATTTTGGCATCTTTCAGCGCGTCGGCCTTCATTCCGGGGATCATGCCCATCAGCTGCTCGATGGATCCCATCTCCTTGACCTGACGGAACTGATCCAGAAAATCGTTCAGATCGAAGGAAGATTCGCGAAGCTTGCGCTCCATTTCCACCGCTTTTTTCTCATCGAATGCCTGCTGTGCCTTTTCAATCAACGAAAGTACATCGCCCATGCCCAGAATACGGGAGGCCATACGATCGGGATAGAAGGGCTCAATGGCATCCAGCTTCTCGCCGGTGCCCACAAACTTGATCGGCTTGCCGGTCACGTGGCGCACGGACAGGGCAGCACCGCCTCGGGTATCGCCATCCATCTTCGTCAGCACCACGCCGGTGATATCCAGCAGATTGTTGAAGGATTCGGCTACATTTACCGCATCCTGACCGAGCATGGCATCTACCACCAGAAGAATTTCCGTGGGGGACACGGTATCTTTGATGTTGGTCAGCTCCGTCATCAGCACTTCATCAACATGCAGACGTCCTGCTGTATCCAGGAACACCATATCGTTGCCGTGCTTGATGGCGTGAGCCACAGCAGCATTGGCAATGTCCACCGGTGAAACAGAATCGCCCATGGAGAACACGGGGATGTCCAGCTGCGCACCGACGACTTCCAGCTGCTTGATAGCTGCAGGACGGTATACGTCGCAGGCAACCAGCAGAGGACGTTTGCCTTGTTTTTTATACATTCCCGCCAATTTGGCGCTGTGCGTGGTTTTACCGGCACCCTGCAAGCCAACCATCATGACAACGGTGGGCGGCTTGGGGGAGATGGTCAGTTTCGATTGAGAACCGCCCATCAGATTGACCAGTTCGTCGTTGACGATCTTTACGATCTGCTGTGCGGGGACCAGGCTTTCCAGAACTTCCGCTCCGACCGCACGCTCAGAAACGGTTTTGACAAATTCGCGAACAACTTTGAAGTTGACATCGGCCTCAAGCAGGGCAAGTTTGATCTCACGCATGCCCCCCTTGACATCGCTCTCCGTCAGCTTTCCTTTGTTCTTGAACTTTTTGAAAGCGTTGGCAAGTTTATCGGATAAGCTGTCAAACATGGTTTACTCCGTTCCGTTTCAAACAGAAACGTTTTTCAGTGACTCGGCAATCTCCAGAATGGATTGCCTGGCGGCAGTGTCGGACGCAGATGCAGCGGCCGCTTCCAATTTTTCGCTGTAGGTGACACATTTTTTCTGGAGATCATCCAAACGCTCCGCCAAATGCAGTTTGGACTCAAACATACGAAGATCCGCTTCGCTCTTTTTGATGGATTCTCTGACGCCCTGACGGGTGATGCCGGTGTTTTCTGCGATCTCGGCCAGGGAAAGATCTTCGCAGTAGTACATCTCAATGATCTCACGGCGATGCTCGCTCAGAAGTTCACCGTAGTGATCCAGAAGAAGCGTCAGCCGCATGTCTTTTTCAAACATTCTGTGCCTCTATATGTGTAAAGCAAAATACTTTACACATTATAGCATCAAACATCCCGCCTGTCAATAGGTATTTTTGATTTATTTTGATCTTTTTTGCTTTTTTCTTTCGGTAATTTTGCAAACGAGAAAAACCAAACCAACACCCAGCGCCGCACCGGCCCAATCGATCAGAATGTCCCGGATTTCACAGCTCCTGCCGGGGACGAAATACTGATGAATTTCATCCGTTACCGCATACAGCCATGCGATACCCAGAGAAAGAAGAGCCGCCAATCTGCCGCGGAAATATGCACTCACCGGAAGAACGCACAGTGATCCGAGAAGTGCATAGATAGTGAAATGCGCGCATTTTCTCACAAAAAACTGCCACTGCTCGACAACCGCGTTCTGCACAGCGGTTGTCATTTGATCGAATCCGGGAGACAGCATCTCCGCGATTGTTTTGATCAGACCGCCGCTGACCTCCGATGACTCCGCGGCGGTGTGCGCCGAGAGTGAAAAAATCAATATCATACAAAGAACTGACGGAAGGCAGCGCAGCAGAAAACGGATAGATTTATTCATAGTCGCTCCTGTATACGGATAGATATGCGGGGTAAGCAGAGAAGAAACGGGAGGCGCGAACACCTCCCGTTATTTTATGCGTTTTCTCGCTCGAAATAATACTTTTGATTGTGCGTTACAATGCTCTGAATGACTCCTATATAGATGAAGGAAGCCAGCATGGAGGAACCGCCGTAGCTGAGGAAGGGAAGTGTAATTCCCACCACCGGCAGCATACCCAGGCACATGCCGATGTTCTCCAGAGATTGAACCAACATGATAGCCGCCACACCCATGCAGATGTTGGCACCGCAATCCTTTCGTGCGTGCCGAGCAATCCAGATGAGCCGGAAGATCAGCGTTCCCATCAGAGCCATATAGAAGAAGGTGCCGATGAAACCGAATTTTTCCGCCACAACGGCAAATAGGAAATCCGATTTGTACTCCGGAACCAGCTTGAAATAACTTCCGCCTGAAAAACCGGCTCCGAAAAATCCGCCGGCGGCGATGGCGTCCCGGCTCCGGAGAGCCTGATATCCGTATTTGATCGGATCCAATTCCGGATTGAAGCCAACCAGAATCCGCTGCTGCTGATACTCGCTGAGTTTTGGCCACAGGTAGGGGAACAACACGATAACAACGGCCAGCGCCGCGGCAAAATACCAAAGAGACAGACCGCCCGTGTACAGCATGATGGCCATGATGGCCAGATATACCAGCGCCGATCCCAAGTCACCCGTCAGCAGAACCAATCCGGTGATCAGCCCGCCATGGATACACAGCGACAGCACGACCAAGGGATGATTGATTTTCTTTTTGACAATATCGATGTGCTTGGCGAAGGTCATAATAAAGACAATCTTCACGAACTCCGCGGGCTGTATATCGAAGGGAAGTCCCGGGATGGAGAGCCAGCACTTGTTGGTACTGGTCTCATCGGGGCCCACACCGAAAATTACGGTAAGGATCATAAGACCTACGCCAATGCCGAGCAAGGGCAAGGTGAAATGGTTCAGCAGTTCATCATAGTCAAACAGGGAGATAATATAGGCCATGACCAGTCCCACAAGGGATGCGGCGATCTGGATTACCACACGCCGCGGACCGGCCGCACTGGCATTGGCGGCTCCGGCAAGAGTAAGTATGCTCAAAGAGGTCATTCCGAACACGGAAAAGAAGACAACATAGTCAATCCGCCGGAGTTTTTCTTTCAGAGATACCGAAAACTCTTTCATAGATCAGTGGATCAATACGCCTTGCCCCAGTAGACAAGTTTCTTGGCGGGACGACCGCAGCAAACGCATTTGTCGGATACAGTTTCCTGATCCATAGGGATGCAGCGGGAACCGACGCCGGTGAGTTCTTTCACTTTATCCTCACACTCGGGATCGCCGCACCACATGGCGCGAACAAATCCGTCGCCGTTTTCAGCCAGCTTTGCCGTGATTTCCTCGATGGTCTCACAGGTGTATGTGCGGCTCTCGCGATTGGCAAGTGCCTTCGCGTACATACCGTCGTGTACTGCCTGCAGTCTTTCGGCAACAGCGGCCTCCAGATCCTCCAGCTTCACGATGGTCTTTTCGCGGTTGTGACGGGTTACCAGAACGCACTGTCCGGCTTCCAGATCGCGGGGACCGATCTCAACGCGGAGCGGAATGCCCTTCATCTCATACTCGGCATACTTCCATCCGGGGGAGTTGTCGCTGTTGTCCAGCTTGGTGCGGAAATTACCGCACAGACGGTTGTAGATGGATTCAGCGGCTTCGGTCACACCTTCCTTGTGGGCGGCGACAGGGATGATCACGACCTGAATCGGAGCAATGGACGGCGGGATAACCAGACCGTTGTCGTCGCCATGGGTCATAATGATACCGCCGATCATACGGGTGGTGCATCCCCAGGAAGTCTGGAAGGGATAGACCAGTTTGTTTTCCTTATCAGCGTAGGTGATGTCGAATGCGCGGGCAAAACCGTCACCGAAGAAGTGAGAGGTAGCCGCCTGCAGAGCCTTACCGTCGTGCATCAGCGCCTCGATGGCGTAGGTGTCCTCCGCACCGGCGAACTTGTCGCTGGGGGTCTTGGCACCCTTGATGACAGGAATGGCCAGATCCTTCTCGTGGAAATCCGCGTACACATTCAGCATCTGGATGGTCTCATTGCGTGCTTCCTCGGCGGTTGCGTGCATGGTGTGACCTTCCTGCCAAAGGAACTCGCGGCTGCGAAGGAAGGGGCGGGTAGTCTTCTCCCAACGGACAACAGAGCACCACTGGTTATACAGCTTCGGCAGATCGCGGTAGGAACGGATGATGTTGGCAAAGTGCTCGCAGAACAAGGTCTCGGATGTGGGACGAACACACATACGCTCCGTCAGCTTCTCGCTGCCGCCGTGGGTAACCCATGCTACCTCCGGTGCAAAACCTGCCACGTGATCCTTTTCCTTCTGCAGAAGGGATTCAGGGATGAACATAGGCATATACACGTTCTCATGACCCAGTTCCTTGAAGCGTGTGTCCAGAGTCTTCTGGATGTTTTCCCAGATCGCATAGCCGTAGGGGCGGATGATCATGCAGCCCTTTACGCTGGAGTAATCGATCAGATCTGCTTTTTTGCAGATGTCCGTATACCACTGAGCAAAATCCACATCCATGGATGTGATCTGCTCCACCATTTTCTTGTCGTTCTTCATAATACTCTCCGTGGAAAATAAATTATAGAATATTGTACCGCAAATATGCTGAAAAGTCAAACGTTTTTCGGCATTTTATGCATTATTGTTACGCTTTTTTCAGACGGGCGTAGGTTGCCATCAGTTTTTTGGTGCCAACCTTGTCGAAAGCAATCTCGTACAGGACGTCGCCGCCCATGTTTTTGGTGGACAGAATCACACCCTCACCGAAGGTAGTGTGACGGACCCGATCTCCCGCCGTGAAGGTCGGCAGAACAGATTTAGCCGCCGGCGCCACAGGGGATGTGGTGCGGGATACCGCAGGAGATGGCGTTCTGCAAAAGGAGCGGGCAGGGGAATAGGGGGACGTGCCAGGCTTGGCGACCGGGATCCGGTTCTGCATTGGAACAGCGGAGTATGTATCGATTTCCTCCACCAGTTCCGGCGGGATTTCTTCCGCAAAGCGGGACAGTTGATTGTATTGGGTGGATCCGTTCAGCATCCGGTTGTGTACATGGGTGATGTACAGTTTCTTTTTCGCGCGAGTGATGGCCACATAGGCCAGACGGCGTTCTTCCTCGATTTCATCGGGATTCATAATAGACTGGCGTCCCGGGAACAATCCTTCCTCCATGCCGGGAAGGAACACGACAGGGAACTCCAGACCTTTCGCGCTGTGAATCGTCATCAGCACCACCGCGTCTGCTGCTTCGTCATACTTGTCTACGTCGGAAACCAATGCCACATCCTCCAGAAATTCCGAGAGGGAAGGCTCGTCCGTGGTCTGCTCATATTGTGCGGCGGAGGAGATCAGCTCGCCGATGTTATCGATGCGATCGGCTTCTTCGGCGCCGGCGGCCTCCAGCATCTTCCCGTATCCGGTGATCTCCACAACGGACCGGATCAACTCGGAAACCTTCTTCTGCGATGCCTGTTCCCGCAGATCGTCGATCAATCCGGCGAAGGATTCCATGCTCTTGGCGGCTGCCTGGGGAATCGCTTTGTATGATGTCGCATGGTGAATGAATTCCAGCATGGAATAGCCGCTGGCTATGGCCATGGCTTCCGCCGTCAGAATGGATTTGTCGCCAATGCCGCGTTTCGGCACGTTGATAATCCGTTTTAGGCGAATGTCGTCCAGCGGGTTATTAATCACGCACAGATAGGCGAGAATATCGCGGATTTCCGCACGATCATAGAACCGCAAACCACCCAGCATGCGGTAGGGAATTCCGCTTTTGGCAAGTGCCTGTTCAATGTTGCGGGATTGAGCATTGGTGCGGTACAGCACGGCAAAATCCCGATAGGCATACTTCATTTTGCGCATATCCGTGTGGATCTGCTCGCAGAGATACCGCGCCTCATCGTTCTGGTTACCCAGCTTTCGCAAGGTGATCCGATCACCTGCGTCACCCGCCGTCCAGAGTTTTTTGTCGTGACGGGTGTTGTTTCTGCCGATCACTCCGTTTGCCGCGTCCAGAATATTTTTTGTGGAGCGGTAGTTTTGTTCCAGTTTAACCACGCGGGCATCTTTGTAGGTGTGCTCGAAATTCAGGATATTCTCAATCGTAGCGCCGCGGAATTTGTAAATGCTCTGGTCATCGTCGCCCACGACCATGATGTTGTTGTATCCGCCGGAGAGAAGGATCGTCAGCTGCAGCTGTGCTTTGTTTGTGTCCTGGTACTCATCCACGCATACATAGCGGAACTTGTTCTGCACGTAATCCCGGGCTTCTGCGTTATCCTCCAGCAGGCGCACGGTCTGCATGATGATATCATCAAAGTCCATCAGGTTGGTGGATTTCAGCCGCTCCTGATACAGGGCGTAGATTTTAGCAACCTGCTTCAGTTTGAAATCCACACCGGCTTCTGCGGCAAAATCATTCGGTGTAAGAAGCCGATCCTTGGCGCGGCTGATCAGATTCATGACGCTCTTGATCGGCAGTTGCCGATCATCGATGTTCAGCTGCTTCATGCAGGCAGAAATCAGCTTCTTGGAATCGTCCGTGTCACAAATGCCGAAGCCGTCGCTGTATCCCAATTCACCGCTCCAGCGGCGCAGAAGGCGCAGGCAAACGGAGTGGAACGTACCCGCCCAGATGTCCGACGCCTCCGAACTTTCCTCACCGAAAGCCGATGCCAGACGACTCTTGATTTCCCGTGCGGCTTTGTTGGTAAACGTAATTGCCAGAACGGACCACGCCTTCGGCGGATTTATGGCAAAACGGGTAAGAAACTCACCCAATTCCTCACGGGGAAGATCCTTGGCGCGGCGCATTTCCGCAAGAGTGGATTCGTCTATTGCGTAGGGGATCGCCTCGGACTGCACAGCATCGCCGTAGCGGATCAGATGCACGATTCGATTGACCAGAACCGTGGTTTTGCCGCTGCCGGCACCGGCCAGAATCAGAAGGGGGCCCCTGATTGTATACACAGCTTGCCGCTGCATATCGTTGAGAAAACCATAATATTGATCAAATAACTCTTTTTTCAGTCGAAGGTATTCCGCGCGGAGAATGGATGTATCTGTCATTGTATATCACCGTACCATTTGATTTGTTCAATATAACAGTATAACACACATCCGGTGAAAAAACAAGAAGTGACGGAAGATACGGAAAAATTAAACAGCAAACCAAATATCACACTTGACCGAAGGAGTTAAATACTGTATAATAAAATATGTATGCAGTAAAATATCCCCATAGGAGCAAAGAATGGTCAAAATTATTGGAGTATTGCCGTCATCGTCGGCAGCGCGTGCCGGTATTCAGCCGGAGGATTACCTGATTTCCATCAACGAACGGGAAATCCGCGATGTGTTGGACTATCGGTTTTTTCTGGCCGAGACGACGGTTGTTCTGAAAATCCACCGGGGACCGGATTTGTTCGATGTTACTATCCGCAAGGGAATGTATGACGATATCGGTCTGGAGTTCGAAACGCCGCTGATGGACAAAAAGCATTCCTGTGAAAATAAGTGCATTTTCTGCTTTATCGATCAGCTGCCCAAAGGATTGCGCAAGAGCTTGTATTTCAAGGACGACGATTCCCGACTGTCCTTTCTGCACGGCAATTACATTACGCTGACCAATCTGAAGCAGCAGGATGTGGATCGCATCATTGAGATGCATATTTCTCCTGTCAATGTATCCGTCCACACCACCAATCCGGAGCTGCGTGTGATGATGATGAAGAACAAGCGGGCAGGCGAGGTGCTGGATTATATCCGCCAGTTTGCAGAGGCCGGCATCAAACTGCGCGGTCAGATTGTTTTGTGCCGCGGAGTAAACGACGGGGAGGAGCTGGACCGCACCATGCGGGATCTGGCGCAGTATTATCCATCCATGGAAAGCGTTTCCGTGGTACCGGCGGGATTGACTGCCTATCGGGAGAATCTGTATCCGCTGGAGCCGCTCACCCCGGAGGAGTGTGCAGCGGTGATCCGCCAGGTGGATGCCTTTGGCGATGCTTGTTATGAAAAATACGGCACAAGACTGTTCTTCTGTGCAGATGAAATGTATGTAAAAAGCGGCACGCCGCTTCCGTCGTACGATCATTGGGAGGAGTTTACCCAGATTGAAAACGGGGTGGGCATGCTTTCCTCCATGGAGCGCGAGTTGGATATCGCCCTCTCTCTGTTGGATGACGCGGAGAAGCAGGCCAAACGCCGCATATCCATAGCCACAGGCGAGGCGGCTTATGCATATATTTGCGGATTGGTTGGAAAGATCAAAGAGATCTGCCCCCACGTGGAATGCGATGTCCATTGCATCAAAAACAATTTTTTTGGCGGCCAGGTCACGGTTGCCGGACTCCTGACCGGCAAGGACCTGGCGGAACAGTTGAAAGATTGCGACCTGGGCGAGGAATTGTTGTTGCCGCGCACTGTGCTTCGCTCCGAGGGGGATTTGTTCCTCTGCGGAATGACGCCGAAGGAACTGTCCGAAGCATTGGGCGTGCCTCTGCGGTTTGTATCCATCGACGGTGCAGATTTTGCGGACGCCGTTCTCGGATGCGGAGGGGAAGTATTTGCATGAAGCGGATATGCTGCATAGCGCTTTTATGTGCGGTCGTCATTCTCGGCGGCTGTTCCGCTGAAGGTATTGTGCTGCCCGACGCGGCGTATTCGCTCTCCTTTGCGGAAGAATACATTGCGCTGGATGGAAATAATGTGAAACTCATGTATCCGGTTGTGTCCGGGTACGCAAATACGGAGACTGAGGAAGCCGTCAATTTGGCCGCTCGCGCGTTGGCATTGGATATGTACCGCCGAGAGGGTCTGATGGCTGACTCCGACGGCGGATACACATATACTCCCACCGATGCGGTCGTCACGCTGCAATGCGATACGTTTTATTCCGTATGCATCGGCGGAACTGTATCATCGGATGTGAGCGGCGGAACCGAGTGTTTTGCGTTCTCGCTGAACTGTGATCTCTCAAGCGGCACGTTCCTCTCTGCGGAGGATGTGATCGCCAACTACGCAGGTCTTCGCAAGATGTTTATCCGCGGAAAATTCACGCAGGATTTCGGCTATGACAACCTGGTTGAGCATATGACCGAGGAATCACTTCTGCAGCAGTACAAAGCGGAATACGACATCTATCCGCCCGTGTATTTCCGGGAGGGGAAATTGGGATTTTTGGTGGAAACCGTACCGCTTCTGGATGGATATGCCGGCTTCACGGTGAATATCCGCAAAGCGGCCAAATATATCAATACACAAAATGCCGCCATGGCAAAGCTGTGCGGCATGAATGGATAAATTATTAAGAAATGGATTATGAGATATGGCTAAACCTGTATTGGCGATAGTGGGAAGACCCAATGTCGGAAAAAGCACGCTATTCAATAAACTGATCGGCGAACGCCGTGCCATCGTAGAGGATGTTCCCGGTATTACCCGTGACCGTATCTACGGTGAAACGGAGTGGAACGGCCGCAAACTGATCGTAATCGACACGGGCGGTATCGAACGGAACACGGACGATATCATCCTCTCGAAAATGCGGGATCAGGCACAGATCGCCATCGACACCGCAGATGTGATCCTGTTTGTGTGCGATATCCGTACCGGTCTTATGCCTGATGACCGGGACATTGCCGTCATGCTGAAAAAGAGCGGCAAGCCGATTATCCCCTGCATCAATAAATCCGACTCTACCGGCCGCGTGCCTGCGGAGTTTTACGAGTTCTATGAACTCGGCTTTGAGATCGATCCCATCCCCCTGTCCTCCATTCACGGAACCGGCACAGGCGACATTCTGGACGCGGCATTGGCTGCGCTGCCGGACACCGCAGCAGAGGATGATGAGGACGACCGCATCCATGTGGCTGTGATCGGTAAGCCCAATGCGGGCAAATCCTCTCTGGTAAACCGGATTCTCGGGGACGAGCGCATGATCGTTTCCAATATCCCCGGCACCACGCGCGACGCCATCGATTCCCATCTGGACAACGAGTTCGGTAAGTACACCTTCATCGACACTGCCGGTATTCGCCGCCAGAGCAAGGTGGATGACCGCATCGAGAAATTCAGCGTTCTTCGTGCCAAAATGGCTGTGGAACGGGCGGATGTGTGTATCCTTGTTATTGACGCCAACGAAGGCATTACGGAACAGGACGAAAAGATTGCCGGTCTGGCACATGAAGCAGGCAAGGCAACCATTGTGGCGGTAAACAAATGGGATTTGGTGGAAAAGGACAACACCACCACATCGGCGTTCACAAAGAAGATCAACAACGCTTTGGGTTACATGACCTATGCACCGATCCTGTACATTTCCGCGCTTACCGGACAGCGTGTAGGAAAGCTGTTTGAGCAGATCAACTATGTCCACAACCAGACGAATATGCGCATTTCCACCGGTATGCTCAACGATGTTCTGGCAGATGCGGTCAGCCGCGTACAGCCTCCGTCCGATAAGGGCCGACGCCTCAAAATCTACTACATGACGCAGATCTCCGTGGCGCCGCCTACGTTTGTTTTGTTTGCCAACAGCATTGAGTTGTTCCATTTTTCCTATCAGAGATATATTGAGAACTGTCTGCGGGATACCTTCGGCTTCCGCGGCACACCGATCCGACTCATCGTGCGTCAGCGCGGTGCTGAGAATGAAGAATCATAAGAGAGGGAAGAGATGACATTTTCTGAAATTATGTACAAGGGCTTCCTTGGCTATTATTTAGGTGAATACGGCACGCAGACCGGTATTGCGTTCTTTGCGCTGACTACCCTTGGTTTTATGATCATCGCGGTCAGCTCCTACTTGCTGGGCAGCTGCAATTTTGCCATCATCATCTCCGAGAAATTCTTCAAAGAAGATATCCGCACTTACGGCAGCGGCAATGCCGGCATGACCAACATGCTGCGCACCTACGGCAAGGGTCCGGCGGCTCTCACGCTGTTGGCGGATGCGCTCAAAGCAGTGGTGTCCATTCTTATAGGCCGATTGATCTGGGGGATTGTGGGTGCCTATATGGCCGGACTGGCTTGCATGCTCGGTCATGTCTTTCCCGCTTTTTACAAATTCAAGGGCGGTAAGGGGGTTGTGGTTGCCGCTGTGACGGTCCTGATGACCAACTGGAAAGTCGGCCTGATTCTCCTTTTGTTCTTTGTGATTCTGGTGGCAGGCACGCGGTTTATTTCTCTGGGGTCTGTCATGTGTATGTTGATTTATCCCCTACTGTTGTCCCGCTTGCTGGGCAACGCACCGCAGATCACCATTTTATTTGCATTTGGCTTGACGCTGATCGTTGTGCTGAAGCACACATCTAACATCAAACGTCTGCTCAACGGCACAGAGAATAAGATATCCTTTACCAAAAAAGATAAAAAGGCAGCAGATAAGTAACAATGGCTGGTACGAACATGGAACAGTTGCCGCTGCAGCGCTTCTCCGAGTGTGTTCGGACGAGTGCTGAGGCAGGCTCTCTGATAAATCTGGTTTTTTCGTCATCGGATTCCCATGAACTTCTGAAAATCAAAGGTGTTTTGAAGGTCATTGGCGGAAGCCGATGCCTGCAGTTGGAATACCACTACAGCGAGGGCAGGGTGGCACAGAAGAATCTTCCCTACGACTCCGTTGGTGAAATTCTGAGCGAGCATTTCGGCACCCCTTTCTTTCGGATCGATCTGAATGACGTCAATGGCTCCGCGGCTCTTATGATGTCCAAAAAGGGAAAGGTCACGGCCGTGATTCCATCCGCTTTACGTGCCCACCTGGATAACTCCGCCTCCCGCAGCATTACGAATGCATTGATGACGTTTCAGAAGAATGACCGCGTAAAAAATCGTATTCTTCAGGGGAATGAACCTTTTTTGATTGCGTTGGGTATCTCCGATGCAAACGGACGCGTCCACGACAAACGGCAGGCAAAATTCCGTCAGATTTGCCGTTTTTCCGAGTTGGTTCTGGAATCCGTCAAGTACCTGCCCCAAACGGGCACTTTGCATATTGCGGATCTGTGCTGCGGAAAAAGCTATCTGAGTTTTGCCGTGTACCATGTCCTGAAATTCATCGCCCATCGCGATGTGGAGATGATCTGCATTGATCTGAAGCAGAGCGTAATGGATTACTGCGAGGAATGTGCGCGGAAGATGGGCTTTGATGGGATGCATTTTCTGTGTGCGGACATCAGTGAGTATGTGCCTGCGTGCGCACCGGATATGGTCATATCCCTGCACGCATGTGACGTGGCCACTGATATTGTGCTGGATTTTGCGGCAAAGTGGCGCGCCTCTGTGATCCTGTCCACACCCTGCTGTCAAAGAGAATTGAGCACAAAACTGGCCTGTGAATCTTTGCGTTTCATTGCCGAGCGCCCCATCCTCCGCAAGAAATTCTGTGATGCAGCCACCGATGCTTTGCGGCTTCTGCGCCTGGAATGCCAGGGATACACGGCAGATGCCATTGAGTTTATTGACCCGGAAGATACGCCGAAGAACATTATGCTTCGGGCATATCGTAAAAAGAGATACAATCCGCACTCGGATGCCATCCGAAAGAAGCGGGATGAGTATTCAGCAGCCTATCGCTTCTTGTGCGGCGATGAACCAGCCCCATTTTCCGAATTACAAACTGATCATGATTACTTAATGAATGGAGAAAAATAACCATGAGCGGCAGAAGAAAAACAGTGCGCATTTCCGAAGCGGAGTGGCATATTATGAACGTACTGTGGGAGGAATGTCCCAAGAACCTCGGAATCGGACTCACACTTGGTGAGATCGTACAAAACATGCCACCCGAAATGAATTGGACCAATACCACCATCCGAACCCTGATCATTCGTCTGGCGGATAAAGGCGTAGTTCAGATTGACAAAACCACAGGTGTTTACAAATATAAACCCGCCTTGGATAAATCCCAGTGCGTGGAAGAAGAAATCAATATGTTTGTAGCCCGTGTGTTCGATAATTCACCGTACCAGCTGGTAGCTTCTTTGGTTCGGAAAGAAAAGTTCAACGAGCGTGAGAAGAGGGAAATTATCGATATTCTGAATGAGATTCGGTAAGAATCTCAGCAGACGGAGATATTGAAATGGAATTATTTGTTTTGAGATTATGTCAGGTAACATTCTTTTCTTCCGTAACGGCCGGTCTTCTTTTATTCGTTAAGCATCTTTGTAAATTTCACATCTCGCCCCAGCTCCACGTGGCTATGTGGCTGATTCTGTTTGTTCGTGTATTTGTACCGTCCCTCCCCGAAAGTGTTCATTCCGTCTATAATTACGTTCCCGGATACGAACACGTCGTGGACGGTACTGTGCTGCAGGCGGATTTCTATCCTCCCGCTGTTGTGCAGGAAAGCAATACTGACTATCTGAATCATCTTCTGGATGAGGATATATCGCAGCAAATCTCTTCCGGGGTACAGGATGCCGCTCCTTCCGTTTCGCCGACCATTTCTGCTGATGTTTCGGCGGACACGGGGCGCGACATCGTTCTTTTTATTGTCATCGTATATGTGCTGGGGGCTTCTGCCTGTCTGTTACGGATGCTGGTGCACTATCATGTGTTGTATTACAAAACGCTGCGCACATCTGTGCTGTGCGATAACCGCCTGTGGAACACTCAGTACATGCAGATCGCACGCGATATGGGCTTTCGCACCCGCAGAATACCGAAGCTCTATGTGGGAACAGCACCGTCTATGCTGATGGGCATTATCAGGCCCATCATTCTTGTAAATGCACACACCGATGAACGGGATCTGTCCATGGTCTTCGCCCATGAGCTCAACCACTATCGACATCGGGATAATTTTTTGATTTTTCTTTCCAATCTCCTTGCTGCGCTTATGTGGTTCAATCCGCTGATCCGGATAGCCTGCCGCAGTATTCAGGATGATCTGGAAATTCGCTGCGACTTACTTACGGTTCGCCTTCCTTTTATCAATATAAAAGAATACGCGGTGTTTCTGTATCAAAGCACCTGCCCGGGAGTGGTTCGCGCCGTGCATGTCGCGGCAAATATGTCCACCGAAAGTGTACTGTTGAAAGAGAGGCTGAAACGCCTGGCCGGCGGTACGGTATCCGTGTTCTCGCGAATTCTTGCGGGAACCTTGTGTGCAGTGCTGATTACCGCCTGTCTGACAAACCCGGTATATTCACTTGTGGTAAACAACGATGTGTATGTGCAGAACGGTTCCTCCCTGGTGGGAAGTGAATTCGTTTTCTGCAATCCCAATGAGGGGATTAGCGGCATACGTTTTTATAACATTGTTTACTCGACGCTGAAAAACAAAACAGGCGGTGACACCTCTCCGATTCCGTCGTATCTGGGAGATGGAACACTGACATCCCTGACTCGTCACGCCAAGGAGAAGGATGTTGCATTTGCGTCTTTCGATGCGTATATGCTGAGCATTGCCCACGCGGATGCCATCACCTATGAGCAGGCAGCTGTTCTGTTGGACACGGTTATTCGCCTGATTGATCATTCCCTGGAGAATGAACACGGTTCAACTATACCCATGCAAATCCGCGAGACTAGTTTTGTGCATGTACTGAGTCAGCTGCCAGATACGGAGGCCCGTGCGCTTCTTAGCTGCTATAACCGCGGATGCAGCAATTCTTCCGTGGAATTTTCTTCCTGCTATACTGAAGAGGAGATCCATGAAATTTCGTCCCGCATCGCAAACGATTGGCTGCGCGAGAAGTTTTTGATGTTCTATTATCGTATGCCGCTGGATCAGCTGCCGGAGAGTTTTTGTGAAGAAAACGGCATTGAGACATCATCCGATGTTGTGTATCGATTGTTTGATGCGCTGTCGGAGAGGGAAGTGCAGATTGTACGGGATATTGTATCCATTGCACAAACCGGTGTGTGCGAAGATGTGTTTTACCTAAAAAGCCGATGCGATGTGTATTCCGAGGAATACATGGATTCCTTGTATAATAAAGTCGGCTTCACCCGGGCAGATGTGCTCAATGAGTACGCTGTGATGGGTGTCAGCAGCTACAGCAGCCAGGAGGAAACCATCAACTGGATTCCGCATTGCGATGAAATCTACCTGAAAAATCATGGTTCTTCGCCGGAAGCTACGCTGGCAGTGCTGTCTGTATGCCGGTACGGCATTCTGGCTCCCACCGATTCCTATTTTCCCTACGATCAACCTCTGTGTTTCGGGGAAGCTATGCGTGCCCTTTGCCTGCTGTATGCCGGCATGGGATCATAAAATTAACGGTGCTGTGCGAAATGCACAGCACCGTTTTTGTGTTATCCTAAAACAACGCGGATATTTTTCTCCCGCATCTTCTTGATGAATTGCGGATTCAGTCCTTTTTCCGTAACCAGCCGGTTTCCCTCGGACAAATCACACACGTGTGAGAATCCCTCCCGTCCTAACTTTTCACCATCCGCAACGATGATTGTTTCGTTAGCACGCTCGATCATAGTCCGATCCACCAGGGCCTCTTCCGCGTGCAGTGTGGTAACACGCCCGGAATCACAAACGCCGTCGATGGACAAAATCGCATAGTTGGCACGGTAGCGTTTCAGCTGCTCCACCACGTCGTTTCCATAGGTGAATGAATCGTGGGAGTTGATCTCGCCGCCCAGAAGAATTACATTGAACGTGGGCATAGAACCGAGCTCCAATGCCACGGTCAGGGAATTGGTCACAATACGCAGATTCCGTTTGTTTTTCAACTCCACGGCGGTGAAATAGGTAGTCGTTCCGGAATTGATCAGAACGGTATCCCCGTCATGAATTAGCGAAGCGGCTGCTTTCGCAATTCGTTTTTTGGCCGCGGCGTTTTCGTGCTTTTTTCGAAGAAACTCCCGATTGAAGCAGTTCAACGCGGTCTGTACCGCACCGCCTTGTACTCTTTCCAGATATCCGTCCCGCTCCAATGCGTTCAAATCGCTTCGGATGGTAACCGGGGTTGCGTTGAGTTGTTTGCTGAGCTGTGAAATGCGCACCTGACCGCTGCGATTCAGAATGTCAATGATCTTACCGCGGCGTGCGTCGATTTTAAGTTTCTCGACTGACATGATACATCTCCAGCTTCAGTAAAATCAAAGCGCGTGATTGTTGAGGCGCTCGCCCACGGCTCCGCCGGGATGAATCACAGCGAACTGCTCGTTTCTGTAGCCGGTTTCCTCAATCAGTGCAGTCTGCAGGCTGTGGAAAATCATGCAGAGGGCCGTGGTGGAGGTCGTACCCTGGGCATTGTACTTGTCGGTTTCGCGGTTCACATACTGTTTCAGAACAACGTCCGCACCCAGCGCCAGAGGAGATTCCAGATTCTCCGTAACGGTAATAACGCGCACACCCTTCTGCTTGCAAATGTCCAGAATGGGAAGCAGTTCCTTGGTCTTGCCGCCGCGGGACGCGAACACCATTACGTCACCTTCGCAGAGGAAGCCGGTTGCACCGTGTACGGCTTCAGCCGGGGAAATGAACCGGGAAGGGCGCTCAATGCAGCAGAGCAGGTGAGAGAAGTGCTGGCAGATAATACCGGAATGGCCGCATCCACAGGTGCCGATGCGCTGTGCGCCGGCAAGCAGCTCTACTGCTTTGGCGAAAGCATCCTCGTCAAAATAATCCAGCATATTGGTAATGCATTCCGCTTCGATCTTGTAGGCTTCCTTTGCCTGCATCAAAGATTCTTTTTTCATAATTTCGTTATCCTCCGTGTGATAATATATACAGTGTGTACGACCAAAAGAAAACAATATTTTCGTTTGGCCAAAGTTAATTATACACCTTACGAAAAAGAATTGCAATATATAAATAAATTTTCTATAAACAAAACAATATTGACTTTTATGAGTGAAACTGTATTGACTTTCCGGCGATTTCGTGCTATATTATGTACGGCAGAATATGTCCAATTTCTATTATTAATGTGAGGTATTATCAACATGGAATTCAAAGTATTTCAGAAAGAGCTTGAGCTCCAGTCCAGAGGCTGGATCCCCACTTTCCACGACGTATCCAAAGAGGTCGTTGAGATCGTAAAGGCATCCGGTATCAAAAACGGAACTGTTTGCATCGCTTCTCACCACACCACCTGCTCCGTTATGATTCAGGAGTGCTCCCACGACGTTGACACGTTCGATCTGGAGTTTTTGCAGCATGACCTGCTGGACATCATGCGTAAGCTGATTCCCGATTATACCGATGAAGGCGACTACCGTCATCCCGGTCCGATCCACGCTCAGTTCGGCCGCTACGTAAACGAGCCCGGTAACTACACTTCTATGAACACTGACGGTCATCTTCGCTCCGTATTCTTCGGCCGCAGCGAGACCATGACCATCAAGGATGGCGTTCTGGACGGCGGCGAGTTTGCTCACATCTACTTCATTGACTGGGACCACGTTCGCGCACGTCACAGACAGCTGAACGTTACCGTTATGGGTACCACCGAGGATATCGGCGACAGAAAGTGGAACGGCGGCGAGACCATCAACACTCTCCGTAAGTTCACCGAGGAAGAGAAGGCTTACGATCCTCGCTTCGATCTGCAGCAGAAGAGATAATCCGAGTAATACATATTTTTAGGAGTCAACAATGAAACCGACTATCAGAACCCCCTATTTTGAAATCGGCACGAAGAACTACGTTTGGGGCGACAAGCTTCTGGAGTATGCTCTCGCTGCTGATAAGGCTGCTGAAAAGTACGACATCGACGTACTCTTCATCTGCCCCGCACTTGAGGTAAGACGTGTTGCTGAAAACACCAAGCACCTGAAAGTGTTCTGCACTTATATGGACACCCTTTATCCCGGCCGTGGATGCGCAGACATCCTCCCTGAGGGTGTTAAGGACGCAGGTGCCATCGGCGTTATGATCAATCACTGTGAGAAGCCCATGAGCCTTCCCCAGATGAAGAAGACTATCGACCGTGCAAGAGAACTGGATATGCTCGTTTTCGCTTGCGCTGACACTTTGGACGAGGCTAAGGCTATCGCTCAGCTGCATCCCGACATCATCAATCCCGAACCCTCCGAAATCATCGGCGGCGGCAAGGGTGCAAGCCCCATGGCTTACGTAATGGATTCCATCAAGGCTATCAAAGCCGTTGATCCCTCCATTATGGTTGAGCAGGCTGCGGGCATTACCTGCGGTCAGGAAGTGTATGACTTCATCATGGCCGGTTCCGAAGCAGCAGGTGCCGCTTCCGGTATCATGAACGCAGAAGATCCCATCGCTATGATCGACGAAATGATCGCTGCCACCAGACGTGCGGCAGATGATCTGAAGAAGCAGAACGCTTGAGGTGAAAAGTATGGTTTTCAGAGAGTCTTTTAAACTGCAGTCCCGTGATCGCGCTGTCAGCTTTCACGATGTAACCGATAAGGTAAAAGAACTTGCCGCAAAGTCCGGCATGAAGAACGCAATCGTTGTGGTTTACTCCCACCACACCACTTGCTCCGTTATCACCCAGGAATGCGCCTTCGATATGTCCATGACCGGTCTGGAGACCCTCCAGCAGGATTTGGTAAACGTATTCGAAGAGTGGATCCCCACCTGCCGTTATGAGGGTATGTATCTGCATCCCGGTCACAAGGCACTGGTGTTTGCCGAGGAGCACGGTGAGGACAACTTCGGCTGCCACAACACCGATGCACATCTGCGCTCCTCCATCATCGGCCGCAACGTAACCATCGTTATGGCAGACGGTGAGATGGATCTGGGTGAGTTCGGCCGCATTCACTTCATTGACTGGGACCAGACCCGCGCACGTCAGCGCACGGTTCAGGTTATGATCATCGGTGAATAATTACCGAAAATCTTAGTGAATAAGGAGATTCCCCATGTTTGGATACAAAATGTCCGATTATGATAAAAAGGTCTATGCGGAACAGCTGGCGGATTTCCTTCCCGATAAGATGATCGACGCCCACGCGCACATCTGGAAGAAGGAATTCGACCCCGCTACTACCGAGGAGCAGAAGGCTTGCGTAAGCTGGACGCGTATGGTTGCGGAGGATTGCTCCATTGAGGATCTGATGCAGACCTACACGGATATGTTCCCCGGCAAGAAGATGGTTCCCGTGCTGATGGGCTGGCCCATGACCACGCTTCCTTTGACCAACGAGTACACACGCGAAGCCGCAAAGAAAATCAATGTACCCGCATTCTACTGCACCGATTACTCCATGACCGCTGAGCATCTGGAAGAAGCGGTCATCGGCGGCGGTTTCTGCGGTCTGAAGCCGTACCAGAACAACTGCGCTCCCTACATTCCCGAGAAGGAAATCCGTATCTACGATTTCCTTACTCCGGAGCATCTGGAAGTTGCGAACAAGCACGGCTGGATCGTTATGCTGCATATTTCCCGTTCTCTGCGTCTCCGCGACCCCGTGAACCTGGCACAGCTGATGGAAATTGAGGAGAGATACCCCAATCTGAAGCTGATTGTCGCTCATGTTGGCCGTGCGTACTCCAAGGAAGATCTGGGCGATGCATTTGAAACCCTGAAGCAGACCAAGAACATGCTGTTTGACTTTACGGCAAACACACTGGATCTGGCTATGATCGAGTGCATTAAAGCCGTAGGCACCAAGCGCATCATGTTCGGTTCGGACTTGCCCATCGTAAAGATGCGGATGTTCCGTACCACGGAGAACGGTGGTTTCTACATCAATAATGTGCCCCGTGGTCTGTACGGCGATGTTTCCTCCGATCCGCATATGCGTGAAACCGATCGCGAAGACATCACCAACTTCCTCTATGAAGAGCTTCTGGCATTCAAGCGCTGTGCTGCCGAACTCTCCCTGTCCCGCGGGGATGTGGAAGATATCCTCTGCAACAATGCTGCCAAGCTTTTCGGTATGAACATCTGATTTTTGAAAGGATACATACAAAGCTATGAAAAAGATTAAGATTGGTTTTCTTCCGCTGTATGTAAAGTTGTACGATGATGTTGTCGCCAGCCTGCGTCCCAGACTGGAGGCCTTCTACGAGACCATGGCGAAGAAACTGGAAGAGCAGGGAATGGACGTGATCCGCGCTCCTTTCTGCCGCTTGGAATCTGAATTCCTCGCCACTGTTGCTGATTTCGAGAAGCAGGGCGCGCAGTGCCTTGTTACTCTGCACATGGCGTACTCTCCCTCTCTGGAGTGTGTTAAGGCTCTGACCGAGACCACTCTGCCCATCGTAATCATGGACACCACCGAAACATATGAGTTCGATCCTATGGTAGATCCCGGTGAGCTCATGTACAACCACGGTATCCATGGCGTAATGGATATGTGCAACCTGCTGCTTCGCAATAAGAAGCAGTATGCCATCGCAGCCGGCCACTACATCCACTCCGACGTAGTGGAGAGAACCTGCGGTTATGTGCGCGCGGCTGTTGCAGCTCATGCACTGAACGGTATCAAGGTTGGTACCTATGGCGGCGAGTTCGCCGGCATGGGCGACTTCCAGGCAGGCCAGAGAGAACTGAAAGAGCGCTTCGGTATCGATCTGATTGAAGCCAATGACGAAGAGATCAAGGCTATCCGCGCCGCTATTACCGACGCGGAAGTGGATGCAGAAATCGCATTTGATGACGCCAACTACGAGCGTGCCGAGGTTCTCAATGAAGTAAACTACAGAGAGAACACCAAGGACTGCCTCGCTATCCGTAAGTGGATCGAGAAGAATGGCTTGAACGCCTTCTCTGTGAACTTCCTGAAGTTCACTGCAGAAACCGGCCTGAAGTCCGTTCCGTTCCTGGAAGCATGCAAGGCTATGACCCGCGGCATCGGTTATGCCGGCGAGGGTGATGCTCTGGACGCAGCCATCATGGGCGCTATCTATAAAGCATACGATCAGGCATCTTTCTGCGAGATTTTCTGCCCCGACTGGAAGGGTAACTCCTTCATGATCAGCCATATGGGTGAAATGAACTACGCAGTAAGCGATATCAAGCCCCAGCTGAACAACGTAGCATTTAACTACACCAATGCTGCTGCACCGGTAGTTGGTTACGCCAAGTTCCGCGGCGGCAAGGCTATCTACGCCAATGTTTGCCGTGATGCAGAGGGCTACTGCATGGTGATCACTCCCATCGAGATGATGGATGTGAAGGAAGACACCTTCAAGAAGTCCATGCGCGGTTGGTTCAAGCCCAGCACTACTGTGGCTGACCTCCTGGAAGGCCTCAGCACCTACGGTGCAACCCACCACAGCCTGCTCATCTATGATGCAACGGTTGAGGAAATCGCATACTTCGCAAAACTGCTCGGCATGAGAGTTATCACTCTGTAATCAACGCATAACGAAATCCCCGCATCTTCGGATGCGGGGATTTTTATACGCAAAAGAAGCATATCTGCGAGAGATATGCTTCTGGCACCCCGAACCGGAATCGAACCGATATCTAAGTCTTAGGAGGACCTTGTTCTATCCGTTGAACTACCGGGGCCTATATAACGATGATTAGTATATCATAATTCATTCCAAAAATCAAGATGCAAAATGCTATGACAAAAGCCACGCACAAGCGTGGCTTTTGGTACCCTTAGTGGCAAAACGGAAATTATCGGTTGTTGCTGTTCTGGCTGTTGCTCTGGTTGTTGTTCTGCTGTTTGTTCTGGTTGTTGTTCTGCTGATTCTGCTGTTTGTTCTGATTGTTGTTCTGCTGGCTCTGCTGTTTATTCTGGTTGTTGTTCTGCTGATTCTGGTTCTGGTTATTCATATTTATACCGCTTTCTCCCCATAAATTTCTGAAGGGTTCCGGGGAAGGAAACCTTCTGTTTCATAGCGATTTATACCGTAGTATAATCGTTAAAGGGTACATGGATAGTGTGCGCACATTCTGTTGAATTATTCAGGAATATCACTCCAGATACTGCTTCAGATTGAACAGAATCTGTGCAGTCTGCGCTCTTGTCAAAGCAGAGTAAGGAGCAATACTGCCGGCACCGGTGCCGCGCATGATCCCCAAATCGTTCAGCGCGTACAGCGCGCTCTGCGCCCATGCGGGAATGCTGTCATTGTCCGCAAACAGGGATACATTGACCGGCACTTCCGCGCCAATGATGTTGTTGAGAATGACTGCGCTCTCCGCTCTTGTGATGGAGTCACCGGGACAGAAGCAGATCAATCCGTTGTCTTCCCGGCCACGAATAATACCGGCCCGATAAGCCGCTTGCACATACGGCTTATTCACATCGAGAATGTCGGCATCGTCAGCAAATTGGGTTTGTTTGCATTCACCAAGATCCTTCGTCCCCAGAAGCTTCATCACCATTACCAGAAATTCTTCCCGTGTAACCAGATCATCCGGCGAAAAGACAGCCGCTTCTTCGTTTGTTTTATATTGCATGACTCCGTCCGATGCCATTTCAATCGCTGCGCTGTGCGCCCAATGCTCGCTCATATCCGAGAAGACCAGTTTACTGTTCTTTCGGGAGATCTGAATGTTTGCCTCCGTTATATCCGAATAGTTTCCATAACTATCCCGAACCCGATAGGTGAAGCTGTCACTGCCCGAACAGCCTACGTAAGGCGTATAGCGGAAATCACCGTGGGAGGAATCATTCAGAATCAAAAGCCCCTTCTTGGGGTATTCTACAATTTCGTACTGCAGAGTATCTCCCTCAGGATCATAGGCATCCAGCGTGCCGAAGCAGGTAATATCCTTTTGCGTCCAGGCGGCTGCCGTATCACCTGCGTTTGTCACTGTGGGTGGAAAATTGATTTCGTCGGTGATTTTCACAAGACACATCTGTGCGTATCCGTCGTTTACCGAAAAATAAAAAGATGCATTTTCCACGCCGGCGGCGGGAACAAATTTCAAACTATCGATTGCCTTTTCGGAAACGGATTGATTCGTCGCCACAGGCACGGATCCGAGATATAAAACACCATCGGACGGCGAGGGAAGGGAGCATATTTTTACGGTACGAACTCCTTTGACTGAGGAAGCATTTTGAAAATCCACCATGCTGAACTGTACGCCGGAATGCGTCGTTCCGGTTTTAATCAGCGTAGCATCCGATGCAATAATATCCAGCGCGGGGGAGAGCAGCGCAGCATGCACGTGAGGGATAACAAGTGAAGAGATTAGAATTAACCCAAGAACACATTGAATTGTTTTTTTCATTTCTGATCCTTTCAGCGGAGTATGCTGAAATCCTTTCTGATTGATTTCGGATTTAGTATCGCGCCGAAAAAAACAAATATGCAGAAAAATACAAATCGTAAAAGAATGTTCACAATTTGGCGAAACTCCGTGGGATGAAACTCAATTCTTGACACAAGCATAGGTAAATAGTATAATAGTACAAGTATGTTGAGTGAGGTATAGAATCATGCAATCATCTGTAATCACACGTGCCATGACCAGCGACGGCAGCGCGCGCATTATATGCGCTGACACCACAGCCATCGTTCAGAAGGCATTTGAAGTCCATAGAACCGCCAAAACCATGACTGCCGCATTGGGACGCAGCCTGACCGTTACGTCGCTCATGGGCTCTCTGTTGAAGGATAAGACGGATACGCTGTCTCTGCAGATCAAAGGAGACGGGCCTGCCGGAACGATTCTTTGCGTCAGCAACTACCGCGGCGATGTGCGCGGGTATGCAGAGAATCCGGACGCAGAACTCCCGCCCAATGAGCACGGAAAATTGGATGTAGGCGGTGCCGTCGGACAGGGAACCTTGTGTATTATCCGCGACTTCGGCACCGGCGAACCGTACGTAGGTATCTCCCAGCTTGTCAGCGGTGAAATTGCGGAAGATATTTCGGAGTACTTTGTCACCAGCGAGCAGACTCCTACCGTATGTGCTCTTGGCGTGCGTGCCAATACAGACAATTCCTGCAAGTCTGCCGGAGGATTCCTTTTGCAGCTGCTCCCCGGTGCGGATGATTCGATCATTCCCACGCTGGAAAAGAATATCGCCTCACTCGGCTCCGTTTCGAAGTTAATTGAAGTCGGAAAAACTCCGGAAGACATTATCGCTATGGTGTTGGAGGGAATTGAGTACGATCTGTTTGACAGCTATGAGATCGAATATCAGTGCAGCTGCGATCGTGACAAATACTTGCGTGCACTGATCAGTCTGAATCAGGCGGATATGGACGAACTCGCAGAGACCGGCGAGCCCATTGAAACGGAATGCCGCTTCTGTCACACCAAGTATGTATTTGAAATTGACGAAATTCTGAAAGCGAGAAATGGCTGAGTCTATGCGTATCGTTGTACTGGATGGAAAAACCTTGGGAGAGGGTGTTGTATTTGACACCCTGGATGCGGTCGGAGAATTGACTTCCTATCCGCTTACCGCTCCCGATGAAATTGGCGAACGGATCAAAAATGCGGATGTGGTTATCGTAAATAAGATCCGGCTGAACGAATCCAATCTTCAGGGCGCGAATCATTTGAAACTGATTTGCGTCGCTGCAACCGGATATGATAATATCGACACCGCTTACTGCCGCGATCACGGGATTGCCGTGTGCAACGTGGTTGGATACTCCACAGACAGCGTGGCACAGCTCACTATCGGACTGGCGTTGAATTTGCTGATGCATTTGCCGTATTTCAACGGATTTGTCAAAGATGGATCGTACTCCCGATCCGGCGTTGCCAATTGTCTGTCCCCCGTGTTTCACGAGCTGTCAGGGAAAACCTGGGGTGTCATCGGAGCCGGCAACATCGGAATGAAAGTGGCGCAGATTGCCGACGCTTTTGGATGCCGCGTGCTCTTGCATTGCCGCCATCCCAAAGAATCGAAATATCCCATTTTGCCTTTGGATGAGGTCTGTGCCGCATCCGATATTCTGTCCATTCACACCCCTCTAAACGACGATTCCTACCACTTGATCAACACCGACACCATTGATAAGATGAAGGACGGAGTGCTTCTGGTCAATCTGGCACGCGGTGCCGTGACGGACGAAAATGCAGTTGCACAGGCTGTTTTGAGCGGGAAAATCGGCGGTTTTGCCACCGATGTATATTCTGTGGAACCGTTTGGAGAAGATCATCCTATGTATGCCTTGCGGGAGCATCCGCATGTATGCATGACGCCGCACATGGCGTGGGGTGCTGTCGAAGCGCGCCAGCGCTGCATCAATGAAATGGCCGAAAACATTTCTGCCTATATCAACGGAGATGTCCGTAACAGAGTTGTATAAAAGAAAAGGGTCAAGCTTAAGCTTGACCCTTTTTCATATGTATCGTTTATTTGCTTTTGATAGTGTCCACAATGCCTTGTGCCCAGCGCACAATGGCGGTACGCTCTTCAAAGGAAATCTTGGCACCGCTGAACAGGCCGGGAGATTTCAGGTAGTAAATATCGTCGATGACGTTGGTGCCCGCCTCTCTCAATATATTTTTAACGGATTCGATGCCTTTGACCTGATCTTTATTATCCACGACAAGGGCCACGTTGTAAGCACGTGCGGGAGTCAGTTCAATGCAGAAACGGCGCAGAGTATCACTCGGCTCGCCTTTGAGAGACATAACCAGAATTACAAGGCGCTCTTTCTCGCAGGAATAAGCGGGCGGTACATCGTGACAAGGGCAATTGAATGCCTCGCCGAGCGCTGTAGCAAAGGTGCGGATTTTCGCCTTGGGCGAGGAATGCATGACGCGCATTTTGATGGGAGAAACTGGGAGCATGATAAAACCTCCGAACTAAATCGTATTGTTGTATAAATTATATCACGTCATAAACAAAAAGAAAATAGAAAATACGAATTATTTCTGGGAAAAGATTTTTGCTGCAGATAGGGTTTTGCACAGGGCAGGGGAGACCACGGCGGTTACAATCAGTTCCACAAAGAAATTCAAGCCGATCAAGGCAACAAACACAATGGCAACCGCACCGCCGGTGGCCCATGTGGATATTACCGGATCCGCAACCAGCGCATTGCCAAACACAAGCAGCATACCGAGTGCAAAAATACCTGTATTTACTACAGGACAGACAATAGCTGCGACGAGAGAATTGACAGTTATGGAATGGCAGATTTTTTCCATAATCCGATATACAAAGCCGACAAGCGCACCTGCCAGGGAAGTCTTGACCAGGCAGAGCAGACATGCCGAGATGGGATTTACTGCCATCAGAAATGTGTAAAACACACTTTGTCCGGTGATTACCTGAACCATCGTTACAAGTCCGGATACACCGCCAATCACGGCACCGGCCGCTGGGCCGAGGAATACACCGGCAACCACAATGGGTACAAGGCCAAAGTTCAGATTGATGGCTCCAGCAGGGATGTACAGCAGTGTGAGCAAAACCTCAAGGGCTGCCAACAGAGAAAGCTGGACCATTTTCAGGATTTTTTCGCGGGATGTTTTCATATTTACCTCCAAATGCATGAGTGCTGTCTTCCGAAAATATGAAAAAGCGGTAAAACGCACCTTTGAATTTATAATCAGGCCGTAGCCGAATTATACCAAGCGAATTATACAAAATCAATGAAATCGGTTTCGATTTAAGATGTATAGTTTAGCAATGCCCAAAAGTGTCAGGGCGGGACAGTCTGTGAATTTATTCCTTAGATAAGGCGTAATCCGGTCGGATAGTCCACCGGTAGAAATGAGTGATAATTTATCAGATGCAACCAATTCCGGATACTGTTCGCGAATGTTGCGAATAAATCCGTCGATCATCAAGATGTGGCCGTACAGGACGCCCGATTGGATAGATTCCACAGAGTCACGGCCGATCAACACGGGCGGAACACGTAAAGCCACATCGTTCAATTGGGCAGCCGATCCGGACAGTGCGGACAACGACACGCGCAGCCCGGGCATTATGATGGTTCCGAGAATATTTTTGTTCTTATCTACAACGGTGAGCGTAGTTGCTGTTCCGACATCCAATATAACGAGAGGTGTCGGAGAAATCTCCGCGGCTGCCGCTGCATTGGCCACGATATCAGCGCCAAGTTGCTGTGGGTTTTTGATATGAATCCCCAGTTCCGTTTTAATACCTGTTCCGACTATGAACGGTGGTTGTCCGCTCAAAAGTTCCGCGGCGCGTGCGAGTGTATCGGTCAGCGCCGGCACAACGGATGCTATAGCAGCACGGTCTATAAAGGATACATTGGGACCAACATCGGATGTATTGCGGGAATACACGGAAGACGGCGCAGGATAAATGTTTTTCAATGCAAGGAAATTGCTGATCAAAAGCGCATATTCATCGGACGAGATGGACTTCGTTGTTATCTTAAAATCCAGTATGGGCGAGGAATGACCGCCGCTGCACTCATCCAAATCAAAAACACCGCAGGATACACTGGAATTACCGATATCAATCGCAAGCAGCATATTTAACCTCCCGGTGTCATTTTTGATCCCCTAAATTATACAAAATTTGCATTTTGTATAATTGGCAATCGCTCGATAAAGGATCAGCCACACCGCTCCATACTGACTATTATACAGTATTTCAGGTGTGGCTGTCAATAAGGATTATTTCGTTCCCTTTTCTCTCTGCATGGTACTATACTTGTCTTTTGTAGCTTGCCCGCCGCGTATGTGTCTCTCGGCTTTGTTCTTATCCAGGACTAACTTGGCTTTATGATACAGTTCTGCGTGTATATGCGGAAGCTTCTCCGCTACATCTTTATGTACCGTGGATTTGCTGATTCCGAAATGTTTTGCCGTAGCGCGTACCGTGGAATGATTTTCTATCAAATATTCTGCCAGTTTTATGCATCGCTCTTTTTCATCTGCAGTGGGAAGCCATACCGTTCTCTCTCTCATACCCTATCACTCCGCTTGGCTGTAATAGTACAATATATGATGGAGAAACGGAAATATGATTGCTAAGCGACACCTGGGATTCTAACACCTATTTAGTATCCATCAGCATGCGAGTGATCATCCAGGTGTCATCGATTTGCTCAAATGCAAGCCATAATTTACCGCTGTAAATCCGCTGGGTCCGATACGTCCACTGTTCCGCTTCATAGCGGATGACACACATGACATGATTGTCGTCGATAGATCGCATCTGATCGATGGACAATTCGTGGTATTTGTGAGATGTGACCGGGGTTACAAAACTAATACTTTCCTGAGATTTTTTTATGCGTCGGTACAATTCCGAGCCGTTGGCCAGATAAGCAAGCACCCTTTTCAGATTCTCTTCCGTATTTTTGTATCCGCCGGATGTATAGGCGAAATAATCCTGGCAGAATGAAAGAGCAACTGACTGAATGTTCACATCCTCTATAGAGGGGAAGTCAGCAACGCAGTGCACTTCCCTGTCCGTGCGATCCACATTCACAGGCAACGGAGTGCTATTGAGATGAACCTGAACATCTGTGCTTTCCGTATACAGATTTTCCAGTTTGTACACGTCCATCATGGGCGATTCTGCCGTGTTTCCGTACAATTCCGGATAACCGGCAGTTCGCGAAATCAACTCCGAATTGCCCAAAGTATGCCCGTTCACCTTCACAGTGCTGCCGGTTGGGACCGTGAATGTTTCGGAGTACATCAATTCCGGGGGATACGGTACATAAATCTCCGTGCCGTCCACGACTGCCTCAACAGCCACATCCAGGATCGCGGCGGTAACATCCGGTGCGGTCAGTACATTCTCAAATGCATAGGTGATTTCTGTCGGCAGTCCATCTGTACCGGATTCCCACCGGGAATATGGGTAGTATTTTGGTTCACCGACAACATATTGCTCACCGATCCGTACACCGTTCACGAAAACGTCCGCCGTGGACGGCGCAGTAACAGTGTAGGCGCGGAGTGCGGTGTCGGGATAGCGGAAGCGGTAGCTGTCGTTGTCGACCTCCCCAACGCATTTCGTACCCCTCCAGACACACTCGACTTCCGGCGAGGAATATAAAGCTGTTACGGTATACATTTCACTGAGGCCGGATCGATTCTTTTCCAATTCGTGCGCGAAAGGATAAGACGCATCTTTTTCGGTTATCAGCGAATTGTCCAGCAGAATTCCGTTTATATATACTTGGCTTTCGGCTGGTACAGTAATTGTATAAGTATGTGCGGACAGCGGAATGTTTGTCAAATCCGCTGTCATTCGCTTCACAGTCCATGTGTCAAATCCATATTTTCCATTCTTTTTGCACGTAAGCAAAAGTCCGGCAACGGTGGTATTATTTTTCTGCACGAAAAAGGAGATTTCCTCCGCTGTACCGCCGGAATAATCACGGACAATATCGTATGTGCCTGGCATGGACCGCACTGCCTGCCAATATGCATCGACCACCTTCTCGCTGGGCTCATATAAATTCTGCGAATGCACCTCCAACTCTCGGAACATTTCCTTCCATTCGGCGTCTGAAAGTGCAGAAACATACTTCTCAGCGCATTGTGCGGGTTGAGACAATTCGTAAGCGCCTATGTAGTCATAAAAGAAAGCAAAAAAGGCAAACATAAGAAGCAGGGCGCACGCGGTAAGCGTGATGTATACCTTCCAGAAATGATCGCGGCGTGTCTTATTCATCATTTTTTCTCACCAAAATCGTCGTGGCGACTACCCTTTCTCCGAATAGATACGCGCTGGTGGTCAGATATTCACCGTCCATAATCATAAGCGAGGACGAACCGCCGTCCAGATTCGTCGCGTTGACTGCGCCGTTAGCCAGCATGATGGATGCCAAATCGTCCAGCGTGGCACCCAAACTCTCTACAGACCGGCCGTTAATGACAAGCAAAAGAATGGCACCGTCAGCCCGTTGTCCAATGGCGGTGCGGGGATTCAATCCGCCGCCCAGGCCCCACTTCCCCCCTGCGGATTTTCCGTTGATCACCAAGGCAGGACCGTAGCTGGCGGCATACTGCACACCGATATCCAGCGCGTGCTGTGCCGTCATGTATCCAACGTGAAGGATACCGTTGCCGTCCAGTCCGGCCAGGTTGTATCCGCCGTTCAAATCGCCCCACAACAGTTCCCCTTCGTAGATGACAATTCCGTCGGGAATGCCGCCGGTTCCCTTTCCGTTGGGATCATGAAATCCGCCTGCGTTGGTTCCAGCGACACAGTCGTATTTTTTAATCATAGCGGCCACGGTCAGACCGTGACTGTTCTCACCATAACTGTCAGGGACACCGACAAACACTCGCTTGGGATCGGAGATGATCATCAGTTTTCCGTTGTAGGTGGAGCCGGTGATATCCAGAACCTCAATACTGCTCTCCTCCGAAGGAGATGCGGGCGGAGTCTGTGTATCCGCCGGTAAAGGCCTATCCGGCGTATCTGCATCGGGAGGTATGGTCACAGCAGTGTCAGATGTGTCCGGGGGTACCGTCTCCGGCACGACGATCAGCGACAGATCCTGATCATCCTCTTCGTGCGCGGCATCATCGGGTGTGATGATTGCTTTTATTTCATCATCCGACAAATATATGTCGGCCAAAAAGCCGCCGGCAGATGTTTCCTTGACAGATAAAACAAATAACCGTCTGGCAGTTTCAGACGGACCGTTCACCAAAATCCACATGGTACCGTAGGCAAGAAGCAGTATTAAAGCGATGACGGTAGTGATGGACAACAGCGCCCGGAGCAAGAGCGTTGTGATCGTTGATTTTTTTGCCTTGCGCATAGGATTACCTCCAAAACCACATAGAGGAATATCTCTGAAAATCTTGCATTGCTATCATGGATGTGGTATCATTATAATATATTTCATAAACGAATTCAAGCAAAGAGGCCATATAAATGAAAAGATGTTTTCGTGCCCTGGCAGCGGTGCTGGCAGTATTGACTCTATCTTCTTGTTCCCTGCTGCGTCCTGCCACGGATCCGACGGAGAAAACGCCGCAAACTCCTCCCGCAGCGGAGGACACTTCCACCGATGCCGGTACAGATACTGTAGCCGATACCACGCCCGATGAAACTACCGCCGCGCCAGATGCGACCGATGGCACCACCGATGTGCCCGTAGTGAATGTTCCCGATGATCCGGAGACACCCGTTGAAGAAAAGACAGTCTCTTTTGTCGGTGCCGGCGATAATCTCATCTTTTACGGCAATGTCCGTGATGCTGCCTCCTGCGCGGTGTCGGGCGGCCGCAAATACAACTTTGCCCCGACCTATGACAGCGTTCGCGAAACCATTCAGTCCGCCGATATTGCTTTCATCAATCAGGAATCGCTCATGTGCGGCGACGGATACGCGTTCTCCTATTACCCCCGTTTTAACGGGCCGCAGGATCTGGCATACGATCTGGCTGAAGTGGGCTTCGATGTGATCAATATTGCTAACAATCATATGTTGGACAAAGGTACGGACGGGCTGGAAAAGACCATCGATTTCTGGCGTACCATCGAAGATGTTACTTTGATTGGCGGATATAAATCCGCTGATGAATTCGCCGAGCCTCACATCATGGAGGTAGACGGCGTGCGTGTCGCCTTTCTGACCTACACAACATTCACCAATCTGGGCAAGGATACCGCATCATCCCCCCTGGTCATTCCCTACCCCCATGATGATACGGTTATCGCGCAGATTGCCCGTGCCCACGAATTGGCGGATTTTCTGATTGTTTCCGTTCACTGGGGCGATGAATACACATTCACCCCCAATGCGTCGCAGAAATCCTTTGCCAATCTTCTGGCGGAAAACGGTGTGGATGTGATTATTGGACATCACCCCCATGTGATCCAGCCCATTGAGTATCTGGATCGGCCGGATGGCGGCAAGACGCTGTGCGTGTATTCCCTTGGTAATTTTGTTGCGGAGCAAAATCACGATTTCACCATGCTGGGTGGACTGATTTCCTTTGATATCGTCAAAAAAGGCGATACTGCAACCGTCGAAAATGCTCTGTTCCTGCCCACGGTATACTATTTTAACACATCCTTCTATAAGAATCATGTCTATTTTTTGAGCGACTTCACGGAATCCCTGGCGGCATCCCATGGCTTGGCCTACTACGGTAAAACCATTTCTGTGGATACCGTTAAAAAGTATGTAACCAATACGATTTCCGCGGAGTTTTTGCCGGATTATCTGCATTAAAACGGAGGAAGCACTTGTATGGATGTACAAAAGAATGTCAGTATCGTCATTCCTTCCCTGAATCCGGATGAAAAACTGAGAAAAACAGTGCAGGATCTGATCGATCTTGGTTTTACGGATATCATTCTGATCAACGACGGCTCAAAGGATGAATGTGTTCCCTGTTTTCCCGCAGATTTGCCCGGCTGTACGCTTCTGACCCATGAAGTCAATCGGGGAAAAGGCGCGGCGATGAAGACTGCGTTCCGCTATCTTCTGGAGCGAGACATACCCACACAAGGCGTGGTGACGGTGGACGGCGACGGACAGCACAAAGCGTCCGATGTTTTGTCGTGCGCAAAGGCCATGCTGGAAACCCGAGGCGTGGTTCTGGGCGTGCGGAATTTTGATCTGCCCGATGTGCCCCCCAGGAGCCGTATGGGCAACAAAATTACCTCACTGGTGTTCCGGCTGTTCTGCGGTATTAAAATTTCGGATACACAAACCGGTTTGCGTGCCATTCCCGCCGCGTATCTTCCGGCCATGCTGGAGGTTTCCGGTGACCGCTATGAATATGAAACGAATATGCTTTTGCAGATGAAATCGCGGCAGATTCCCCATAGTGAGGTTTCCATCGAAACGGTGTATATTGAAGAGAATCAAACTTCTCATTTCCGCCCGGTGCGGGATTCCCTTCGCATTTACGGATTGATTCTGAAGTTTATTTCATCGTCTCTGATCGCATCCGTGGTAGATCTGGGGCTCTTCTTTCTCTTGTCTTTGTTTATGCCTTCGATTGTCGGTTTGGCTTCCGATGCGGTGTGTACGCTCATTGCCCGCATTGGATCCTCCATGGTGAATTACTCCATAAACAAAAAAGCTGTATTTCGCTCATCCGGCTCGGGACGCACTTCCCTGATACGGTACTACATACTGGCTGCCGGCATATTCATTCTGTCCGCATCGGCTATGACCGTTCTCACCCTGCTGTTAGGATTTGATGAGGGCAGATTTGCATTTCTGAAGACCATCATTAAGTTTATCATCGACTCCATCCTGTTTTTGATCAGCTTCCGTGTCCAGCGCGAATGGGTGTTTGCAGACGCGGAGAATACATAACGAAGGAGCATTCATGGAACCAAGAAAAGTTTTCACATCCGATAAATCCTATGTTCCTCCTGTGCGTGGTGCACAGAAAAAGAAAAAGACAATTGTTCCCAAGGACGTCATGAATGCACAGAAAACAGTGCGAAAAAACACGTTGACGCTGGGGAAAGTTATCAGGCGCACCTGTCTGGTGCTTTTAACAGTTCTTGTGCTGGCTGTGGGGGCTGTGCTTGCTCTTTGCCATACGATTGCCAACGGCCCCAGCCCTACAGTGCGCAATCTGCTGGTGCTGTCTGCCATGCAGGCGAGTGCCACCAAATGGGTTCCCGGACTGTTTCTGGATGATGCCGTGGTAGAGCAGATCGTTGCCGACAGCAAAGTGATCCATAAGGATGTCATTTCGCTGGATGAATATACGGCTGCATCGCGCGGCGACCAATCGGTGGAAACGCCCGGTGAAACACCGGTGGATGAATGGGCCGACGCGCAGGACGGAATGCTGTTCGATATCATCAGCGGTTCAACATATAAAGCCTATGTCTTGGTGGTCAAGGATCCGTCCCGGGTGTACGTGGGCACGTCCAGTGACTACAAGAGCGGCAAGATCGGTGCTCGCATCTTCGACATTACCGCCCGCGATGACGCGGTGGCGGCCATCAATGGCGGCGAGTTCTACGATGTTGGCGGACAAGGCACCGGAGATAATCCCATCGGACTCACCTATTCCCGCGGTTCGTGCGTGTGGGATGACGGCTACCGTCGGACGTTTATTGGGTTTGATAAAGAAAACCGTTTGATCGTCACCGAAAAAATGACTCGCACTGAGGCGGAAAAGTTGGGAATCCGGGATGCAGTGTCCTTCCAGACCGGAAACCTTCTGATCGACCATGACGGTGACAATATCCAGCTCTATTATGCGGACAGCAATACAGGTACTGCCCAGCGCACGGCCATCGGCCAGCGGGCGGACGGCGCTGTCATATTGCTCGTCACCGACGGACGGACTGCCAGCAGTCTGGGGGCCACCCACAACGATGTGATCGATATCATGGTGTCCTACGGCGCTGTAACCGCCGGTATGCTGGACGGCGGATCCTCTTCCATGATGTATTATGAGGACTACTACACCAACTACGGAATGGACGAATCCACCCTTGACCAGTATCAGCTTCGCGGGCTTGTGAACAAATATAAGGCATTCACGTATCCCCGCCGCATTCCCACTTACTTCATGGTAGGAAAGGAGTGATCATCTTGTCTAAAATTAAGAGAGGGTTCCCTGTTTTCTACTGTATCTATTTTCTGTGCATCGCATTGTTCCTGGCGGGACTGTATATGGCGCTTGGCGTCGTGCGTGAGTATCTGGCGGATTACGAGTCCGCACAGCCGCAATATGAAGCAGAGCGGGTATTCGCAGCATACTACGACGATCGGGATTACGAGGAATTGGTCCGTATGTGCGAGGCGGATGTAACCTCGTTCGAAGAAAAAGCAGTTGTGGCCGCTTATCTTCGCGAATTTACCGCAGGTAAGGAAATTACCTATAACAGCATCACCACCGGTCTGGATAGCAGCATCAAGTACATTGTCAAGGCGGACGGCGTCAAATTCTCTGCATTTACGCTGGTCCGGGGAGAGGAAACCACGCCGAAAGGTGTTCCCCTGTACACCTTGGGAAATATGGAGATATACACCTCCGGCCAGCATTCGGTGAGTATTACTGCCCCGAAGGGGTACACCGTACGAATGGACGGACATGTTCTGGATGAATCCTTTCGGACGGAAATGGAAGAAAAGCACGACAGCTGCCATCACATGCCCGAGGGGACTGAAGGAATTATCTATGTAGAGTATCGGGTCGATGGGCTCTATTATCCCCCGAAGTCGGTGGAAGTCATCAACCGGGATGGAATTTCTGTCCCCGTTGTTCAGGACGATATGGGGAATTATTCGGCAGATTTCATATACAGTGACTCCCTGCAGGCGGAACATTCTGCGTATGTCATTGCCGCCGCACAGGCACTTGCCGCCTATATGCAGAACGATGGCAAATTCTCTGCCATCGGCGCCTATCTGGATCCAACAAGCGATCTCTACACCAATGTAAGATCGTCCGAAACCTATTTTGTTATCTCGCATTCCTCGTTCTCCTTTGAAGATGTGAAAACGTCGGAATTCTATGCCTACGATGACAATACTTTTTCCTGTCGGGTATCCTTCACACACGTGCTGAAGAGGTACGGAAGCAAGGATTACAAGGACTATCTGGACATGACATTTTATCTGCGTAAGGTAGACGGAAAGTATCTGATCTACGATCGCTACAACCATTAACTGTATCAGGAGGACTACTATGGAAATGCTTTCCCGCTGGGAATTGGGGATTTTGGATTTTATCCAGAACCATATCAAATGCGATTTTCTGGACTGGTTTTTCCCTACAATCACCAAACTGGCTGACAGCGGAATTTTCTGGATTCTGTTGGCCGTCATCTTTCTGTTCTTCAAAAAGACACGCAAAACCGGCCTTATGATGAGCGCTGCACTGGTCTTCGGTTTGGTAGTCGGAAACCTGACTCTAAAGCCGCTGATTGCCCGCATACGTCCCTACGATCTGAATCCGGATGCGATTCTTCTCATCGATCGGCTGCACGACTTCTCCTTCCCCTCCGGGCATACCCTGTCCTCCTTTGAGGGAGCAACAGTGCTGATGATCCGCGACAAGCGATTCGGCATCCCGGCTATGGTGATTGCCGTGTGCATTGCCCTGTCTCGCTTGTATCTGTATGTGCACTATCCTACCGATGTGCTGGTGGGAGCCATCCTGGGCACGCTGTTCGGTTTCCTTGCCGTGGCTATGGTGAATGCCATCGAGAAGAAGATCCAGAATAAGAATGCATAAAAACAGCCTCCGATACGTTGGTATCGGAGGCATTTATTATTCATGGAGAAATTCGTAAATGGTTGTGGTTTCGTACACCTGTCCGGGACGCAGCACTACATCGGTGAAGCCTGGGTGGTGAATACTGTCGGGCATCGCCTGTGTTTCTAGGCAGATGGCAAAATGCTGGACCTGCGGAACATTGTTTTTGAAAGGTCGTACGTTCGGCTTGATCTTGTTGGACGTGTATACCTGAATGCAGGGCTGATCCGTATGCACGTGCATCATGCGCCCGGATTCGGGATGCATCAGCGTGGCACGTTTTTTCATCGCACCGTCGAAATCCGCTAAAATGAAGTTGTGATCGAATCCCTCAAAGAAGCGGATGTCCGGATCGGGATCTGCCAGAGCATCCCCCAGATTCTTCATAACGCGGAAATCGAACGGTGTCCCTGTCACATCGGCCATAACGCCGTCCGGGATCAGCTCGTGATCGATGGTGTTGATGCGGTCCGCATCCATCCACAGCAGATGAGAGCCGATGTTGCCGTTCTGATATCCGCTCAGATTGAAATAGGCATGATTGGTCAGGTTAACGAGGGTAGGTTTGTCGGTGGTGGCTTTGTAATGGATTTTCAGCGCACCCTCCTTGGTTAGAGTGTACGTTACAACCGCTGTCAGCGTTCCGGGATAATTCTCTTCCCCGTCCGGACTGATTTTTGTGAGGATCAATGCGGGTTCGTCTGCATCGCCCCCCTCCGTCACATCCCAAAACCGTCGGCTGAATCCGCGCAGGCCTCCGTGCAGATGGTGCTTGCCCTCGTTGCAATTCAGATGGTAGGTTACGCCATCCAGCGTGAAGGTGCTGTTCGCAATACGATTGCCGCACCGTCCCACAAGCGCACCGTGATGACCACCGGCGATAATGTAATCCTCCGGCTGATCGTAGCCGCAGATTACATCATCGATATGGCCGTTTTTATCCGCAGTCCAGATGTTCAAAAGCGCACCGCCGAACTCCATAATACGCACGGATGTTTCAGAGGCGTTTTTCAAAGTGTACGCATAGACTTCTCGGTTGTCCAGATAGCCAAACAATTCTTTTTGAATACTCATGTCCTACTCCTTAAATCCGTTCGGGTTCATCTGCTGCCATTTCCAGGAGTCAGCGCACATGTCGCGAATATCGTTCTCGGCAACCCAACCCAACTCTTCTTTTGCTTTGTCCGCGCTGGCGTAGCATGCGGCGATATCGCCGGGTCGTCGGGGCTGAATGGAATACGGCACGCGCACGCCTGTTGCAGACTCAAAATTATGCACGATATCCAGCACACTGTATCCGTTGCCGGTGCCCAGATTGTATATCTTCAATCCGGCTTTTTCATCAATCTTGCGTAGTGCTTTCACATGGCCAACGGCCAGATCCACCACATGGATATAATCCCGCACGCCTGTACCGTCGTGGGTATCGTAATCGTTGCCGAATACCCCCAGCTCCGGGCGCTTGCCGATTGCCACCTGGGTCACATAGGGCATCAGATTGTTGGGGATACCGTTGGGATCCTCACCAATCAGACCGCTTTTGTGAGCACCGATAGGGTTGAAGTAACGCAGCAGCACCACATTCCATACAGGATCTGCCTTCTGAATGTCGGTCAGTATCTGTTCCAGCATGGATTTCGTCCATCCGTAGGGATTGGTGCACTGCCCTTTGGGACACTCTTCCGTGATTGGCACAAAAGCAGGATCACCGTAAACGGTAGCAGAAGAGGAGAATATGATATTCTTTACACCGTGCCGGCGCATAACATCAAGCAAGGTCAGCGTACCGGTGATATTATTATCGTAATACTCCCACGGCATCGACACGGATTCACCGACTGCCTTCAGACCGGCGAAGTGGATCACGGAATCAATGGATTCGTTATCGAAAATCCGATTCATGGCCGCTCGATCGCGGATATCAGCCAGATAAAACTTCACAGGCTTTCCAGTGATCATCTGTATCCGCTCCAGCGATTTTTCACTGGAATTGGACAGATTGTCGCACACGACTACGTCATAGCCGCTGTTTTGCAGTTCTACCACCGTGTGCGATCCGATATAGCCGGTACCGCCGGTAACAAGAATAGCCATATTCCCAATCCTCGCTTTGCGATTAAATTATTTCCACAGTCCGTCCGGATATTCCTTCTTCTCCACCATGGAGCGGATCTGTGCGATTACGTTTGCTTTATCTTCCTGATAGGTTACGCCATACCACTGTGCCGTGGTTTCCAGTACAGTGACGTCGCATTTCTTGTCGTTGATCAGCTGTCCTACCACATTGGGCAGATAACACTCCGATTTCAGCGGTTCGCGATTCGGATCCGCCAGGAATTCCGTGAAATACACGTCCGCATCGCGGAAAATTTCGGGTGTGAATCCCCAGAAGTTCATGGATACCGGAGAATTGTTCGGAATAACAATACTCTCCCCGTTTTCATCTTCAAAACGGGCACCGTTGGGATCTTTGAAAATCTTGGTCCGCTCCACAATGGACTTCAGCTGGCCATTTTCAGTAATACACACGCCGCGTGCCACGCTTCCGGCGTCAGTCAAAGTTTTGCCGATCTGATAGCCAACCATGGCATAGGAAGTATTGCCCGGCTTGTTCTCCACGCCGCGCAGGAACTCAGCCACCTTCGCATACGCATCGGCACCGTAGAAATCATCCGCGTTGATAACGGCAAACGGATCATTCAGAAGATCCTTGGCGCACATGATAGCGTGATAGGTGCCCCAGGGCTTGGTGCGCTCCGGCGGGATCTTATCAGCGGGAACCAATTTATCCAGCGACTGGAATGCATATTCCACCCGGATTTTACCGGCAATGCGATCACCAATGGTTTCGCGGAACACATCATAATTCTCTTTTTTAATGATGAACACAACACGGTCAAAACCGGCACGGATAGCATCATAAATGGAAAAGTCAATAATAAATTCACCGTGGGGTGTCATAGGATCGATCTGCTTCAGACCACCATAACGGGATCCCATACCGGCAGCAAGAACAACTAACGTCATAACAATAATTCGCGCAACAGCGCGCCCCTTCCTTCGGAAAGCCGAATTTCATCGCTTACATTGTACATGATTCAATATGTGATTGCAAGCGAAAAACAAAATTTCCGAAAAAATTTTTACTGCCATTGTCCTTGACAAGAACTGCACTATGATGTATACTAAAAATGTCTCATATGATACAATTTGGAGGTTCATTTGCGTAAAACTTCGTGTAATATACAGGATATATTGTCCGGGATGTTTCTCTTCGGCGGCACAGATGTATCCGCTTTGGAAAAAGAGTTTTGCTTCCTCCCTTGCTGTGAGGTAAAGGAATATGCATCCGGTGATGTGATACAAAGTGCTGCCCATCCGCTGGATGGACTGGCCTATCTGCACAGCGGCACAGCGTCTGTTCTGTCCGATGCATCGGACAAATGCGTGCTGCTGCGGAATCTTACATCCGGCGAGGTGTTTGGTGCCTCCACATTATACAGTGAAGTGCGCGGATACAATACAGTTATCACCGCTAATACCATGTGCACCGTGGTGATTATTCCTGCCGAACAGGTAAAACGAATCATTGCGGCGAATCCTGTTATTGCTGAAAACTATATTCGTTTTCTAACGGAGCGGATCTGTTTTTTGAACCGCAAAATATCCGCATTTACTGCAGGATCGGCGGAATCCAAACTGGCGGTCTATCTTCTCGGACTGCCGCAAAATGCAGACGGTACGGTGATGTTACGGTCCAGTTTGTCCGACCTTGCCGACATGCTGAATATGGGACGCGCGTCGCTCTATCGCGCTTTTGACGCTTTGTCTATGAATGGGATTCTTGTGCGGGAAGGAAAGAAAATCATTCTTCTCGATCGGAATGCCCTTCGCAATATATTTTAATCTGGAAAGGAATTTCCCCATGAAAAAGTTCATTAGTCTCGTTCTTGCCGCAATTTTGTCGATGTCCGTTCTCGTGTCCTGCGCACAGGAGCCTACACCGGATACGGTACGCGTATATACACTGAAGGGTCCCACCGGTATCGGCATGGCTAAAATGATTTCTGACGCAAAAAACAGCGAAGATCCGCTGTATGATTTCACCATTGCATCCGCACCGGATGTCATCCAGGCGGAAATCATCAAGGGTGAGTACGAAATTGCGGCCCTTCCCACCAATCTGGCCGCCGCTCTGTACAACAAAACAGAGGGCGCACTTATGGTTGCCGCAGTCAACACCCTGGGCGTTCTGTATGTCTTGGAAAACGGAAATACCATTCAGTCCATCCAGGATCTGAATGGCAAGCAGATTTATGCTACCGGCCAGGGATCCACCCCGGAATACATCCTCAACTATATTCTGGAAACCAACGGTATTGAGTGTGAAGTTATCTATCTGACCGAGCACGCAGAGCTGGCTACGCAGATGGCTGCCGGAAGCATTACGCTGGGTATGCTCCCCGTTCCCAATTCCACCACGGTGCTCACAAAGAACGCAGATGTACGCGTGGCTCTGAATCTGACCGAGGAATGGGAAAAGGCTGCCGCAAAGAATGGTGATGACGGTGCTCTCTATCAGGGATGCCTGGTGATCCGCCGTGATTTTGCAGAGCAGTATCCCGAGACGGTTAAGAAGTTCCTTGAGGAATACAAGGCATCCGTTGCGTTTGTTCATGACGATCTGGATCTGGCTGCAGAAACCGTTGCCGCTTGCGAGATCATTCCCGCTGCAGCCATCGCAATGAAGGCTATCCCGGATGCGAACATTGTTTGCATTACCGGTGAAGAAATGGTCAAGGGACTCACCGGATTTTACAAGGTGCTGTTTGACAGCAATCCCAAGTCGGTAGGCGGTAAGTTGCCGGATGAAAAGATTTTCTACGCAGAAAACTAAATCACGGAAGATTCTTGAAAAGGTCGGTGTGGCGGTGTTCTGGCTGTTTGTCTGGTTCATCGCCGCATGGATCGTGGATCTGGAAATACTTCTGCCATCACCGATCACGACCGCCGCGAAATGGTTCTCTTTGATGGGCACCGCGGCCTATTGGACGTCCATCGGAACTTCCCTTCTGCACATATTGAGCGGATATTTGATAGGTTGTTTTGCAGGCATATTGCTGGGGTATCTGATGTATCGCTTATCCGTGATCGATGCTCTGTTTTCCCCGGTTTTGAGTATGATACGCTCTGTGCCGGTAGCTTCTTTCATCATTTTGGCGCTGGTGTGGATCGGAAGACAACAAATCCCGCCCTTCATCGCCTTTCTCATGGTGTTTCCCGTGGTATCCACCAGTGTGAAGACAGGCTTGGGTTCTGTGGATCAGGAATTGGCGGAGGTTGCCTGTGTCTATCATTTCACACGGATGCAAACGATCCGTCTGTTGTATAAACCGGCGGTGCTTCCGCATCTGATCACATCGGCGCGGGTTACATTGGGCCTTGCCTGGAAAGCCAGCGTTGCCGCAGAGATTCTCTGCTCTCTTTCCCATTCCATTGGAGGAAACATCTATACATCCAAATTGGTACTGGAAACCGATACGCTGTTTGCATGGACAATCACAGTCATACTGATCAGTATCCTTTTTGAGTCTCTGCTCTCACGTGCTCTGGATGTACTGAGTCCGACAGCAAGGAGGAAAGTATCCCATGTGCGTTAAGTTGATCGATGTTACAAAGCGCTTCGGGGAAAAAACGGTTCTCGCCGGGTTGAATCTTGCGCTGCAGATGGGACAGTGCTACGCTGTTGCCGGAGCGTCGGGCATCGGAAAAACCACCCTTTTGCGCGTCATCTCCGGGCTGGAAACCCAGGACAGCGGATCAGTAATACTGCCAAAGGATGCGGTGATTTCCTATGCGTTTCAGGAGCCCCGCTTGTTTGATGAGTTGACCGTCGCAGCGAATATGTCTGTTGTTCACCCCGATCGTGACAGCATGCAGATTCTGCAGGAATTGGATCTCTCCCAGGATGCTGATAAATTTCCGGATGAATTATCGGGCGGTATGAAAAAACGCGCCGGGTTGGCCCGCGCACTGGCAAAACAAGCGGATATTTATCTGATCGACGAACCGACCGGCGGACAGGATGCCCAGCGGTGCCTCACAATTGCAGAAACTGTATCCCGTTACACGAAAGGCAGTTTGTGTCTCGTATCCACCCACGACGCATCCCTTGTCTCCATGATTGCCGATCATCTGATTGTATTTGCAGAAAGCTCCGTTCAGGTATATGATCATATAAAAGATCGCTCGCTTGATGAAATCCAAACGCTTATGCGTTAAGTCAAAAAAGACGACTGCCGGTTGGCAGTCGTCTTTTTCATCAGTGGATTCGTTTCAGCATATCCAGCACAAGACCGCATACGCGCTTCGCGGAGGACAGGGACATCTTTTCTTTGGGAGTATGAATATCGTACATATCGGGGCCGATGGAGATCATATCCATCTCCGGAATCTTCTGGCTGAGCAACCCGCACTCCAGTCCGGCGTGGATGCCGATGATCTTCCCTTCCTCGCCGAAGCAGGCACGGCTGGATTCCTTGTAAACGGATTGAATTTTAGAATCTGCTCGGAAATTCCATCCGGGATACCGGCTTCTGTGACTCACGCTAAATCCACACACAGCGGCACATGATTCCAGAACGCCGCAAATGTCATCCAATCGGCTTTCCACGGAGGAGCGTGAAGAGGCCGTCACGGATGCTTTTCCGGGAACTACATGGACTACAGCGGGATTGGATGAGGTTTCCACAAGCCCCGGCAAATTCGCGCTCATGGTGACAGGGCCGTACGGCAGAATACGGATCAAACGAATCAAGCGCAAACTATCCGCCCGCGTCAATGCACAGCCATCATAATCCTCGAGTGTAATGTCTACGCGGAAATCCCGGTCATCGGCGCACAGCTCACCGCGAATGGTTTGTGACAAGTTCCGTATGGTTTCAACAACCGCGGACGGCTCGTCGGCGGCAATACGCATCTCACACTCACGAGGGATAGCGTTGTCCTTGTTTCCGCCGTCCATGGAGATCAGGCGCGTATCCGGATGGGAAAGTGCGGCTTCGCTCAGCCGTGCGGTAATCTTCAGTGCGTTGGCGCGGCAGCGATCGATATCCTCGCCGGAATGACCGCCGCACAGACCGGTAACAAACACGCGTATAGCTTTTACCGTGAAGGTATCGCACGGATATTCACTGACAAAATCGGTGCGGACACCGCCGGCACAAGCTGCCGTGGCACTTTTCTCATCGCAGGAGTCCAGATTGATCATCATGCGAGCCGTCAGCCATGCGGGATCCACGGCACGCATGCCGTCCAGTCCCACTTCCTCTGCGGATGTAAACAGACATTCCAGGGTAGGATGCTCCGCAGACGGGTCATCCAGGATAGCCAGCATGGTGGCCACAGCAAAACCGTTGTCAGCACCGAGCGTGGTTCCGTTGGCATAAATATAGTCACCCTCACGCAATATCTCAATGCCATCTGCGGAGAAATCGTGATTGCAATCCGCATTCTTCTCGCAAACCATATCTGTATGGCCCTGCAGTGCCACTGCCGGTGCATTCATGCAGTTTGCGGATGCTTTCTTACGGATCAGCACATTGTGACTGCCGTCACGCATGGCTTCCAGGCCGTGATTTTTAGCAAATTGCATCAAATAATCCGCAATCTTATCTTCATGATAGGATGCACGCGGAATCGCGCTGATTTCATAAAAGTAGTGCAGTACCCGATCAAAGAATTCCATAATTCACCTCATAGTAGTTCTTCTATTATAATATCACGAAATGGTATTTTTAGCAAGTACAGCACAGGATTTACAGAAAATAAATAAAAATACAGGAAACGGTTTTCTTTTCAGAGAAAATGTGCTATAATATTTGTTGTATGCGATAATTCCGTAAAGAAAGCAGGATTTTCAACAGTTATGAATGTTGTCATACAAAAAATTTCCGATGTTCTGCGTGCATTTTCCCCGGCGGAAAATCGGCGGCATTTCACGTCCGCTGTCATCCTCGCCGCAGGAAGCGGGGAGCGATTCGGGCAAAAATACGGGCCGAAACAGTTCTGCCCCATCTGCTCCGTTCCTGCATTGGTGCATACGCTGCGGGCGTTTGAGTCCAGCAGTTATATTCATGAGATTCTGATCGTTACCCGTGAGGCGGACATAGTTCGCTGTCAGGAATATGTGGATACCTACGGGTTGAAAAAAGTAACGAAAATCCTCCCGGGCGGTGCCGATCGGCAAGCGTCCGCCAAATGCGGATTTGATGCCGTGTCGGAAACGTCCGAGTTTGTGGCCATCCATGACGGTGCCCGGTGTCTGATCACTACGGAAATCATCGACGCAACAGTACGCAGTGCGTATGAGCACGGTGCCGCTGTGGCCGCAGAGCGGTCGCGGGATACTGTAAAGATTGCCGATGGGAATGGTTTTGTCAAAGAATCCCCCGACCGAAGCACGGTTTGGCTGGCTAAGACACCGCAGGTGTTTATGGCGGATATGTACCGCGCAGCCATCTATTCCGCTATCAAAGATCAGGTGACTGCCACGGACGACAGTATGCTGGTGGAGCGCCTGGGATTCAAAGTGAAAATGGTGGAGTGCGGCAACGAAAATTTGAAATTGACCACTCCGAATGATGTGCGTATCGCAGAGGCCATTCTGCGGGCAAGACAGGAGGAGCAAGCATGAGAATAGGCCATGGATACGACGCCCACCGTTTTGGGGACAAGCGACCGTTTGTAATCGGCGGCGTGCAAATACCCTATGAGCGCGGAATCGATGCTCATTCCGACGGCGATACCCTGCTGCACGCGGTAATCGATGCCCTGTTCGGTGCGGCGGGAATGCCCGACATCGGCGCCCATTATCCGGATACATCCGCCGCGTTTGACAATGTGGATAGTATGTATTTACTCAAAGATGCTGTAAAAGAAGTTTCCGGTGCCGGATTTGCGTTGGAATATCTGGATTGCACCATTGTTGCCCAAGCGCCGAAAATGGCGCAGTGGCTGCCGCAAATGCGCCAGAATATTGCCGCCGCCTGCGGTGTGGAGGTTTCCCGCGTCAACGTAAAAGCAACCACCGAGGAGCGCATGGGATTCACCGGTGAGAAGTTGGGGTTGGCCGCTCATGCGGTTTGCCTGCTGCGCGAAGAATGCCCCGGTTCCCCGGAGCATTCCCATCTATAAAAATCGGCGAAGGCGGCGATTGCCTCTTCACTTCCTGTGTTTTTTTGTCCGGCACCGCCCGTCATCCTCTTGTTTTCATGAGGGCTTTCTTCCCCCTATACAGGATATGGGGGATTCAGGTTATTTGCTACGATGCGATTGAACTCCATGCAATCGCTGTATATAATTTAAACACAATATCAGGAGATGTATTATGAAGATTTTAACTTCCCCTTCCGTCCTTGCCTGCGATTTTCTGCATTTGGAAGATGAGATTCGCCGTGCCGATGCGGCCGGTTCCGATTGGCTTCACTGCGACGTAATGGACGGCATGTTCGTTCCCAACATGAGTTTCGGATTTGACACGATCCGCGCCATCAACACCGTGTCCGACCTTCCTCTGGATGTACACATGATGACCTGCGTACCGCAGAATTATCTGGATGCTCTGAAAGCCGCCGGTGCGGATATCGTTACTATTCACAACGATATTGGTCTGAGCGAAGAAGAGCTTCACGAAGTGCTGAAGAACATCCACGCAAGAGGCATGAAAGCCGCCATGTCCCTGAAGCCGAAGTTCCCCGCTGAGACTGTGTTCCCTTTTATGGATGAGTTGGATATGGTTCTGATCATGACGGTTGAACCCGGCTTCGGCGGTCAGAAATTCATGCCGGATATGCTGGATAAGATTGCAAACGTTCGTCGCAAAGCGAATGAGTTGGGCAAGGATATGGACATCCAGGTGGATGGCGGCATCAATGCGGCCAACGCCGCTCTAGCCGCAGCCTACGGCGCCAACGTATTCGTTGTGGGCACCGCCTCCTTCCGTGCACCGGACATGAAAGTAGCATTGGACGATGTGAAGAAAGCCGCTGAAGAAGCATACGGAAAGAATCTCTGATTTATCATACATTAAAGAACAAAACCCGAGGGATAACCTCGGGTTTTATGTTTATCTATAATTGCTGCTTGTCATGCCGTATTACATTTCATACCGCAGGAATATCGGGTAATGGTCTGAAGGATATTCCCCGTCGATCTTCTCGTCAATTACCTCGTATTCCGCGGGATATACCGAATCGGTGCAGAATACAAAATCAATGACCTTACCGTTTCCTGGGAAAGTAGCTTTCTTTTCAGCCACAGGTGCATCCAGAGCCGCATTGGTAAAACCTGCGCCGGTCACTGTTTTATAGGTTTCCTCGGATGCAACGCAGTTAAAATCACCGGTCATAAGAATCGGAAGGCCGGCGTGTTTTTCGGCAAAACTTACAAGCACACCTGCCTGGAATATGCGCGCCTCCAGACTTTCGTGATCCAGGTGAGTATTGATATGTACAAATTCCTGGCCATTGCTCTTGCACCGCAGTTTGGCAAACGTCATAATCCGTCTGTAAGCGGAGGTTTCGTAGGAGGATACCTTTTCCGGTGTTTCGGACAGCCAATATGTATCACTTTCGAGCAGCTCAAAGCGATCCTTTTTGTAGAAGATACAGCTGTACTCGCCGTTATGGCCGCCATCTCTTCCTTCTCCCACATAGCCGTAAATGTGACCCAAGCGAGCTTTCAAAATATCCATCCAGTAGGGGGATACTTCCTGCAGGCCCACCGTATCGGGATCTGCATTCAGAATGGTGTTTACCACGCGGTTGATGCGTGCCTCATCAGGCTTGGTGGTCAGAATATTGAAACTCATGATGCTGAGCTGGTTTGATGCTCGCTCCCCTTCAATGGCGTTCGTGATTTGTACGTTTGCCGTTTTTCCACCGTCCGTCAGCATTGAGAGGAGAGCATCCACACCGCCGATGTATCCGCTGATATCACCGGCCAGAATCGAAATATTCCCGTTTTCGTCCGTTGCAATGCGATATTGTCCATCCGTTAATGCATCTGTCGCAGAATCGGCATCCTCGTTGGCCGTATGGCCGATTCGAATCCACTTTGTGCCGGCATCGGGGAGAGACTTGTCCGATGTTACAGTCAGTGCATACCCGGTTTTATCGGAGATGAGAGATGCCAGGCGAGATGCGTGTTTGCTTTCGGACAACGTACCTTTGTTCGGATACACTATGCCGTACTGATGAATCGACGTTCCATGGATTGCCACACTGTCCATATCGTAATCGGCTTCATACAGATAATCCATGGTGTAAGAATAAAACGGGCTGTCCACATCGGAGGTGCATACGTTGACCACCCGCTCCGTGAAACTCTTCATGGCTTCCATCAGCATAGCATCGGATGCACCGAAAAATACGATTTTCTTCCCTACCAGCTTATATCCGTAATCTTTCACACGCATAGATCGGGCTGCGTCTGCGGATTCCTCGCGCTCGTCGCACACACCGAGCAATATTTCATATTCCGCCTCAGTATATTCGGGTGACGTTCCGTCCACATAGGAGGAGCGATAGGTGGGACGGATGGAGGTTTTATCCTCGATGGCGTCACACAAGGTCTTACCTGCGCGGAACAACTCGTCCGAGCAGTACTCCGGATAAATCACCAGAATATTCTGCAAATCGGAAACTGTGAACCCGGTAAACTCCGGCACAGGCGTATCCGGCGTGCCGGTAGGAGCCTTTTGACACGACGCAAGTGCGCCGATTACCAAAATCAAAGCCAACACATAGGCCATGGAATGAAGTGTTCTTTTCATAAGTACCTCTCTGTCGTAGTGATCCCAAAATAATGATATACCAAATTATAGCACAAGTATAACACTGTTTTTACATAATGACAACCCAAATTCATTATTCCGTTTTAAAATTGACTATGCGGCAAAAAGATCACCCGATGTTCGGGTGATCTTAAATTACGTTAGCGCAGATGGCGGGGGAGATTCATGCCATCATCGGGAAAGGCGGAAATGAAATCCAAATACTTGCCGGTGCCGATAGCCACGCAGGAAACCGGATGATCCGCCACGCGGGTCTTTACACCGGTTACATTGGCAATAAGACGGTCCAGACCGAACAAAAGGCTGCCGCCGCCGGTCATGACGATACCGTTGTGAAGAATATCGCCGATTAATTCCGGCGGTGTTTTTTCAATGACGGAGCAAACAGATTCCACAATAGCCGTGATGGGCTCCTCCAGCGCATCGGGCATTTCCATGGAGTTCAATCGAATGACGCGGGGCAATCCCTGTACCAGGCATCGTCCCTTCACTTCGATCATGGTAGGTTCTTCCCTCTGCCAGGCGCATCCGATCTTTTTCTTGATTTCCTCGGCGGTGCGCTCGCCGATCAGCACATTGTGCTTGCGGCGGACATAACGGATGATTGCCTCATCAAACTTGTCACCGGCCACCTTAATGGATTCAGATACAACAACGCCATTCAGGGAAATAACCGCGATATCCGTGGTACCGCCGCCGATGTCAACGATCATATGGCCGTTGGGCATGGAAATATCGATTCCTGCTCCCAGTGCAGCTGCCACCGGTTCTTCAATTAAGTAGGTGCGTTTGGCTCCTGCCTGCACGGCAGCATCCCATACAGCTCGTGTTTCCACTTCCGTAATGCCGCTGGGCACGCATATAGCCACACGGGGCTTAAAGATCAGGGACGGTCCGCAGACCCGGCGAATGAAGTGCTGCAGCATCCGAAGTGTCACTTCGTACTGGCTGATAACACCATCCCGCAGCGGACGAATCGCCGTGATATTACCGGGCGTGCGCCCCAGCATTTCCTGTGCGGCGCGCCCAACTTTTAAAATTCTGTCTGTATTTCGATCGATGGCCACGACAGAAGGCTCTTTCAAAACGATGCCTTTGCCCTTGACATATACAAGGACTGTTGCCGTACCAAGGTCTATTCCAATATCTTTTCCCATCCAAACCAACCGTTTCCGTCCGCTCCATTTTGCGCGGACAAATTCATGTCAAAAGATAACATATATCATTCCAAAATATATTATAGCGGAAAAGCAAGAAATTTGCAATGGATTGCACGATTTTTTTGCTTGTTTTTCTGTTCGTTTCCATTTGGCGTAATTTTTTATAATTTTTTTAAAAAATCATATAAATTTACAAAAATATTCAGGCATTCTTCAGGAAAACGTGGTACAATGGTTAGCATATACCACGAAACCATAGAGAGGATGTGTAATTTTGATCCAAGTTAATCATCTGACAAAAAAGTACGGTGCATTTCTTGCTGTGGATGATATCAGTTTTCATATTGAAAAGGGTCATGTGTACGGATTTCTCGGACCGAACGGTGCCGGAAAATCCACTACCATGAATATCATCACCGGCTGTCTTGCCGCCACCGAAGGCGAAGTGATCATCAACGGCTTCGATATTTATGAAGATCCGGTGGAAGCCAAGGAGTGCATCGGGTATCTCCCGGAGATGCCGCCCTTGTACACGGATATGACTCCGCAGGAGTATCTTCTGTTTGTCGGCGAAGCCAAAGGCATAGACCCTGCCCGCCTGGCCGCACATATAGAGGATATTATGAACAAAACCCACCTGACAAACGTACGGGATCGGTTGATCAAGAATCTCTCCAAGGGATACAAGCAGCGTGTCGGGATTGCCCAGGCCATTCTGGGTGATCCGGAGATCATCATTCTGGACGAGCCGACGGTTGGTCTGGATCCGTTGCAGATCATAGAAATCCGTGATCTGATCAAGGAATTGGGCAAGGATCACACGGTATTTCTGTCCAGCCATATTCTGTCGGAAATCAGCGCAGTATGCGACACAATACTCATCATCTCCCACGGAAAGATCGTGGCCGCCGATACCATTGAGAATCTCACCGCATCCACAGACGGATGCCGGATCATTACATTGGACGTCCGCGGTGATGTGGCGGCCGTTACCGGTGCGCTGGCAGATCTGCATGAAACGGTCAACACCACCGTCACATACGGTCTGGGCGGATGCGTTCATGTGACCATCGAAACGCCGGCCAACAAGGATATGCGGGAGGATGTGTTCCGTCTGTTTGCGTCGCGGGACATCCCGATTCTGGATATGTCCACAAACGATGTGAGTCTGGAGGATGTGTTCCTTCGCTTAACCGAGGGCAGCGTTTCCTTGCCGGCCGAGGAGGACGCGGTGGTTGATATCACAGATTCCATGGATGCTCCGGCGGAAGAGACAGAGGAACCCCCCGCGGAAGAATCTCCTTACTACGAACCTCCGAAGAAGAAAAAATCCAAAAAGCAAGCCGATGAGGACGATTATACCCCCCTGTTCGGCGGAAAGGAATGAGGTGCGATCCCATGTTTGCCATTTATAAACGCGAATTAAAATCCTACTACACCGGAATGATTGCGCCGATTTTCTCCGCTGTCCTTCTCGTCCTGGTGGGTGTGTTCACCACCGTCACCAATCTGATGGGAGGATATCCGAATTTTGAATATGCCCTTTCATCGACTTTGATCATTTATCTGATCATCATGCCCATTCTGTCCATGCGCTCCTTCTCAGAGGATCGGCACTCCCGCACGGATCAGCTTCTGTTCTCCCTTCCCATGAAGCTGTCCTCGGTAGTCATGGCCAAGTATTTCGCTATGGTCAGCGTACTCGGCATCAACTGCGGTATTCTGTGCCTGTATCCGCTGATTCTGTCCTTGTACGGCACGGTGAATTATCTCGTCACATACGGTGCTATTCTGGCGTTTTTCCTCCTTGGGTGCGCTCTGATTGCTATCGGCATGTTTTTGTCCTCGCTGACTGAAAGCCAAGTGATCGCAGCGGTACTTTCGCTGGCCGTATTCATTCTCATCTATATGATGGGCAGTTTGATTACTCTGATCCCCATGACGTCTGCAGCATCCCTGATCGGTTGTTATGCGATTGCCCTTCTGGCCGCCGTCGTTCTGTATTACATGACTAAAAATCCTGTTGCCGCCCTGTCTCTGGCTGTAGCGGTGGTTTTCATTCTCACCGCCGTGTATCTGGTTCGCTCGTCTCTGTTTGAGGGATTGATTCAGAATATTCTTTCCGCCACGGCGCTGTTTGATCGTTTCACCAACTTCACCAACGGCGTGCTGGATATCACTTCCCTTGTGTATTATGCTTCTGTTTCCGCGCTGTTCGTTTTCTTTACCGTGCAGTCCATGGAAAAGAAACGCTGGGCGTAAGTAAGGAGGTACACACATGAAAAACACAACAAAAACCAATATGCGTGCGCTCCGCGGCGGTTCCTACAGTTTCACTGTATGTGCCATTGCCCTGGTGCTGGTCATCATGCTCAATCTGTTTGTGGGATCTCTTCCCTCCTCCCTCACCAAGCCGGACGGCAGTACGGTGGGTATGCTGAACCTCTGTGAGGAAACCAAGCAAATCGTAACCTCCGTCACAGAGCCGATCACTATCTATCTGGTGGCACAAAGCGGCATGGAGGACATTACCCTGCAGGAGCTTCTGGCAAGATATGCGGACATGAACCGGAACGTGAAAATCGTCACCGTTGACCCGGATATCCGTCCCGGATTCACATCCCAGTACACCCCTGACACGCTGTCCCAGAACAGCATCATCGTGGAAAGCGGACGCCGCCACACTGTGATCGATTTTACAGAAATTTACACCGTATCCTACGATAATTTGACCGAGGAAGATTATTACAATTACTATTACTACGGCATCCAGCCCCAGGGCACGCCCTACTTCAACGGCGAGCTGGAGTTGACATCCGCCGTGGATTATGTAACTCGCAACTACATTCCCACCGTGTATTTCATCAACAATCACGATGAGGATTCCCTGAGTGCCACCGTGGCCACGTATCTGGAGGCGGATAACATTATGACCTCCTCACTGACGCTGCTGGGTGGAGAGGGGATTCCCGATGATTGCTCGGCCATCATTCTGAATAATCCGAAAACGGACATCAGCGTATTCGAAGCCGAAACGCTCCGGAGCTATCTGAATCGGGGCGGTAATGTGATCCTGATTACGGATTACCGGTACTATTCCAATGCAGATATGCCTAATCTGGCCACCGTGGCTGCCCACATGGGCATGCAATCCGCCGACGGTCTTCTGGTGGAGGGGGATGCTAATCGATACAACACCTATCCCGCGTTCCTGCTGCCGAACCTGATTAATGCAGGTCCCGGAAGCACTCTTTCCTCCAATCTGACCGCGCTTATCCCCAACGCCCACGGTATTGTACTGACAGAGGAAGGAAATGCGGAAGCAAGCACTCTGCTGACCTCATCTACCGCATCCTACGTGAAAACAGCCGGTGCGGATGCGACGGTGTACGACAAAGAGCCCGGTGACATCGACGGGCCCTTCAGTGTAGCCGCTTCGTCAACTCTGATCACTGACAGCGGATATGGCAAGTTCGTTTGGTTTGCCTCCCCCGCTATTGTGTCGGATCAATGGGATTATTATGTAAGCGGATCCAATTCCGCTGTGTTTATGGCCAGTGTTAACTGGATGAGCGAGAAGGCAGTGTCCGTATCTGTCCTTGCTAAGCAAATGCAGGTTGAACCCCTTCTGATCAGCCAGGCAGCGGCCAGCACCTGGTCCCTCCTGCTGACTGTATTCATTCCGGTTGTTATCCTCGGCGGCGGCTTCTATGTGTGGATGCGTCGCAGACGCAGATAAGAGGTTTATCGTGAAAAAGAAGAAAACATCAAAAATTCTTATGCCGGCCATCATGCTGGCCATCACTGCGGCGTTTCTGGTTGCGTATTTGATGCTGGGAACGCCGGATGCGTCAGGTAACGAGACAGAGAACAATAACACCGGTGATGAAGTGACTATCATTCTGCAGCGGGATGCCGGAAAAATTACCGAGTTGTCCTACACACTGCGTGGTTCGGAAAGACTGACATTCGCCTACAACAGCGCATCCGCCAAGTGGATTTACGTGCCTGCACCTGCCTATCCGCTTCTCACGGAACACCTGGATTACATGGCTGCGGCCATTTCTTACATCGGTGTATACCGGACGCTGGACACCGGCGACACGGGAATATACGGATTTGAGAATCCAGCGGTGACTATCGAGGTGAGCTACGCAGACGGCGCCCGGTATGCCTTCGCCATCGGAAATCAGAACAGTATGACAGGTTACCACTACTTCAAGGATCTGAACACCGGTGCGGTATACACCATCGATCCGGCGCTGCTTCCCTATTTCCAGGTGTCGCTGGAGGATATGTTTGCCTATGATACCTTGAATGCCGATGTGGAAGAAGAATATATAACCTCCCTCACATGGAATATGGATGGCGAAACAGAAACTCTCGAAAACCTGACGGAAGATGACCGCAGGACTATCTATGCGGCCTATCAATCCCTGAAGCCTGCCGCGTGCGCGGACTGGAGCGGGACCGATGATGCGCTGGCATCGTACGGAATCGGGGATAATACGGTAACCGTCGGGTATCGGCGTGCTGTAACTTCTGCGGATGAGTCCGGCAACGAAGTAACCACCCGTGTGGCGGCCAAGTATACGATTCGCTTCGGTACCCCTACCGATGACGGAAAGATCCCCTACGTTCTCCCCAACTCCCGCGTGATTTATCTGGCGGATTACTCATTGCTGGAGCCGGTCGTCTCGCTTATCAGCTGATACAAAAAAGATCCTCTGTATTTTTCTGATACAGAGGATCTTTTTGTGCATAGGACTTTCCTTTTTCCGGAAAATATGGTATACTGACTACAATTGCTTATCTTGACAGACACGGTGGTGGTATTCTTGAAAAAATTGTTATCACAAATGAAATATTACAAGTGGGAATGTATTCTCGGTCCACTGTTCAAGCTGTTTGAAGCATCCCTGGAGCTGATCGTTCCGCTGATCATCGGACGCATGATCGATGTGGGTATTCACAACCGGGATACCCGCTATATACTTGTACAGTGCCTTATTCTGGCGGCACTTGGCCTGGTGGGACTTCTGTTTTCCGTTACAGCGCAATATTTTGCCGCCCGTGCATCCGTGGGGTCCACGGCTCGCCTGAAGCATGACTTGTTTGCCCATCTGGGAAAACTCTCCTATTCCCACCTGGACAAGTTGGGATCCTCCACCATGATCACCCGTATGACCAGCGACATGAATCAGATTCAGAACGGTATCAATCTGACGCTGCGTCTGTTGCTCCGATCTCCTTTTGTGGTGTTCGGTGCCATGATCATGGCATTTACCATCGACACAAAGTCGGCACTTGTATTTGCCTGTGCCATCCCGGTTCTTTCTGTGATCGTGTTCGGAATTATGCTGGTGAGTATTCCTCTTTATAAGCGGGTACAGGGCGCGCTTGACCGTGTTCTTAAAATCACGCGCGAAAATCTGACCGGTGTTCGCGTTATCCGTGCCTTCTGCCAGGAGGAAAATGAAGTTTCCGACTTTTCAGAGAGCAATCATTCATTGTACACACAGCAGCGTTTTGTCGGAAGAATCACGGCCTTGATGAACCCGCTTACCTATGTGATTATCAACATAGCCATTGCTGTGCTGATCTATGTCGGCGCTATCCGTGTGGAGTACGGCATCCTGACGCAAGGGGCGGTAATCGCTCTGTATAACTACATGTCCCAGATCCTTGTGGAGCTGATCAAACTGGCCAATCTGATCATCAACATCACAAAATCCATGGCTTGCGCCAATCGGGTGCAATCCATTTTTGAAATTGAAACCGGCATGAAGAATTATCCAGAAGTTTCGGGTGCGGTACAGAATGAGGATGCGATCCGCTTTGAACATGTGACCATGCAGTATACGGAAGGTGCGGATGCAGCTTTGACGGACATTACTTTCTCCGTAAAGCGGGGAGAGACGGTAGGCATCATTGGCGGTACCGGCAGCGGTAAGTCCACGCTGGTACAACTGATCCCCCGCTTTTACGATGTACAAAGCGGTTGTGTGACTGTCAACGGCATCGATGTGCGGGCGCAGAACGAGGCGGATTTGCGCGGGCGCATCGGCTATGTACCACAGAAGGCAGTTCTTCTGCGCGGAACGGTGCGTGATAATCTCCGTATGGGCAATCCTAATGCCACAGATGAAGAATTGTGGCAAGCCATGGAGATTGCACAGGTCAAGGATGTGATTGCGGCCAAGGACGGCGGACTGGATTATTCCATCGAACAAGGCGGAACCAATCTGTCAGGCGGTCAGCGGCAGCGATTGACCATCGCCCGCGCGCTGGTGCGCAAGCCGGAAATCCTCATTCTGGACGACAGTGCATCCGCATTGGATCTGGCGACGGATGCGGCTTTGCGCCGTGCCCTGCGAGATTTGGATCCGGACACCACCGTAATTATCGTGTCCCAGCGAACCTCTTCCCTGGCCCACGCGGACAAAATTATCGTTCTTGATGACGGATGCATGGTGGGTATCGGCACCCACGATGAACTGCTCCGGAATTGTCCTGTGTATCAGGAAATCTATTATTCGCAATACCCGGAAAAGGAGGCTGTACGATGATGAAGAATCCAAGTGCATCCACCATCGCCAAGGTTCTCTCCTATATGAAGTCATACCGTTGGTTCATTGCACTTTCCCTGTTACTGGCTCTTATTTCTGTAGTACTGACGCTGTATGTTCCGATTCTCATCGGACGTGCCATCGATGATATTGTCGAGGCAGGACAGGTGAACTTTTCCCGCATCGTTCCGCTTCTTGCGGAGTCTTGTGTTCTGGTCGCTGTCACTGCGGTAATGCAATGGATCATGAATACGGTGAACAACCGGATCACCTACAGCGTGGTGCGCGATGTAAGAAGCGCAGCCTTCTCCCATATTCAGAAACTGCCGCTTTCCTATCTGGATCGCCATCCCAGCGGCTCCATCGTCAGCCGTGTCATTGCGGATGCGGATCAATTTGCTGACGGATTGCTGATGGGATTTACCCAATTGTTCACCGGTGCGGCAACCATAGTGGGCACACTCATCTTTATGCTGACGATCCATCCGCTGATCGCGGTGGTGGTTGTTGTTCTTACCCCGGTATCTCTGCTGGTGGCCAAATTCATTGCCTCTCGCACTTATTCCATGTTTCATAAGCAATCCGAGGTGCGCGGTACACAAACCGCACTGATCGATGAAATCCTTGGAAATCTGAAGCTGGTGCAGGCTTTTTCCTATGAAGAGACGGCCCTTTCCCGGTTCGATGCCATCAACGGCGAGCTGGAGAAGTGCTCCTTGACAGCAATCTTTTTCTCCTCGCTTGTGAACCCGACCACCCGTTTTGTGAATAGTTTGGTGTATGCCGCCGTGGCGCTGAGCGGTGCTCTTACCGCTGTGTTCGGCACATTATCTATCGGATCGCTGAGTTGTTTTTTGAGTTACGCCAATCAGTACACGAAGCCCTTCAATGAGATTTCCGGCGTAATCACCGAGCTGCAAAACGCTCTTGCCTGCGCCTCCCGTCTGTTTGATCTGATTGAAGCACCCGCGCAAATTCCGGATGCGCCGGATGCAGGTTCGTTGGAGCAAGCGACAGGCCGTGTGGATCTGCACGACGTTACCTTCTCCTACACCCCGGAGCAATCCTTGATTCACAACTTGAACTTGCACGTCAGGCCCGGTCAGCGTATCGCCATCGTTGGTCCCACCGGATGCGGCAAAACGACACTGATCAATTTGCTGATGCGTTTCTATGATGTCAATTCCGGCGAGATCTCCGTGGACGGATTTCCGGTGACTTCCCTTACCAGGGCAGATCTGCGGAAAAATTTCGGCATGGTGCTCCAGGATACGTGGCTGAAATCCGGAACGGTGCGGGAGAACATCAAATTCGGCCTGCCGGATGCCAGCGATGAGGATATGATCCGCGCCGCCAAGGCTGCCCATGCCCATAGTTTCATCCGTCGCCTGCCGCACGGATATGACACCGTGATCGGTGAGGATGGCGGCAACTTATCTCATGGGCAGAAGCAGCTGCTTTGCATATCCCGCGTCATGTTGTGTCTGCCGCCCATACTGATTCTGGACGAGGCCACCTCCTCCATCGATACACGAACAGAAATACGTATTCAGAAAGCGTTTCAGGCCATGATGGAGGGCCGCACCAGCTTTATTGTCGCTCACCGTCTTTCCACAATCCGCGAGGCCGATATGATTCTCGTCATGAATCATGGAAATGTAATTGAACAAGGCACGCACGAAGAGTTGTTGGCAAAAAATGGATTTTACACCCACCTTTACAACAGTCAATTCGGCGAATGATACAAATCGTCGGTATAATTACTGCGATCTATTGACATCTTTGCATAAAACTGGTATAATTATTTTTTGAGAAAACGTATATGTTTTCTATCACTATTCCCAAAGAAAACGAGGCTTATCCTATGAATGATTCTTCCCTTCAGCGCGGCGGTATCCGTGTTGAAATTGAGCATATCTTCCCCATCATCAAAAAATGGCTGTATTCCGAAAAGGAAATCTTCTTGCGCGAAATCGTATCCAACGCCTGCGATGCTGTTACCAAACTGCGCCGTCTCTCCTCCTTGGGTGAGGTTAAGGATCTGGATCTGACCGGCGCGAAGATTCGCGTTATTTTGAATAAAGCAGAAAAAACCATCACGGTAACGGACACCGGTATTGGTATGACCGAGGAAGAGTTGCAGAAATACATCTGCCAGATCGCGCTCTCCGGCGCTCTGGATTTCGTACAGAAGTATGAGAATGCCGACACCGCCACCGAATCCGGCATCATCGGTCATTTTGGCCTTGGCTTTTATTCCTCCTTCATGGTCAGCGATACCGTGGATGTGATTACCCGTTCCTACACATCGGATCGTGCAATCAAATGGAGCTGTACCGAAGCCGGTAAGTATGAAATTCAGTCGGACTATGATGACGACGATCTGCTGGACGGCCACGGAACGGCTGTCATCATGCACATCAGCGAAGAGGGAGAGGAATTTCTCGACGCGTATCGGCTCAAAGACGTACTCAACAAATACTGCGCATTCATGCCGGTAGAAGTATATTTTGAGGACGAGAATGAGGAAAACAAAGAAAATTCCGCACCGTCTCCCATCAACGACACGAGCCCGCTGTGGCTTCGCCAGCCGTCCGAAATCACGGATGAGGAATACAAGGCGTTCTATCACAAAGTGTTCGGCGATTTCAAGGATCCCTTGTTCTACATTCATCTGCGCGCCGATTATCCGCTGAACTTCAAGGGAATTCTGTACTTTCCCCGCATTTCCAATGAATACGAAAGCCTGGAAGGCCAGGTAAAACTGTTCTATAATCAGGTGTTCGTAGCAGACAACATAAAGGAAGTCATCCCCGAATATCTTCTTATGCTGAAAGGCGTTCTGGATTGTCCTGAGATGCCTCTGAACGTTTCCCGCAGTTATCTGCAGAACAGTGGATATGTAAGTAAAATTTCCGCTCACATCACAAAAAAGGTGGCGGACAAGATCAATTCCCTGTTCAACACGGAGCGGGATACGTTTGAGGAATTGTGGCGCGATCTGAAGACCTTTGTGGAATACGGATGCATGCGCGACCGCAAGTTCTACGACCGTGTGAAGGACAGTTTACTTCTGGAAAAGTGCGGCAGCGGATTTGTTACGCTCCAAGAGTATCTGGAGCAAGCAAAGGAGAAACACGAGAACAAGGTGTATTATGCCACGGACAAGGTGGCACAATCGCAATACATCTCCCTGTTGGAACAGGAAGGCGTGGAAGTAATCCTATTGGATCGGGTACTGGACACCCAGTTTATCAACGTCATCGAAGCCAATCAGGACGGCGTGAAGTTTGTCCGTGTTGATGCGGAAATCGCCGACGCACTCCAGAACAGCGACGCCGCACCGGAATGTGCCGACGCAGTATCCGCATTTGAGAAAATAGTGCAGGATGGCGTTAAGGTGGAGGTGCAGCACATCAAGAACAGTGATGTGCCGGCTATTCTGACTGTGTCCGAGGAAAGCCGCCGTATGGATGACATGATGAAAATGTATGGCATGCCAAACGGAGGTGCCGGCACTTTCCCGCTGGAATCCAAACTGGTGCTCAACGCGGCCAGCGATCTGATTCGGAAGATCGACTCGTTGTATAAAGAGAATAGCGAAAAGGCAGAGGTGTTGGCGCGGCAGATCTTCTCCCTTTCCCTGCTCAGCCAGCGCAAGCTGACCGCAGATGAGCTGAGTAACTTCCTGTCCGACAGTTATTCACTTTTGACGATGCTGTAATATGTATACAGAGGAAAGTATTCGCGTTCTGCGGGAGAATACGGCTGCCGTACATTCTCTATCCGCCAAAACAGATATTCTCCGTAACGGTATTCACGCCGAGTTGATCCGCTGCATAAAAGCCAACGGATCGGATTGCGATCTGAAGGATGTATATGCAAATGTGATTTCCCCGGATCTGTGCAGTGCGGATTTCGCCCGCTTCTGCTATATGTGCACGCAGGAACTCACCTCGTGTGCAGCAATGGAAAATCTTCTGCCCGAATCCGCTCGGATAGATGATGATATTCTGGACACAGATATTGCGTATCAGCGCAATATGTATGCTGACCGTGCTTTTGAATCCTTCGCTAACGCAAAAGCAAATGCATCCGCCCACTACCTTCCATCGCTTACATCTGTTTGCGAGGAAGTGTATTATGGGCGATGCGGATATTGTCTTCTGCCAATTTATTCCTCAGAGGACGGAATTCTGACAGCTTTTACCCGCATGATCTCCAAGTATGATCTGAAAATCGATATGACCTGCGACGTCAGCGTCCGGGATGGGGACGCCATCCTTCGCTTCGCCCTGCTCCGGCATGGATTGAATACTCCTGCATCCGATCCGTGCTATGTACAGATCAACGCCGTTCTGCCGGAATCCGTACGAATCGGATCGTTTCTGTCGGCCTGCGAGGCCGTGGGCGCCGACATCATGGAACTGGTTACTATGCCGCTTTCGTATACAAACGACAGCATTTCCTACACAATTCGTTTCCGCATTCCCTCCGACTTGCTTGCGGCCCTGTTGCTGTTTTTGCAGGCTGTTCTCGACAATTACTCCCTGGAGGGGATTTTCACTATGATACATGATAAATAATTTTTGAAAGGATACGCTACTATGTCTGACTACAAAGAGAATTACACCCGATGGCTGAACGATCCTATGGTGGATGACGCTACCAAAGAAGAGGTACGCGCACTGAAAACCGATGATGAAATAAAAGGCGCTTTCACCGGTTACATGTCTTTTGGCACCGCCGGTCTTCGTGCAGAGATGGGTGCCGGAACGGCAAAGATGAATCTGTACACCGTTGCCCATGCCACCGAGGGTCTTGCCCGCCTGATTTTGAAAACTCCCGGCGGTAAAGAGCGAGGTGTTGCCATTTGCTATGACAGCCGCAACAACTCCAAAGAGTTTGCACATCGTGCGGCCGAGGTACTTTCCGCAGACGGTATTCAAGTGTATCTTTTCCCGGAAATGCGTCCTACCCCGGTTTTGTCCTTCGCCATCCGTGATTTGAACTGCATTGCCGGTATCAATATCACCGCCTCGCACAATCCGTCCGAATACAACGGATATAAAGCGTACTGGGAGGACGGCGGTCAGCTTCCGCCGGATCATGCTGCCACCGTTGCCGCCGAGATTGCTACCGTAGATATTTTCCGCGATGTTCCCGCAGCCGATAAAGCCAATCCCGCTTTGATCACGGTTACCGATGCATCCTTGGATGAACGGTATATGGAAAAGGTACTGGAGCAGGCGGTGAATCCGGATGCGATCCCTGCCGTAGCGGACGATATGGCCATTGTATACACGCCTCTGCACGGTACCGGTGCTACGTTGGTACCCCAGCTGCTGAAGAAAGCCGGTTTGAAGAAACTGTTCACGGTAGATGAGCAGATGATTCCCGACGGAAACTTCCCGACTGTCAAATTCCCGAACCCCGAATTCCCCGAGGCATTTGCATTGGGCCGCGAAATCGCCAACAAGGTAGGCAGTGATCTGATCGTTGCTACAGATCCGGATGCGGATCGCGTAGGCGTTATGGCCAAGGACAAAAACGGTGAGTTCCAATGCATTACCGGTAACCAGATGGGCGCACTTCTTCTGGAGTATATCGCCACTGCGTTTGAGAAGACCGGCAAGATGCCTGCCGAGCCCTATGCGGTTAAAACAATCGTTACCAGTGAATTGTGCACGCGCATCTGCGAGGCGCATGGCGTGCATCTGTACAACGTGCTGACCGGCTTTAAATTCATCGGCGAGGTCATCAAGAATCACGAGATTTCCGGACACGGTACGTTCCTGTTGGGATTCGAAGAGAGTTACGGATATCTGAAGGGTACTTACGCGCGTGATAAGGATGCTGTGGTGGCTTCCCTTCTCATCTGTGAAATGGCCGCCTATTACAAGACGCGCAATATGACCCTGATCGATGCGCTGAATGAGATTTTTGAAAAATACGGCTACTTCCGAGAGAGCGTGATTAGCATTTCCATGAGCGGCGTGGACGGAAAAGAAAAAATGGCCGCTATGATGAGCGGACTGCGTCAGAATCCTCCTACGGAGATTGGCGGAAAGAAAGTAGCCATCTTCAAGGACTTCCTGGAGGAAAAAGCCGTGGATCTGCGCAGCGGAGCTGCGTACGGCACGGGACTTCCGAAATCCGATGTTCTTTACTACCTGATGGAGGATGACAATCTGGTTGTCGTTCGTCCGTCAGGCACCGAGCCGAAGGTAAAGGTATATATTCTTGCCAACGGCAAAGACGAAGCGGCTGCCAACGTCAATGCGGAGACCTGCATTGCCGGTGCGCGCAAGCTGATGGAAGCATAATACAGAAATGGCGGGACAACGCAGATTGTCCCGCCATTATTTACTTATCTATAAAATCGGAAAACAAGATGGCACAAATACCAATATCCCTGTACGAATCACGGATGTACATAGACTCACGCTGGATTCCCTCAAAGACCATTCCGGCTTTTTCCATAACGCGTCGGCTGCGATCGTTTCCTACCATATATTTTGCTTCAATTCGATGCAGATTCAAGGTGAAGAAGCCGAAGCGCATAACGGCGCGAACTGCCTCTGCAGCAATCCCCCGTCCCCAGTAATCCGGATTCAATACGTATCCGATTTCGCCCACATTGTGCGGATAGGAAAAAGAGGTAAATCCGCATGTACCTATCATTTTGCCGCTGTCCTTCAACGTCACAGCCCAGTCGAAAAATTCACCGGCACGATATCGTGTGGCCACATAGGCAAGATATCGAATGGTATACGTAGGATTCGGGTGCGGCTCCCAGGTGAGATACCGAGTTACCTCCGGATTGCAGGCATATTCATACATATCCCGGTAATCCGTTTTTTTCATGCGACGAAGAATCAGGCGATCCGTAACGATCTCGGGAGGATCCCGAAAATAGCGAATAACTGTATCTTTGTTCATAAATCTCCCGTACTCCCAAAGGATGTTCGTATTCATTATATACAATATTTTTCGAGTTTGCAAGATTGTAATATATTTTGGAATTGTTAAATTATATATTTGGCATTGAAGAATGATGAAAATTGTGGTATTATATAGTATATTGCATGAATCGGAGAACTGTGCTATGATAAAATCAATCGCCTTTATCGGCGTGGGAAATATGGGTTCCGCTATTCTGAACGGTATGCTGCAAAGCCAATCGTTCTCACCGGAGGACATCATTGTATTTGACACGGATGCGCTTAAATGCCATCCTTTTACCGAAATGGGATGCCGATGTGCATCCGATACGGTTTCCGCTGTATCACAGGCTGATGTCGTGCTGTTGGCGGTAAAACCTCAGTTGATTGACAGCGTGATGGCAGACTTTGCTGCCAGTGCTTCGGGAAAACTGATCATTTCCATCGCAGCCGGCGTCACCATTGATCGTATTGCCGCCGCCTTGCCGGGCGCCAAGGTGATTCGCGTTATGCCCAATACGCCTCTACAGGTCGGCGAGGGTGTCAGTGCGCTCTGCCGCGGCGAAAATGTCACGGACGAGGAGTATGCCCTGGCCTGCCGGATTTTCTCCTGCTCCGGCATGATATTTGAAACTACGGAAAGTTTACTGAATCCCATAACGGCACTGACATCCAGCTCTATTGCCTATTTTGCCCGCTTTATCGGTGATATGTGCGCATGGGGCAAAAAGAACGGATTTGAAGATCCGGATGCCCTGCTTGAGCTGGTGTGCCGCTCCGCCATAGGCACGGCAGAAATGCTTATGCAAACAGAATTCGCCCCCGATACTTTGGAAGCCGCGGTCACATCCCCCCGCGGCACCACAGAGCGAGCCATGGCTGTTTTCACCGAACGGGATTTAAGTAATATTGTATCCGACGCCATGGATGCATGCCGCAATCGGGCAGATGAGCTTTCCGGAAACTGATTCATAGATCGGGACAAGGGTGCATATATTCAACCAAACGAAATTTTGAGAGGTTGTAAGTCGTGAATGCTCCCGTTTCCGCTCCCCGAACGTCCTGGAATCGCGCTTTTTGCTCCGCCATGTTCGTGCTGGCTGTAACCGCGCTTGCCGTTGTTTCCGGATTCTATCTTGCAAAATTGCTTTACGGAAGTACACTGCTGCAGTTACATATTCAAAGTTTAGATCCCTATGCCGGCTGTGACTTTTTCACGGAATATGCCATGTGCGCCGCCCGTCTGTGCCGACCGCTTCTTCTGCAGGCTTTGATTCTCTGGTTGGCTCCGTACACGGCCTTTGATCTGCCGCTTGCCTTGGCTGTATTTCTGGCACGCGGGATATCCCTTGGTTCCGCCTTATATATTTGCCGCATGACAACCGGGAATATCCACATGCTCTCGTTACCTGTTTTGTATGCGGTTATCAGCGCTATATTCGTAATTTTCTCGTATTCTCTACGTGATCACCACTGCATTCGCCCTTTACGTGAAACCAGCGTTCATTTTTTGATTGCGGCCGGTTTCGCTTTATCCATTCAGATTCTCTCACCCTTTATTTTATAGGAAAGGATACCTTCTTTTGAAATGAACCGAAATTACACAAATGAACAGGAAGAAAAAAAGAGTCGTTTCAACTTTTTCGATCGTATACGCAAAGAACGGGAGGGTGTTTCCCCCGATGAACCGAAGATTCTTGATAATCCCACGCTGGGAAACTTTTTCAAGCTCCTCGGCCGGAAGATCAACACGCTGCTTACCGTGAATCTGCTCTTCGTGTTCGGTAACTTCCCTGTTTTCTTTATTCTGCTGGGCGCAACCGGTTATTTTTCCATCCAAAGCTTCGCACCCTACTATCAGCAGTTTGCTCCCCTTCTGGGTGCTTCCTATTTTGATCAATCCCCGCTTATGGCCGCATTGATGGGCGTCTACGGGATTCAGGCCACTGTGTCGGTTCCCTCCACTACCACATACATTTTGTACGGTCTGGGCGCTCTGCTTCTGCTCACATTCGGCCTCGTAAACGTGGGAACCACCCACCTACTGCGCAGTATGGTGCGGGAAGAAGGCATGTTTATCATGTCCGATTTCTGGCAGGCCATCCGGCGCAATTTCAAGCAGGGGTTACTTTATGGCATCCTGGATCTGCTGATCATGGGAATTCTCGGATACGACTTGCTGTACTTCTACTTGAACCTGTCCTCCGGCGACACAATGATTTACATTTTCTTCTTCCTGACATTCGCTATGTGCATTGTATACACCTTCATGCGCATGTACATATATCTTATGATGATCACGTTTGATCTGAGCATTATGAAACTGCTGAAAAACGCACTGTTCTTTGCCATTCTTGGCATCAAGCGGAACATCATGGCGCTTCTCGCAGTAATCGTCGTAGTTGCTTTCTGGTACGTGCTGCGCATGGCGTTCTTCCCCTTGGCTGTGATTCTTCCGTTCATTCTGATGTTTTCCGTATGCGGTCTGGCATCCGCTTATGCCGCCTATCCCAAAATCAAAGAGATCATGATCGATCCCTACTACAAAGAAAACAGAGAATAATGATAAAGACTGCTGCGAGATACTCGCAGCAGTCTTTTTGGTTCCACCGTTATTTGGAGTGAATCAGTTCGGACACGCTGACAAAGGTGTAGCCCCTCTGCAGCAGTCTGGGAATCACCAACCGGATCGCATCCGGTGTGGGCGACGGATCGCCGCCAATAAAATCGTGGCACAATATGATGTCCCCGCATTTGATATTGCTTTCAATTGTAACGGCGATCTCCTCAGAGGTAGGATGTGTCCAATCCAATGTGTCCACGGTCCACAGGATAATGTCATAATCCAATTTTCGGGCCGCATCACATACTTGTTGGTTGTACAATCCGCCCGGCGGGCGTAGCAGCTTCGTTCTCTGCTCGGCAATGCGAAGAATCGCATCCTCCGCGTGGGTAATTTCATCACAGATGCAGTTTACCGAATGCTCTTTCAGATTTTTATGCAGATACGTATGATTGCCAATCTCATGACCCTCCTGCTGTATTCTGCGAACCAAATCCGGATATCTCTCAGCATTTTCTCCGATAATAAAGAACGTCGCACGCACGCCGTGCTCTTTCAGAATGTCCAATATGATCGGAGTGTAGACAGGATGCGGACCATCGTCAAAGGTCAAGGCTATCTTATTCTGCTCATTCATATGGGAGGAATACACATACTCCGGCCTTGCTCCCGTATATTCACCGTGAACAGGAATCGATGCCCCGCCTGCCATTACAAGCACACTCATGATACCTGCCACTATCCGTGATTGCTTCATTGTCGCTCCTGCCTTTGCCCTTTATGCCGCGTTCTCTTGCGCTGTCAGCTCATCCAGCGTTCCAAAACGGTATCCTTTTGCCTTTAATTCTGTAATTAGTCGTCCCATGATTGCCGCATTCGTTGCCGATGTGGGATGCAGAAGCAGCACCTCTCCGTTGTGCAAGCCGCCGAGTATTTTATTCATCGCATCATCCGGGCTCATCTGCCGCTCATTGTCCCAATCCACATACCCGAAACTCCAGAAAATCGTTTTGTATCCGCCGTCATTGGCGAATTGCAGATTTTCCTCAGAGAATCTCCCCTCCGGCGGGCGATAATATTTGCTGATTTCTACCCCAGTGGTGTCCGTACAAATTTTCTCCAGATTGGCCAATTCTGCAAGAAATGTCTCGCTCGTGTGATATTTTGTCATATCGTGATGCTTGGCGGTATGATTGCACACAAGGTGTCCTTCCTCTGCCATCCGTTTGATCAATTCCGGATTCTTGGAGATCAGATTTTCCAGAACGAAAAAGGCTCCGGGAACGTTCTCTGCTTTCAGCGTATCCAGGATTTTGGAAATATTGCCGTTTTCGTATCCGGCATCAAACGTCAGATAAATCACTTTTTCCGCGGCGGTGGGATCACTGTTCTTCCTATCAATATAATAGCCGTTGTACTTTTCAACAAAAGACAGCTCCGCATCGCACGTGGGCTGTGTTCCGTCTTTCACGTGACAGCAGTACCAGTTGTAGGGCTTGGTTTTATTGTCCGCGCCATAAACCGGCGTTGTCATCAAAACGCATAACATACATGCCAGAATTCGTTTCATAATGCTCATTTTTCTCTCCTTTCGTATCTGTCCATAGTCTGTCACATTCCGCGATTGTTAACCGTTGTAAAACTTCCCTTGCGTACCGTATGTATATTTCCATTTGCCATGTGAATATTTATTCGATCATTATTTAAAATAATGTATATTATTCAAAATGCACGAAAAATCGAGGAATATTATTTCATATTCGTATGGCATTATGCTTGACTTATTTCCACGGGAGTTGTATAATGTTAGTATTGTAAAAATATATTTGCGGAGGCATATCATGAAAAAGGAAATCAAAAAGATTCTGCTTGCATATTCCGGCGGCCTGGATACTTCTATCATCATTCCGTGGCTGAAGGAGCACTATGAGGGATGCGAAGTTATCGCTGTATCTGCCGATGTGGGCCAGGGTACTGAGTTGGACGGTCTGGAGGAAAAGGCTCTCAAAACCGGCGCATCAAAGCTCTACATCGAGGATCTGCGTAAGGAATATATTGAGGAGTACATTTGGCCCTGCCTGAAAGCCGGTGCCAAGTACGAGGAATACCTTCTCGGCACCTCCCACGCCCGTCCCTGCATCGCAAAGCGTCTGGTTGAGATCGCAAAGAAGGAAGGCGCAGATGCCATCTGCCACGGCTGCACCGGTAAGGGCAACGACCAGGTGCGTTTTGAATTGACCATCAAGGCATTTGCTCCCGACATGGAGATCATTGCTCCCTGGCGTATCTGGGACATTCAGTCCCGCGAGGAGGAGATCGATTACGCAGAGGCGCACAACATTCCTCTGAAGATCAATCGCGAGACCAACTATTCCAAGGATAAGAACCTGTGGCATCTGAGCCACGAAGGTCTGGATCTGGAGAGCCCCGCCAACGAACCCGACTACCTGAAGGACGGCTTCCTGGAGTTGGGCGTATCTCCCGAGATGGCTCCCGATACCCCCACCTACGTTACCATTCACTTCGAAAAAGGTATTCCTACCGCGGTTGACGGTGTTGAGATGGATGCGGTAACCCTGGTGGAAACGCTGAACAAGATCGGCGGCGCCAACGGTATCGGTATTCTGGACATCGTTGAAAACCGCCTGGTCGGCATGAAGAGCCGCGGTGTATACGAAACTCCCGCCGGAACCATCCTCTACAAGGCACACGACGTTCTGGAGACCATCACTCTGGATAAGGAAACCTCCCACTTCAAGGCAATCGTTGCACAGAAGCTGGGCGAGCTGGTTTACAACGGTCAGTGGTTCACTCCTCTGTGCCGTGCGATCGGTGCATTTGTGGATGACACCCAGAAGACCGTTACCGGTGATGTAAAGCTGAAGCTGTACAAGGGTAATCTGGTCAATGCAGGCGTTACTTCTCCCTACACCCTGTATGATGAGCAGACCGCATCCTTCGGCGTTGACGAAGACTACAACCAGAAGGACGCTGAGGGCTTCATCAACCTGTTTGGTCTGCCCCTGAAGGTCCGCGCCAAGCTGCTCGGCCCCTGGAACGACTAATTACGCATAATTTGAGGTATTCATGAAAGGTAAAATGTGGGACGCGCGTTTTGCAAAAGCAACCGATGCGCGTGTGAACGATTTTAATTCATCCATTTCATTCGACTGGCGCATGTATCACTGCGATATTGCGGGATCCATTGCGCATGCTACCATGCTGGGTGAATGCGGCATTATTGATGCCGGCGAATCCGAGAAAATCGTAGCGGAACTCCGGCGTATTGAAGCAGATATCGACAGCGGTGCACTGGCTATCGATCCGGAAGCGGAAGACATTCATATGTTCATTGAAGCGGTTCTGACAGAGCGGATCGGTGAGACCGGAAAACGTCTGCATACGGCTCGCAGCCGCAACGATCAGGTGGCGCTGGACATACGTATGTATCTGAAGGAGCAGATCCTGGCTGTAAAAGCGCTGGTGACTTCCCTTCTTTCTGCTATTGAGACAAAGGCATCGGAGAACATACACACCGTTATGCCGGGCTACACGCATCTGCAGCGCGCACAACCCCTCACATTTGCCCATTACATTCTTGCCTATGCGCAGATGTTTATGCGCGATATCAAGCGTCTTGACGACGTATACGCCCGCACAAACATCATGCCTCTCGGCTCCGGTGCACTGGCGGCCACCACTTACCCCATCAACCGACATCGCGTTGCTGAACTGCTCGGCTTCGATGCAGTGACAGAAAACAGCATCGACGGCGTTTCCGACCGTGATTTTGTCATTGAACTGGCCAACGCACTGTCCATGCTGATGATGCACATGAGCCGCTTCTCGGAGGAAATCATCCTGTGGTGCTCCTCGGAATTCCGCTTCATTGAGTTGGATGACGCGTACTCCACCGGCTCCTCCATCATGCCGCAGAAGAAAAATCCGGACGTGGCTGAATTGGTTCGCGGTAAAACCGGACGTATCTACGGTGATCTGACCACCCTTCTTACCATGATGAAAGGCCTCCCCCTGGCATACAACAAGGACATGCAGGAAGACAAGGAAGCTATCTTCGATGCGCTGGATCACACACAGCTTGCTGTAGAGGTGTTTACGGCTATGTTCGCCACCATGCGTGTCAATACCCAGGCCATGCGCCGTGCTGCCGCACAGGGCTTCATTAACGCCACAGACTGCGCTGATTACCTAGTCAAGCGCGGTATGGCCTTCCGCGATGCCTATAAGGTCAGCGGAAAACTGGTAGCTTACTGCATCGATGAGAACACAACGCTGGAGGAACTCTCCCTGGATACGTTCCGCACATTCTCGGATTCCTTCGATGAGGACGTATACGATGCGATCGATCTGGATAACTGTGTGAACCGCCGCACAGCGTACGGCGGACCATCCCCCGATTCCGTTCAGCATCAGATCGATCTTCTGCATGATTTCATCCTGCAAAACGCATAACAATAAACCGGCTGAGCATTCGCTCAGCCGGTTTTCTTTACGGAAGCAGGGGGATTTCGGTCATACGCAGTTTTGCGCATCCGTAGGGATGCAGTTGGATTTCTTCCACCTCGCCAATCGGATCGCGGGATGCCGGAACCTTGGCGCAAACTGTGTTGTAGCCATCCTCGAATCCCCAATCAATTTTCTGCACCTTTGCATGAATAACAATGGGCGGATTAGTGGATGAAAAAGGATACTCGCCCATCTCACGATTTTCAACGTCAACTTTGTCTGAACTGTACGCATAATTCCAATCCGATGTGGGGATAAACTCATAATCACAATAGGGGAATTTCCGCTCCACGTCGTGCAGTACATATTCCCGCATTTCCTTTTCGTAGGAGATGGGCACTGCAAATACCAGCGAGCCTCGTCTCACTGTGGCTAACTGATTGGGGCGTGTCTCAAAGCATACATCGCAATTATATGCTATGGAAATCTTCTTCTGATCGCCAGGCTGAAATGTAAATACAGCCTCATCTCCCTGGAACGGAGCATCGTTCACGCAAACGTTTTTCGCAAACGAAGGGATACGAATACGAAAGACAAACTCCTTTTCCGTCTCAATTGTGTAGGTAAAGGAATTATCGAACGGATACTCGGTGTCGCAGAGAATATGGATGCCATCGGTATTCAACTCAGACGGAACCGGTACGGCATGGAGGATTTCATGGTCCCGATGCATGTATACGGACAAGGCGAACTTAGGCCATCCCTGATTGAAATTCGCCGTACAGCAGCCGTAGTTCGGCTCCAGTCCAAACAAATGCGCTTCCGGGCCGTTGGTGCGGAACACGGCTTTTCCGGGGAATCTCCGGCAGGCGATCTGATTGCACATCTGCACATACTGGTGCGTCCACATGTCATCGCTGATCGTAGCTGGCAAGGCATTGAATGCGAGCAGTTCCAAGCGCTCTACCCACTTTTTATCGCCCGTGCAAGCGTACAGCATTTCATACGAATACATCTGCTCGACAACACCGCACAATTCCGTTCCCTGGATCGGACTCACACCGGATAAGCACTCGTCCCCTGTAAACGTTCCTACAGGTGTACCGTTAAACGTGTTAAGTACGTTGTGCATCGTCTCTGCACGATCGGTGTATTCCTCGCTGAAAACAGAGGCGGTAAGTGCTTCGTATTTCAACGCCATGCAGATATTGACAATGTGAGTTTCATACGTCCATGCATTGAGAGGGCGCTCCCACTTCGGCATAGATGACAGATAATCATGGCCCTGCTGCTGCAGAATCTTTGCCAGATCGATTAGCCATTCTTCTTTATATCGCTCATACGCCCAATCAATGGCAATAAAACATTCGAACCAGCGGAACTTGCCCCAGGCAAACAAATGAACCGTTCGGTCACACAGCAATGCGTAGTAATTCTTCAGAATCCGATATATCACGTCGGGTACTCGCTCATCACGGGAACATTCGTAGTACACAGTGAGAACTTTTGTAATCAATTGAACGGCCCATGTGTCGTACTTTTCCCGCTGCTCTTTGCTGCAAGGACAGATCCAGCCATCTTCTTCCTGGCGGGCGATAATTGCATCGATATACCGTTTGGCGCGCGCAATCATGTCCTCGTTCTCCAGCAGATACGCCAGCGGAACAAAGCCATCCAGCCAATACGGTACGCGCTCCCAGCCCTCCGCGTTGCCGCCAATCCACGAACTGTCGCGTACATCCCGCCATACCTTATCCAGATTTCCGCTCAGGCCATCGGCCTGTATCTCCAACTGTCTCTTCAGCCAACCCTTTGGTTTTAGTTCATTGGATGTGTAAAAATCCCATGCACGCATAACAATCACCTCATTGTATAGTATATATGGATTTTATCACACGTAAATTGTATATACCATTGTGATTTTCACAAACATTGTTGACAATATCACAGTTTTTTGTTATACTATCCTTGGTGATGCCATGAGAGGAATTGATCTGAACAAACCAATCACATACCAGTATGCATCCATGCGTTATTTTTCACCGGGTGAGCGGCACATTACGCGTTTTTGCATGCACGACGTTTTGCTGATGGTATTTGATGGAGTTCTGCGTTTTAGTGAAGATAATACAGAATATGAAGTGCATGCAGGCGAATATCACATTCAGAAACACAACACTTATCAGACGGGATATGTTGTGAGCGATTCTCCCAAATATTTATTTGTTCATTTTCACGGCAGTTGGCAGGATGATGGACCGGTACTTCCTTTCCGCGGCACGTTCGATTCCGCTCGTCTAAAAGACCACATGGAAGATCTTGATCTGCTGTCGCATACCAATTCCTCCCTATTAAGCAAAACGGCGAAATTCCTTGCCTTGCTGGAACTGCTGATCCAGAAGGATTCCGTTCCCACGCTGGCAGATCAAATTGCGCAATACATTCAAATGGAAGACTTACAGACAGTTTCCCTTGAAAAAACATGCCATTACTTCAATTTCAGCAAAAACCACATCATAAACACACTAAAAAAGCAATACGGTGTCACGCCGGTAGAATACATCCATCGTGTAAAAATTGAGCGGGCAAAATACTTGCTTGAAGTTACCTCGGACTCCACAGAACACATCGCTTCCGAATGTGGATTTAATGATTATTCTCACTTTTACAAAGTTTTCACACGCACGACAGGGGTGTCACCTACTGTATTTCGCAAATCGAAACAAAGCGCACACACTATACAGTAAAAAAGAGATATGCCGTCAGGCATATCTCTTTTTTTATTATTTGTTGCCGTAGGTTCCTTCTGTATCGAACACGACAGAAGGCGCATCTTCTTTTGCACGGGATGTCTTGATCTTTTCCTGCAAGTATGTCCAGAACTCTTCCCCGTCGTTGGGCAAATCCACATAGTCATTCTTCCAAGTGGAAAGCATCATGGCGTTGGAGATGGAAAGTCCGTTGATTCCCTCGTAACCGGGAGCCAGCAGTTCTTCCCCGTTCAGCAGATGATTGGTGAAGTTCTTCAGAATACCGACATGCTGCTCGCCGCCGTTGGGGAAACGGATCTGCTCTACAGTGCTGTCCACCTTCTTGAATCCTTCCGTGGTGGTAAAGCAGTGCGTGCGCTCGTCCTCCACCAACTTTGTATATGTCAAAACACCGCTGTCGTAAACCAATTTGCCCTTGGAACCGCTGATCTCCAGACGGTTGGTACCGGGACACTCGCCGGTGGTGGTAATGAACACACCAGTGGCGCCGTTAGCGTATTCCGCATACGCGGTAACGTCGTCTTCCACTTCGATATCGTGATATTTGCCGAAAGAACAGAACGCGCGGATCTTGGTAGGCATACCGAATATCCACTGCCACAGATCCAGATTATGCGGGCACTGATTCAAGAGAACGCCGCCGCCTTCACCGGCCCATGTGGCACGCCATCCGCCGCTGTTGTAATAAGCCTGTGTACGGTACCAATCCGTGATGATCCATACACAACGCTTCAGCTCACCCAACTCACCGGACTGCACAATTTCGCGCATCTTCTGATAAGCGGGATTGGTGCGTTGGTTGTACATGATACCAAACACCTTACCGCTATCCTTTGCGGTCTGCATAAACTCAACGATGTTCTTGGTGTACACGCCGATGGGCTTCTCGCTGAGGACATGGAGTCCCGCCTGGAAAGCGTCCGTACCGATCACTGGATGGAGATAGTGGGGCGTAGCGATCAAGACCACATCCATATTGCCGGCAGCAAACATGTCCTTGTAGTCGATGAAATAGGTGATTTCATCACCATAGACGCCCTTTGCCCAATCCAAACGATCCTGCTTAATATCGCACACAGACGTGAGAACCGCGCCGGGGATCTTACCGTCTTTGAAACTCTTCAGATGGCTGGATCCCATGTTACCGAGACCGATAATACCGTATCTAACTTGTTGCATAATCTCCTCCGAGAAATGAATATTGTTTTATTCATTATATAATGCATTTTCTGCAAAATCAATAGCAAAACAGGTATTTATTGTGGGAATTTGGTCGGATATGAAAACAAGCATGCATCATGGATGCATGCTTGTTACAGTATGAAATTACAGACCGCGCTTTACGTAGTGGGTGTGAAGCAACTCATGAGCCTTGTGGCTGTTAGGCTCACCAAGGAAGTCCTCGTAAAGAGCCTTGATAATGGAGTTTTCGTGAGACTTACGAAGATCCATGTTCTTATCGGCCGTATACAGAACAGCTGCACGTTTTGCCTTCAGATCCACAGAATTGCGGACGGATGCAGGCTGATACGGCTGACCGCCGCCATTCACGCAACCGCCGGGACAACCCATGATTTCGATGAAATCCACCTTGTAGGTGCCATCCTGTACGCCCTTAAGCAACTCGCAAGCATTTGCCGTGCCGCTGGCAACAGCAACATTCAGAGTCAGATCGCCAATCTGGTAGGTAGCGAACTTGATACCGTCAGTTCCTCGAACTTCATTGAATTCCAGCTTCTCCAGGGGCTTGCCAAGGATAACTTCAGCAGCAGTACGGAGAGCAGCCTCCATAACGCCGCCGGTTGCACCGAAGATAACACCGGCACCGGAACCAACATCCACAGGAGAATCGAACTTGGCATCAGCCAGAGCGCGGAATTCGATACCGGCAGTCTGGATCATGCGAGCCAATTCACGAGTGGTGATTGCGTAATCTACGCCGGGAACGCCTTCCACATCCTGACCGTCACGGGTAACCTCGAATTTCTTCGCAGTACAAGGAATAGCCGATACGAATACGACATCCTTAGGATCGATGCCCATCTTCTTAGCGTAGTATGCCTTGTAGATAGCGCCGAACATCTGCTGAGGAGACTTACAGGTGGACAGATTCTCGGTCATCTCCGGGAAGTAGTGCTCGCAGTACTTAACCCATCCGGGAGAGCAAGAGGTGATCATCGGAAGAACACCCTTGTTCTGTACGCGGTTGATAAACTCTGTGGCCTCTTCCATGATGGTAAGGTCAGCGGTAAAGTTCATGTCGTATACGCCGTCAAAGCCGAGCATCTTCATAGCGGCAACCATCTTGCCTTCCACATCGGTGCCGGGCTCGTATCCGAAGCACTCACCAATGGTAGCGCGAACGGAAGGGGCAGCACAGATAGCCACATGCTTGGTGGGATCGTTGATGGCAGCAAATACCGGAGCGGTGTCGTCGCGCTCATAGAGAGCACCAGTAGGACATGCAACGATACACTGACCGCAGTTGATACAAGAGGTCTCAGCCAATTTCAAGCCGTTCGGGCTCTCAACGGATGCATCGTAACCACGATTGGCCATGCCGATGGCACCGATACCCTGCAGCTTGTTGCAGGCTGCCACGCAGCGGCGGCAAAGGATACATTTGCTGTTGTCGCGGATGATGGAGACAGAGGAATCATCGATTTCGAATGCCTTATCATCGCTCTTGAAGTAGTTCTCGTCAACGCCATACTCGTTAGCCAGTTTCTGCAGCTCACAGGTAGTAGAGCGAACACAGGACAGGCACTGCTTATTGTGAGCAGAGAGAACCAGTTCCAAATTCATCTTGCGAGCCGCTTTCACCTTTTCGGTGTTGGTGAAAATCTCCATGCCTTCGTTTACAGGATAAACGCAGGAGGTGACCAGACCGCGCGCGCCCTTTACCTCAACCAGGCAAAGACGGCAGGCACCGATCTCATTGATATCTTTCAAATAGCATAGTGTAGGAATATTGATACCTGCACATTTGGCGGCCTCAAGGACCGTCGCATTAGCAGGAACCTCAACCTCAACACCATTAACTTTTACTTTTACCATATCCATTTTTGTTGTGGCTCCCTTCTTACTTTCTGGAAATTGCGCCGAACTTACACTTCTCAACGCAAGCGCCGCATTTTACGCACTTAGCAGGATCAATGACATGAACCTCTTTGACCTTACCGGTGATGGCGCCGGCAGGACACTGTCTTGCACAAAGTGTACAACCCTTACACTTATCGGGATCGATGGTGTAATTGAGCAGTTTCTTACATACGCCTGCGGGACACTTCTTGTCTACGATATGTGCAACATACTCATCGCGGAAATAGCGGAGAGTGGACAGAATCGGGTTAGGAGCTGTCTGGCCAAGGCCGCAGAGAGAACCGCTCTTAACGTAGTTCGCCAGTTCTTCCAGCTTATCCAGGTCTTCCATCTCACCGTTACCGTCGGTTATCTTGTTCAGGATCTCCAGCATACGAACCGTACCGATACGGCAGGGTGCGCACTTACCACAGGACTCATCCACGGTGAACTCAAGGAAGAACTTCGCCAAGTCAACCATACAGGTGTCTTCATCCATTACGATAAGACCACCGGAGCCCATCATGGAGCCGATCTCGATCAGGTTATCGTAGTCGATCGGAACATCGATCAGAGATGCGGGAATACATCCGCCGGAAGGACCACCGGTCTGAGCAGCCTTGAAGTGCTTGCCGTTCGGGATACCGCCGCCGATTTCTTCGATGATTTCACGAAGGGTGGTACCCATCGGAACCTCAACCAGACCGGTATTGCGGATCTTACCGCCCAATGCAAATACCTTGGTGCCCTTAGACTTCTCAGTACCCATGGAAGCGAACCAATCCGCACCGTTCAGGATGATCTGAGGAATGTTGGCATAAGTCTCTACGTTGTTGATGATCGTAGGCTTGCCCCACAGACCCTTAACAGCCGGGAACGGAGGACGAGGTCTGGGTTCACCGCGATTACCTTCAATGGAGGTCAGAAGAGCAGTCTCCTCACCGCAAACGAACGCGCCCGCACCGAGACGGATGTGAATATCGAAATTGAAATCGGTACCGAAGATGTTCTTGCCGAGCAGACCCATTTCTCTTGCCTGTTCAATAGCAATGTTCAATCTCTTAACAGCGATCGGATACTCTGCACGAACGTATACCCAACCTTCATCTGCACCGATTGCGTAACCGGCGATGGCCATAGCCTCCAGCAGTGCGTGGGGGTCACCCTCCAGTACGGAACGATCCATGAATGCACCCGGATCGCCCTCGTCCGCATTACAAACAACGTACTTTTTGTCGGATACGGATGCGCGAGCAAACTGCCACTTTCTGCCGGTGGGGAATCCGCCGCCGCCGCGTCCGCGAAGACCGGAAGCCAGGATGGTATTGATAACATCCTCTGGAGTCATTTCCTTAACGACTTTCGCCAAAGCGAAATAGCCGTCCATAGCGATGTACTCATCGATAACCTCCGGATTGATTACACCACAGTTGCGGAGAGCAACACGCTTCTGCTTCTTATAGAACTGCGTCTCGGACAGAGAGGCAATGGTTTCTTCGACCTTAGCATCGTCGGCAGCATCATTGTAAACAAGACGCTCCACGATACGGCCCTTGAGAAGGTGCTCCTCAACGATTTCCGGAATATCCTCAGCGGTCACGCGGCTGTAGAAGGTTCCCTCGGGATATACAATCATAATCGGGCCCAGTGCGCACAGACCAAAGCAGCCGGTCTGGACGATTTTGATCTCGTTTTCAAGACCCTTTGCCTGAAGTTCGCTTTCAAGCTTGGTGAACAGCGCCTGGCTGCCGGAAGATGTACAACCGGTACCACCGCAAATCAAAACATGTGAACGAAACATTTTATCGATCCTCCTGTGGAATTACTGCTTAGCCGCGCCAATGGTATACTCTGCGATTACGGCGCCGCCTTTAATATGCTTTTCGACAACTTCTGCTGCCTTTTCAGGGGTCATTTTTACGTAGGTAACCTTTTCCTTGTCCTTCTCGAACACCTCAACAACGGGCTCGTACTGGCAAATGCCGATACAGCCGGTCTGGGTTACGGTGATCTTATCGGACAAACCTGCTGCGGAAATGGCATCAACAAAGGCATTGAGTACAGGTCGTGCGCCGGCTGCGATTCCGCATGTAGCCATACCGACTACGATTCTGGTTTCGCCGCTGCCTTTACGGACGGCAATCTTGTCCTGCATTTTCGCTTTGATCGCCAAGAGTTCTTCTACAGACTTCATAACTGGTGGATCCTTTCCTGTTATATAAATTATTCAAATAACTGATATTGCTCACGCAGATTGCCCTCGATCCATGTAAGGATCTCCGGTTCTGCAAGGGAAATCTCATCGCCCAGCACGGCACGCAATTCCGCACAGGAGAGATGAACGCTTCCCTTTTCCGTTTGGTGAGTATACGTGAAATTGACATCAGGGCTGCCCTGAATCAGAGTAGTAACGGTACTGACAATGTCACCCATGGGAACAAAATCAATATGATTCCGGCCGAACCGGCCGTGGATCACGGTACCGTGGTCAGGGGATTCAGAAGCCAGCGTGGACTTGATCTCCACAAATCCGCCGGTCATTTCCGCAAGCATCGTAAGAAACGGGATGCCCAGGCCCACCTTACGGGTAGTGCGTGTGGTAAAAAACGGATCTCGCAATTTAGCAACTTGTTCCTGCGACATACCGCAGCCGTTATCAGCGACAGTAAAGTCCAGCCAATCGCCGTTTTCAATAATTTCCACGGAAATATCGCTGGCTTTTGCCCGCACCGAATTCATGGTGATATCCAGTACGTAAAGAGAAAAATCTTCCATAATTCCCTCCCTTACACGTCTGTGCGGCGAAGATGTGCAAACAATCTTTCCGTAACCAGTTTGGATGAATAAGGCTCATCGTCCAAAAGGAAGCTATTTTCCGCTTCGGATATGGCACCCAATTCATGCGCATCCGAAGAAACAACGTATGTCATCTCACCGATGTGCGGATACTGGCTTCGGTACTCTGTTAAGGATGCGGCATCATGCAATTCAAATGCAGTAAACGGTGGATCGGCGGGAAAGCCACCGAGCACAGATACCATTCCGTTGGATGTCCGGTCGATGTGAGCGGGATAAGCTATGCCGCTGCACGACTCCGCCAGGGAGTACGCCTCATCGATCGAGATGGTGGTAGCGTTGATCAGAAGATCCGCTTCCTCATCCAGAATCGTATCATCCTCATCCATCACGTACTGATGCCCAAAGATTGCCGGTTTGTTTTTGATCCGAATACGACGCTCATCCACAACTTTTTGGAAAGCGGATGCATCGTCCAATGTGGGAAAGAGGCAAATGATATGTACATCTTCCGATGTGGTCAATTCCATGCCCGCAATAGGAATCAAGCCGTAACTGCGTGCGGCCTGAAAAAATGCGGGACAATTGCGAGTCGTGTTATGATCCGTCAGTGCAACGATCTGCAGTCCGTTCAATGCCGCCATACCCGCGATATTGGCAGGAGTTGCGTCATCATCCGCGCAAGGCGAAAGACAGGAATGAATGTGCAGATCATAGTAGTATCGGTTCATTGGTGCTCATCCGCACTTTTTGCGATACTCACGCACAAGTCATACGCGCTCTCGCAGGAGGAATAGATAGCAATTCCCTTTTCGTTGGCCGCCTCAAACACGTCCGGTGTCAGAGAAACGTTTTCGGCCAGGATAACCGCTGCGGCTTCCGTCAGACTGGCGACAGCCACCACATTGATGTTGTTCATGATGGTAATCCACAGATTGCCTGCCTGAATATGGCTCATGGCACGGCTTAAAAGATCACCCACATAGACACCGTCGAAGTCATCCGCCGTGGGGCCGCAAAGATGTTTAAGGGAAACTGCCTGAGAAAAATCAGAAAGATGCATATCATCACCCCGATAAAGGTTTGTTAGGTTTTCTTGTAATTGAGCGGTTTCAGTGCCTCCTCCGCCGCCTTTTCTTCATGCTGTTTCAGATAATCGTGGAACAGTGCCCGCATGATCACGGTGCATTCATCTGCGTTTGTTTCGCCTTTGATAATATCCTCAGCGAAAGCGGTACAAGTCGGTGCACCGCAGGAACCGCAGTCCGTACCGGGAAGTGCGCGGCAGATCTCCTCGATATCATGAAGCATCTGCATAGCCTTTGTCCGATCCTCAGCTAGACGGGCATTCGGTTCATAGGATAGTGCGGAATTCCGCATGGAGTCCTCCGGGATGGTATCCCCGGTGGGACGGTTCGGAGAAACGGGCAAATACCGCTTCAGATTCTGCAGTCTCGCCTGAGCGATATACGGATTGGCAACCGTCATAGCACCGCCGACGCAGCCGCCATTGCAAGCATTCAACTCAACGTAATCCAGATTGTTGATATCCTCATTATCAATCTGCTCCAGCACGCGAATGCAGTTTTCAATGCCATCCGCTGCCAGATACCGATGGTTGAATGTAGCGGTTGCTTCCCCGCCTGTGGATGCCCAACCGATGCCAACCATGCCGGATTCGGTGGCGGCATTGGGTGTGTTTTCCACCTTCATAACCTCCAGCAAGCGGAAGTAGGCATCTCTCACGGAAATCACGTGATCGATGAGCTTTTCCTCGCCGGAGAAACCGTTCTTCACGTAGCTGACCTTTGCCGGACAAGGCGAGATAAAGAACACACCGATATCATCATTGCTGAGTTCCGGATGCTCTTCCAGCGCCTTCTTCCTGGCCATTTTAGCGGCTATGTCAACCGGAGGAAGAAGCGGGATAACGTGGTCACAGAGAAAGGGATAGTTCATACTGATAATGCGCATGATGGCGGGACAGGCCGAACTGATGACAGGCTTCGGAACGTTCGGATTATTCAAGTAAAGCCGTGTATACGCCGAGACGATCTCAGCGGCAATGGCCACTTCAAATACATCGTCGAACCCGATTGCCAAAAGTCCGGAAATCACATATCCGATATCATCCAGATTATCAAACTGACCGTACAAAGACGGAGCCGGAAGTGCAATTTTGTATTTGTACTGATCCAGTTGAGAAAAAGAGTCGTGAATTGCTTTTTTTGCTTTATGAGGGCACACACGTATGCACTCGCCGCAATCGATGCAGCGCACGGAACTGATGACCGCCCGACCGTCCCGAATACGAATCGCTTCGGTAGGACAGCGCTTCAGGCATGTTGTGCAACCTTTGCACTTGCTCTCATCAAGCGAAACGGAATGCTTGTATGTACTCAAGACAGCACCTCGCCTTTCGAGCGGCGATATCAAGCACAACTCATTCAGTAATTGACGCGCATGGTAATGGTTGTGCCTACGCCGATCTCCGTATCAATTTGCATATAGTCGGTATACTTTTTCATGTTGGGAAGTCCCATTCCGGCACCAAAGCCCAAGGCGCGAATGTTATCGCTGGCAGTGGAAAAACCTTCCTGCATAGCCTTGTTGATGTCCGGGATACCGGGGCCTTTATCCGCCAGAATGATCTCGATGGCATCCTCACCGACGATTACATCCGCTGTACCACCGTGTGCATGAATGACCATATTGATTTCGCCCTCATACATAGCAATGGAAACGCGACGCATAACGTCAGGAGAAAAACCAAGCTGCCGCAGTTTTTTCTTTACCATGACAGATGCTTCACCGGCGGAGGAAAAGTTTTCCCCATCCACATCGAAGTGGAAGCGAATCGCCTCAGACATGTTTGTCACCCGCATTGCCGCGCAGACCGGAATAGTACAAGTGACCACAAGCCTCATACGCACGCATGGGAGAACACATGACGACAATTCCGCATTCGCGGGCAAGCTCTACCATTTCCTCCGTGGGTGCCTTGTCACGGACAAACACCACACAGATCATGTCCATCATGCTGGCTGTACGGATAACCTGAGGGTTGATCAGACCAGTCAGCAAAACACCTTGATCTTTAACATATGCCAAAACGTCACTCATCATATCGCTGCAGCAAGCGGAGTACACTTCATTCTGAAGATATTCCTCTCCGCAAAGCAGTTCTGCATGGAGCAGCGACTGAATTTCATACATTTTCACGAATGTATCCGCGCCGACGGTGTCGGCATCCTTTCACAGTAAGTGTAACGGCGGTAATGCACCGCTGGCGGGATTACTGATATTTCTTAATAATATCGGGGAGCATGGACGGCTCCAGACGTCCGTATACATCCTCGCCGATGGTAAGTACAGGTGCAAGACCGCATGCACCGATGCAGCGGGTTGCATCCAGACTGAACTTGAGATCGCTGGTCAGGCTGCCGCACTCGATGCCCAGCAGCTCTTCGCACTTCTCCATCAGTTTGCCTGCGCCTTTTACGTAGCAAGCCGTGCCCAGGCAGATGCTTACCGGGTTGGCACCCTTGGGGTTGAGCAGGAACTGGGAGTAGAAGGTAACAACGCCGAACACCTCGGATACGGGGATGTCGAGACCGGCGGCGATCTCCTGCTGTACCTCAACAGGCAGATAACCGTAGATATCCTGTGCCTCTTGAAGGATGGGCATCAGAGCGCCTCTCTCATCCTTGTACTTGGCAATAACAGCGTCGAGAGCAGCCTTCTGCTCTGCTGTACCTTCAAAAGGTACAGTGGTCATTTTCTTTTTCATGTTTAATCAGTCCTCCTGTATTGATTTCAAATCATTTTTTATGATTATAACATGTTTAGCTATAATTGTCCACGTTAATTTGTATAAAAGCGCAAATTATTTGCAGAAATCCGCTACTGCATCGGCTGCCTTATCCAGGTAGTCGACCTCCATCAGTTCGATGATTCCCTTATCGCAAAGAGACGCCAGGTTCGGATCCAGAGGAACGCGTCCCAGGAAAGGGATTCCGTAAGTCTCGCACAGAGACTCCGCCTTGCTCTCACCGAAGATGTGCAGTTCCTTGCCGCAATCCGGGCACTTAACATAGGACATGTTCTCCACCAGACCGATTACAGGAATGTTCATGAGCTGTGCCATGTTCAATGCCTTCTTGACGATCATAGAAACAAGTTCCTGGGGGGTGGTAACGATGATGATTCCGTCGAGAGGAAGCGACTGGAATACAGTCAGCGGTACGTCGCCGGTTCCCGGAGGCATATCCACAAACATAAAGTCCACGTCGTTCCAGATCACATCGGTCCAGAACTGCTTCACCGTTCCCGCGATAACGGGACCGCGCCAGACCACAGGACGTGTCTCATCTTCCAGAAGAAGATTGACGGACATCATCTGGATGCCTGTTTTGGTCTTCAACGGAATTAAGCCGTTGCCATCGCTGAGTACGTCTCCTGCAGTACCGAATGCCTTCGGAATGGAAGGACCGGTAATATCTGCGTCGAGAACAGCCACACCGTAATCACGGCGGCGCATCAATACAGACATCATGGACGTAACGATGGATTTTCCCACGCCGCCTTTACCGCTGACGATACCGATGACGTGGCGAACCGTGCTTTGAGGATTCAACGGTTCTTTTTCGATCTGTCCCTTGTCTCTGGACGAGCAGTTCGCTGTACAAGTGGAACAGTCATGGGTGCATTCTTCTGCCATTGATTAAACTCACCTGCCAAAAGTAATTATAATATATCCATAATATTATACTGCATTTCGCACATAAATACAAGTCTTATTCACAAAGAAATTGCTGATTTTGTAAGAAAAAAGAGGAATACCGCATCAAGTGAGCGAATTCCTCTTTATTCATGCAAGTCTATGACCTGTTATACAGTTTCATCATCACAAATACGACTGCAGAAGGAAGAAGCGACAGCAGCCATACGCGAAAATCAACAACAGCAAATTTTGTAATGGCCAGATACACCATGGGGCATATCGCGGCGGCAGCAGCCAAGAGATACAGAATGTGGATGACACCTGCCGCAGCGTGCCGCCCGGACGATGATTTCCCCCCCATACTGCATGTGTATACGGCAGCCAAAGACACAGCCACTGTGCTGATGACCTGCATGGTAAGGATGGCTTCCGGATCAAAAATCCAGGAAAGATTCCGACACAGCAGAACAGACAGTGATATAAGCAAACCGGCCAGGATTCCCACGCCAACGGCGGCAAGTACGCCGGTTCTCCAGCCAGGCAAAGTCAGTTGTTCCATTGAAAAGCTGAATATGTTCTGCCTTGGCTTCCGAAACGCGATCAAAAGAACGGAGAAACAGTCCAGAATGCATCCCAAAAACAGGATTGCCACCGGTGTTAACAACGGCAACTCCGTCAGAATGGCGGCCAGCATCAAAACAACACGCAAGGTTTGCGTGATCAATAAGTACAGAGAGGCGCATCGCAAATTGGCCATTGCGCTGCGGCAAAAGGCCAGCATGGGAAGTACGTCGGATGAACCTCCGCTGCCGGGACAACAGCCGGGATCGTCCTTATGGAAAATGATTCCTTCGGCTCGCCGCGAGAGAATCTCCGCGGTGTTCTCCGCACCTCTTTCCACAACAATGGATACAGAATGTTTCAAACACGGCAAATCTGCCAGAGCATCTCCAACATATACTGTTTCACTTGCGTGGTTTCGGATTTCACACAGTGCTGCTTCCCTGTCGGACACCGGAATCTGCACCAGCAGATTTCCTGCATCACTCGACGCCAGGGCATCCGCAATCGCACCAATTCCCGTGCACACACTATCGTTCTCCGTCAAGAGACCGATTTCCGATACAGTATGCTTTGCACTTTGCACATCTTCGCAAAATACGGCCATGCGGATTCCGCCCTGTCGGCACGACTCGATCCATGCCGGGATGTCTGTTTCCACCGCGTTATTCACAGAAAAGCATCCGAGGAACGTCATATTGTTCTGCACAGCGGCGGGCATGGATAAATCCTGAAAAGGAGAGACGCGCCGGGCTATAGCCATCGTTCTGCGGTTGTGTGTTTTTTCCTCGCGTGCGTATGCCATCAGGCCGGAATACATCTCTCTTGTGAGAAGCTGCGCTTCACCATGGATCTGTATCCGTGAGCAGCACCGAAGTACATCCTCCACGCTCCCGCACACATATGCATACGTTGTATCATTCTCGGAAATATGGGCGGTACAGAGGGAGTTGCAAGTCACCGTTTCAAGACAAGCGGCTTTCTTGACAGAGGTGTGCGTCTCCGGATAGGAGGCAAGCAAGGCGGTCATGTATGCACGCAAACTGTTTGACGATTGACGTGTGCCCCCGCCGTCCAAAGTCGGAGTGGAGGTGGAGCACTGCATCATCAAAGAAGTCAGATGCATCACTTCATTCGGCATGGGAGCATCCGGTGATGCAGGAACAATAATTCCGTCCTCTTTCATCCAGGAATACAGTGACAAACGGCCGGATAAAAACAGACGCTCGCTGGAAAATACAAGCCAATCCGCGCGCCCCATCTTCTCCACAGACTTGATAGACTTGATTCGGTCTGTCCCCTTTGTCTCCAGCTGCAGAAGCTGCATGGAGCAGGCAAAAAAGGCAGTGGCGGCAGTATTCAGAAACTCGCCCATGGACGCAACGGCCAATGCCAACACGGACAGAAACAGCTGATCCAGGGAGATCCGTCCATCCGAGGTAAATATACCCACAAACAGTAAGACGACACTGATGAGAATCATCCAGAGAGAAACATTCTTACTCCAACGAGAAACATGCCGAAATGTCTCTGTATCGGTATCCGCGCTGACACGGATATAGCCGCCATTTGCGTATGCATACGTCCGCTCGCCCGTGGCAACCGCAACGCCGACAGCACTTCCGCCGATTACTGTGGAAGCGGCAAACAAGATGTTACTGCGCTCCCACCAGACCGAATCCTCGGGTACTACATCGCTCGGATTCTTGTGGACACAACGGCGTTTCCCTGAGAAATATGACTCCGACACCTCTACTTCTCCGGAGAGCAGTCGAGTGTCGCAAACCACCGTGTCCCCGGGGGAAAACAGGAGAATATCCCCTTCCACTACCTGATCTGCAAACAGATACTTGCATTTTCCGTCGCGCATCACGCGACACCGCGGCGTTTTATATCGCTGTGCACGCAGTAATACGGTACGGGATATCAGACACGTTCCCACACGTAAAGCAACCGAAAGAATCAATAGCGCAAGAACCGCCCAGATAGCATCGCCTTTTCCAAAAAACGCGGTGAGGCAGACGGTCAGAACAAACAATACCGTAGCATAGTCCAGCACCGAGCGTAAAACGGCAGGAGCCAAAGGAGGGGTGTCGATTACCCACAAGGAATGACCGCCATTTCTGCGTCGCATGGCAGCAGCGCGCTCGGTTAACCCGATATAGCGGTTGACGGAAAGCGCACGCAGCACATCTTCGGCACGCATAGCATGCCAACGATTGGATTTAATATTTCTCATCGCTAATCAAAGGGCCTGCACAAAGAGTTCGCCATCCCGCACATTCACGTGCAAAGCGGACACCTGGCCCTGCTGATCTATGATTGCGTTGGCAATGCGATCCTCGATCTCCGTTTGAATGAAACGGCGCATATTCCGTGCACCGTACTTCGTGGAATAGGATTTTTCCGCAATCCGCTTCAGTGCCTGATCGGTCCATGTGAGTTTCATGGACTTTTCAGCCAGAACGGATGCACAATCCGCCATCATTAAAGCCGCGATGCTGACAAAATCCTCTTTGGTCAGCGTACGGAATGTGATAATTTCATCCACGCGGTTCAAAAACTCGGGGCGCAGGAATTCAGACAGGGATTTCATAGTACGCTCGTGCGCAACCGTTTCCTGCTTCTCTGCAAATCCCGCCGTATAGGAGGCATTGGAAGAACCGGCATTGGTGGTCATAACAATGACCGTGTTCTCGAAACTGACCACTCTTCCCTGCGCATCGGTGACGCGACCGTCATCCAGAATCTGGAGCAGAATGTTCATCACATCCGGATGGGCCTTTTCGATCTCATCGAACAGCACAACAGAATACGGGCGGCGGCGGATCTTTTCAGTCAGCTGCCCGGCATCATCATATCCCACGTATCCGGGAGGCGCACCGATAATGCGCGACACGGAGAATTTATCCATGAACTCGCTCATGTCCAGACGGATCAGCGTTTCCGGCGTGGAGAAAAGCTCACTGGCCAGAACTTTTACCAATTCCGTTTTACCCACCCCAGTAGGTCCGGCAAAAATGAAAGAAACCGGTTTTCTCTTATAAGCCATACCGACGCGGTTGCGGCGTACAGCCCGGGCAACGGCAGACACCGCCTCAGGCTGTCCGATGATGCGGCGGGACAGATTCCCCTCCAGGCTGGACAGACGTGCGTATTCACTCTCATGGATGCTGGATGCAGGAATGCCAGTCCAAATTTCAATCACGTTGGCCAGATCCGCTACGGTCATTTCGATTTTGGCGCAAGCATCGGATACCGTGTTGTACCGTTCCTCCAGGCGGATCAGCTCAACCTTTAGATCGGCCATGCGCTTGAAGGTCTCCTCATCCGTTTCCCCTTGCGAAGCCTTGGCAGACAACGCATCTGCTTCTGTTTGCAAAGCGCTACGCTTGTCGGACAGCTCCCGTTTCTCATTGATGTCCGCCGAGGAAAGCGAGATCTGCGATGCGGCCTCGTCGATCAGATCGATAGCCTTATCGGGCAAATACCGCTCTGTGATATACCGCTCGCTGAGAGACACAGCGGCATGCAAAACACTGTCGGGAATCAAAATCCCGTGGTATGCCTCGTAATAGTGCTTGATACCGCGCAAAATGGATTCTGTATCCTCAAGGCTCGGTTCGTTTACCGTTACGGGCTGGAAACGACGCTCCAATGCAGAGTCTTTTTCGATATATTTACGGTACTCTGTCAGCGTGGTCGCGCCGATCACCTGAATCTCTCCGCGGGACAACGCCGGTTTCAGAATGTTGGCGGCGTTCATGCTTCCCTCTGCGTCACCGGCACCGACGATGTTGTGCACCTCATCAATCACCAGAATCACGTTGCCGGCGCTCTTGACATCGGCAAGCAATCCCATCATGCGGGATTCAAACTGGCCGCGGAACTGTGTCCCCGCCACCAGCGCGGTCAGATCCACAAGACAAACCTCACATCCGCGAAGACGATACGGCACATTCCCCTCGGCAATTCGCTGTGCCAATGCTTCCGCAATGGCCGTTTTACCAACGCCGGGCTCGCCGATCAAGCAGGGATTGTTCTTCTGACGGCGGCACAAAATCTGTATCACGCGATCCAGTTCCCGATCCCGTCCCACCACGCGATCCAATTCGCCGTTTTTGGCACGCTGGGTCAGATTATGGCAATACGTAGCCAGGAATTTTTTCTCTTTCTTCTTTTCGGATGCCTTTTTTTCATTTTTCGGCGCATCCTGCGGCTTCATGAATGGCATCTGCATAGCACCCCGGAACAATTTCTGCAAATCAATTGCAGGAGCACGGCTCTCACCGGGAAGATCTCCGGAAGACTTTTCACCATCTTCGCTGCTATCCTCGGACACATTCTCCGATGTATCCTCGCCGCTGTCTTCCATTCCCTCGACCAGGCTTTCCATCTCGGAACTCATCCGTTCCACATCCTCATCGCTGAGTCCCATATTGGCAATAATATCATTTACGGGTTTGATACCCAGTTCCTTTGCACAGCGAATACACAATCCGTCCTGCTTGGGAACACCGTTCTCCAAATGAGATATAAAAACAACGGCCATGCGTTTTTTACATCTGGAACACATCACCATATATCGATCACCTTATCTGCGCCCCGCGCAGCCTTTCTAAAAACACGTTACGGAAGAATCTGTTTGATCACATCATCAACCGAATGATTGGCAAAAAACTTCAAAATTACGGAATTCTCGATCACAGACTCACTGAACAAATCCGGCGAGATCGATGCCATTGCATGGATGAACGGCACAGACAACGAGCTAAGAACCCACGCCCACACCAAAGCGATCACCACGCCCACAAGCAAGCCGAGCATGGCGTTGGCGGTTTTTAAAACCGGAAGCTGGAAAATCAAGTCCAGGATCCACGTGAGGAGTTTCAGCACAGCCACTGCCGCGATAAATATCAAAAGGAATGCCAGCACGTTGGAGATCACATCCACCACCGGAGACGCGATTGTGTCGGAAAGCGTGTCCACCACACTCTCGGATGCATCCGGATTTACGGGAACCGTCTGGCTGAGGGTGTTTTCATCCGCATTGTAGCGATCGATGATCTGTTGAAATGCATCGGGCATATCCTGGAACATTTTCTCCAGATCAAACGTGCCCTCGTCGTTCCGGGACAGTGATTTTATGGTATCCCCGATGGATTCGGATACATTCTCCATCAGATCGGAATTACGAATATATTGTGCAGCAGTAGGGGTGAATGCATACGCCAGGCACAGGGCGGCCACCAGCGTAAACACACCCATTACCGATTTGATAAAGCCACGCTTCGCGCCAAGTATAATGGACGTAACACAAACCAACAGAATGATGCCGTCAAATACCAAACTCATAATCGATCACCTCGTATGATATAATAATCAGTTAAAATCCACAGAGGAAGCTCCGCCCGGGAAGCACAGCACCGCTCGCCCTTCCACTTCGCACACCTGCACCAGACTGCCGACAAACTGCACCGATCTGGCATCGGCTTTGGTGATATATTCCACCGTGCTGCCATAGGATATGTAAACACCGTCATGCACGTCCGACGCAGTAACCGACGAAACTCTTTTATCCACCGCGGTATCCATCACAGACACCCCGTCAAAATTATACACGAGAATCCGATTTGTATTCCCGAGCACATTCTCACTGCACACAATCGCCGCCAGGCGATCGGAAACGTCAAACATAGAAAGCGTCATGGGGGAAAGCGAAACCTCCGCCATTACATTCCCCTCGGGCGATACAATCATGAAAGAACTGTCACAGACAACAGCTAAATTACCGCCGTTCATATATCGGCAATACAGCGGGAGTCTTTCCCCCAGGGAGACTGTACGGGCTTCCTCCGATCCGATCCGCAAAAAGGATATCTCCGATTTCAGTGTCCAATCATCCGGACGAGAGGAAAGGATGGCGATGTTCTCACCGTCTTCATCCAGCGCAATGCCGGTGACATAAGAATCCCTGTAAATACGCTCAATATTCTTAAAGGATGCGTTGAATACATCAATCACATACTTCGATTCCGAACTCCGTGAGACAATCGCATATTGTCCTCCATCGCTGATGGAGGCGCAAAGGATGTCCCCCTCCATAGTCCCGCCGGATACCCGCGCCAAAGTAGTCAGAAGCGAATACTCCCGACCGCCTTCATCGTAGAGAAGCATATACTTGTTTCCGGTAAGAAGCACCGGCGTTTTGTAGGAAACAGAATCACGGAACACGGAATTCCCGGCCGCATCGTACAGACGCACCCCGGAAGAACCGGCAACCGCCAGCGTATTTTTGAAAACGGAGAAGGACATATTCTGTTGTTCTTCATACACAACGGATGCGTATGCCCCGGAGGCTGACGATGAAATATTGAAATCGCGCATCAAGTACAGAAAATTTTCGTATGTAATACTGCTTCGGCCTGCCACAAGCATACCCGCAAGATATACCGTGAACAGCAAAAGCGTGATCCACTTCGCAGCACAAAAGCGGGAGGATATGTGCATATAATACCGATTATATGTTTGATTGTCCCGCATGATTGCCTCTGTGCGGATAGGCACCCGCTTATTACTCTGTGCCATCGGTGAACCTCCTTGTCATACTATTATCTTTCACAAGCACATCCAGTGAATTTCCCGATCGTATTTCACGTCGCTGAGATACAATCCGTCCGGCGGCGCGGTGAATCCGGCACTGGTCCGTCTGCACTCATCCAGCGCCACGCGAATGTCCTCGGATGTTTTTCGTCCGTATGCCACATCCATGAGGGATCCGGCCATAATACGGACCATGTTGTACAGAAAGCCGTTCGCTTCCACATGATAAATAATCTGCTCACCGTCCCGGCGCACATTCGCCGCATATACTGTCCGCACAGTATCCTCCACGGAGGAACCGGCTGACATAAATCCGGCGAAATCATGCTCGCCCACAAACATCTGTGCCACCGCATTCATTTCGCTCAAGGCAGCAGCATCAATGCGTCTGGGCTCATGATGCGCCCGGTTCATCAGAAACGGATCGCGGTACGGAGCGTTGTGTATACGATACTCGTAGGCTTTGCTGATCACACTGTATCGCGGATGAAAATCATCCGTGACGATGGCCGCGGCCACCACAGCAATATCCACCGGCAAAAGCACGTTGACGGCCCGGTGCATCTTCTCTGGCGGGATACGGCACCAATCGGTGCGGGAAACGGACTCATCCGCCGGAACTACCGTGGCACAAAAACCAAGGGCATGTACCCCACTGTCCGTCCGACTGCATCCTGTCACATGACACGGAAAGCCAAACAAGCGGGAGAACGCCTCGGTAAGCACAGCCTGCACCGTAATGCCGTTGGGCTGTGTCTGAAAACCACAGTACCCTGCACCGTTATATCGAATCTTAACAAGTATTTTCATAGCATTACCATGACAGCATATAGCCGCCGAACTGATTCAGCACAAGAATTCCCGCGCCAAGTGCAATAACAAGGATACAAAACACATAATCCATCGCACCGGCGTGGAGCACGTTCATACGGGTGCGTCCGTCACCGCCTGTGTAGCAACGGCATTCCATGGCGGTTGCCAACTCATCGGCACGTCGGAATGCGGATACAAACAAGGGCACGAGAATCGGCACCAGTGCTTTTGCGCGCTGGAGAAGCGATCCGGTGGAAAAATCCGCACCGCGTGCCTTCTGGGCGTTCATGATTTTCTGCGTTTCTTCCGTCAGTGTGGGGATGAAACGCAAGGCAATGGTCATCATCATGGAAAACTCATGCACAGGCAAGCCGATCTTTTTCAGGGGAGAAAGCAGCTGTTCCAGTCCATCCGTGAGAGCAATCGGCGTGGTGGTGAACGTCATAAAGATCGTGGTACCGACCAGCAGAATGATAATGCGAACCGCGATCAAAATCGCATTGATGATGCCTTCCAGATAGATCTGGATAAAGCCGAGGGAAACAAGCAGAGTCTCCCCTTCCATCCAGAAAATGTTGATCACTGCAGTAAACAACAGGATAATCACCAGCGGCTTCATGCTTTTCAAAACGATCCGCAGCGGAATACCGGACACGGCGATCAAGAAAATGGCCGACAGGAGCAGCAGCGCAAACGCGTACAGATTTTTGGCGAGAAATACCGCCACGATATACATGATCGCTGCAATAATCTTCGCACGGGGATCCATGCGGTGAAGGATAGAATTCCCCTCACAATACTGACCAAAGGAAATATCCAGATTCATATCTGACGCCCTCCGATCTTTGAAAGGATCTGCGATGCGGCGTACTTTACTGTGTATATATCCGCACCGATATCGATGCCATGCTTGCGCAGCTCGTCCGCCACATATGTGATCTGCGGCACATCCAGTCCCACATCCAGCAGTTCGTTATACCGCCCGAACACCTCGGAGCATGTACCGTCCATAGCCACTTTACCGGCAGACATAACGATGATCCGATCGCAGTACATGGCCATATCTTCCATGCTGTGGCTAACGATGATCACAGAAGTTCCGCTGCTGCGCTGGAACTCCCGGATACGTCCGAGAATCTCCCGGCGTCCGCCCGGATCCAATCCGGCGGCAGGCTCATCCAACACCAGAATCTCCGGGCGCATGGCGATAACACCGGCCAATGCGGCACGGCGCTTCTGGCCGCCGGACAATTCAAAGGGGGATTTGTCGAGCAGACTCTCGTCCAGACCGGCAAAATGCACCGCATCGATGACGCGCTGCTCAATCTCTTCTTTGCTCAGTCCCATATTCTTGGGGCCGAAGGCAATGTCATCCCGCACTGTTTCGTCAAACAACTGATACTCGGGATATTGCATAACCACACCGACGCGGAAACGGATATCGCGGATCTTCTTGGGATCCTCCCAGATATCTTTGCCATCGAGCAGAACCTGCCCGGATGTAGGTTTCAAAATACCGTTCAGCAACTGCACCAAAGTAGATTTACCGCTGCCCGTGTGTCCCATGAATCCGGTCATCACCGATCCGCCCAGGTGCAAATTTATATTATCCAGCGCCCGTATTTCGTACGGCTCACCGGCTCCGTATACAAAAGAAACATTTTTCAGTTCAATTTGATACATTCTGATATATCTCCTTCATACTGAGCAAATATCACTTGCCGCGCACGTCGGTCATACGTTTCATGGCCTCCGCAATCTCGGCCGCACATTCAGCCGGCTCGAAAATGTCGGTGCGCACATTCAATCCGTTTTGCTTCAGCAAATACAACAATTCCGTGGTCTGCGGTACATCCAGGCGGATATCCCACAGTTTTTCCGGTTGAGAAAATACTTCCTCGGGCGTTCCGTCCATGAACACCTTGCCTTGATCCATCACTACGACCCGGTCTGCATGCATGGCCTCGTTCATATAGTGGGTAATGTGCAAAACGGTAATTCCCTCTTCCCGATTCAGGCGAACGATAGTGTCCATAACTTCTTTCCGGCCGACGGGGTCCAGCATGGCGGTGCTTTCGTCAAAAATGATACATTTACGCCGCATGGCGATGACACCGGCGATGGCCACCCGCTGTTTCTGACCGCCCGACAGTTTATGAGACATATGGCGGGCGTATTTGGTCATACCAACAAGCCGCAACGCCTCATCCACCCGATGACGGATCTTCTCGGACGGGATGCCCAGATTTTCCACACCGAACGCCACATCTTCTTCCACGATAGTGGCAACAATCTGATTATCCGGATTCTGAAACACCATGCCCACATCCCGCCGGGCTTTGAGGACATCTTCGTCGGTCACATCGTCAGCTGACATGTTCTTGCCCCGGATGATCACAGCCCCGGAATCCGGTACCAACACCAGACTCATCATTTTAGCAAGTGTGGATTTTCCGCTTCCGTTGTGTCCGAGAATGGCCACAAAAGATCCTTCTTCAATAGACAGATTCACATGTTCCAGCGCATTCCGCGCCGCTTCCCCATCCTCTGTAGGATAGGCAAACGTCAAATCTTTGACTTCGATGATTTTTCCCATCGCTTACTTTCCTTTTCTCTCCCATCGAGCGCTGGCACCGGCAGGCAGATACAGCCCGCTTTGCGTCACAGGCAGTGCCAACTCACCCGTGGACAGCATGCCGCTTTTTGCAATCGATTCCGGCAAAAGATCCATCAGCATATATCCCATGGAGGCCGGAGACAAACCTGTCGTATAGGAATTGATCAAGAAGAACAGGGGCTTGTCTGTCAGAATCTGCACGACCAACGACAGAAGATCGTAGGCGCATTCCTCCAGCTTCCACACTTCCCCGTTCGGTCCCCGTCCGTAGGACGGAGGATCCATGATCACGCCATCGTACCGATTACCACGGCGGATCTCACGCTCCACAAATTTCCGGCAGTCGTCCACAATATAACGAACCGGGGCCTCTCCCAGACCGGACAGACGCAGATTCTCTTTAGCTGCTTGCACCATGCCCTTGGACGCATCGACATGGCACACAGCCGCACCGGCTTTCGCCGCAGCAGCTGTCGCTCCTCCGGTGTATGCGAACAAGTTCAGCACCTTCGGCTGGTATTCTGGATTTTTTGCACAGGCATCCCGGATGATCCCGGAAAACCAATCCCAATTGACGGCTTGTTCCGGAAACAGTCCGGTGTGCTTGAATCCCATGGGGCGGAGTTTGAACTCCAATTCACCGTATCGGATGTTCCAATCCGCAGGCATCTTGGAGACAACCCACTGGCCGCCGCCGCTTTTGGCGCGGCGATATACACCGTGGGGGTGATTCCACAAGGGATGCCGGCGGGGGGAGTTCCAGATCACCTGCGGATCCGGACGGATCAGAATATACTTTCCCCATCTTTCCAGACGCTCACCGTTGGTTGCATCCAGCAATTCATAATCTTTCCACTGTTCATTGATAAACATACTTCCTCCGGACCTATTTTTGTCCTTTCAGCATACCGCCGATGGCCGTAGGCTGATTATAATATTTTCCGAGACCGGATCCACCGGTGTGCGCGTGGCAAATGGCAATGGCAATGGCGTCCGCCGTATCATCCGGTTTGGGCGGTTCTTTCAGCCCAAGCATAAGCGTCACCATGGAAATCACCTGCTTTTTCTCTGCCTTACCATATCCGACAACCGCCTGTTTCACCTGCATGGGCGTATACTCATAGATAGGAACGCCATGCTGTTTGGCACAAAGCAAAATGACGCCGCGGGCTTCCGCCACCACAATTCCGGTGGTCACGTTGGTATTCCAAAACAACTCTTCTACCGCAATTGCATCCGGTTTATACTTTTCTATGATTTCGGAGAGACGCGAATAAATCTGTGCAAGGCGATCTTCCACAGGAAGGCCGGCCTTCGTCTGAACGGAGCCGTATGCCATAGGTTTGAAGCGGTTCGCGCTGTATTGCAGAACGCCCCAGCCTACGATTGCAAGCCCCGGATCTACGCCAAGAATTACCATGTTCTCCTCCGATATATGTATTCAGTATATTATATCACACTCATTATCGCAAGTCAATTTTTTTGATAAAACAATATTCACCAGGCTCTTCTTTTTTGTTGTGTGAAACTTGACAAAAACGGTATATTGTGATACCATAATGAAGTCCGGTACGAATTGATCCCCGGGCAAGGCAAGTGAATATTCATCGGGGTGTTGCCTAATGGTAAGGCGCTTAGTTTGGGAGCGTGCCTAGCAGTTACAGCCGAGATTTTACGGAAGTCCCGAAAAGCCTTTAACGGTGCGGACTTTCGGCACTTTATAAAAGCGCAAAACGGCGTGGAATTTGCGTTTGACCACAGTTTGTCCCACTTCCACGCAAAGAAAAGAAAAATTGAATAAAAATCGGGGTGTGGCGCAGTTGGGAGCGCGCGACATTTGGGAGCGTGCAGTCGTTTTCGGCTGTGATTTTCAAACAAGCGAGCATTCGGGCGAAAAACGGCGGAAACGCGAGCAAATCGTGATCGAGCGGCGGCGGAAAATGCGGCTTGACCACAGGTTTGACCATAGTTGAGAAAAATAACTGAATATTTCGGGGTGTTGCCTAATGGTAAGGCGCTTGGTTTGGGACCAAGATGGCGCAGGTTCGATTCCTGTCACTCCGACCACATGAAAATAATCCGAACATTCTCTTATTTGGAGAAGCGTTCGGATTATTTGTTTTATTTGAGTATCCCAACTTTAATAGTAAGAAATGAAAATAGCCGATACCACGGTCTTTTGACTATGATATCGGCATTTTTGTGCAACCGATTGTTGCTCGACAATATAGGTTCTTTGTGATATAATATACAACGGAGGGCGGTGATATAAATGTTTGATACAATGAAATTCGGCAAGGCGCTTTCAACACTTCGTAAAGAGGCCGATATGACACAAAACGAAGTGGCTGACAGGCTCAATTTGTCACGTCAAGCAATCTCGAAATATGAGCGTGGCGAAAGCTTTCCCGATATATCCATACTTGTAATGATCGCGGAACTTTTTAACGTTACGCTCGATGAACTTATAAACTACGGAGAGCCGACAAAGGGTGAGTCTACCATCTTAAAAAATGTGGCAAAAGGAAATGCAGATATTATCGCAGAAAATATTGCGGATGTAGTAAACCTCGCGCCGCTTTTGAAGCCAAGCATTTTAACAAAGCTATCGCACCAATTTGAAAAGCAAGGTATCGATATCTCGGATATTATCACCCTTGCAGAGTATTTGAACGACGAATCTGTTGTCACGCTGATAGAAAATGCAACCTTTGATGACATCAATGATGAACTTCTCGAAAAATTCATACCGATGCTCAACCATAACTCAAAAGAGGCTATATTCCAAAAGATATTGGACGGAGAAATGGATTGGCATTTCATAAAAGCACTTTTGCCGTATGCGGATTATATTACAACACAAATAGAAGCAGCAGTAGTGGCAGGTGCACTGCCTTGGGAAGTCCTTGATATTTTGAATGATTACTATTGGGACACGAACGGATACCGCCAAAAACAAAGCAAATCATAACACGGAGAAAAACATGGAACATTATTATTTATGCCCGAAATGCAAATCAAAAACCTTGTTGCCACGCTGCAACTGCGGATATGAAATTCCTTTTGTTAATTCGATATACCGCTTTTTTAATGGTGCCTCAGTAAAGCTTGAAGGAGACAAACAGTATATTGGATATGACGATATCGGAGAAAATTTCGAGCCCGAAGTTACGTATTGGGATGCAAACAATACCGAACGTTACGGTGTATATGCCGCTTGCGGTGATTTGATTGCGAAGAAGTTCGGCACGAAAATCAACGTTCTCGATTTAGGCGCAGGCCTGGGCACTGCTTCTATCCCTCTTGCAAAAAACGGAATCTATACGATTGCTGTTGACATATCGGCAGTTATGTTAGACACCGCGGCAAAACGCGCCCAAGGACTTTATAATAATCTCATTCTCGCACAAATGAATGCCTACGATATTATGCTTCCGGATAACAGTATGGATATAGTGGTTGAAAACGCTATGATACATCTTGTCGATGAGCCTGAACTCGTTATCAAAGAAATATCTCGTGTATTAAAGCCCGGAGGAAAGCTAATCAGATTCGGCTCCCCGGGAATGCCTATCACGAAGGAAGAATCAGAACAAAACAAACATTGCAATGCCGTTCTATCCGATATCAGCGACCATTATTACAACTATCTTGAAGGTCACAATTATCAAAGCACGGCGTTTAATGTTGATTACAGAACGGTACTTTTACAATATTTTGAATCACCATACAATGAAATTGCCGAAGGATTTGAAGAAGTATTCACCGATAAAATGAAGTTCAGATTACACAGAATGAAAACGGGAGCTCACTCCGATTTACAAAGAAC
>JAFUIQ010000016.1 GCA_017468385.1 Clostridia bacterium
CTATGTTTTGGTGCGGAAGACGGGACTTGCCCGGTCTGCGGACCGGAGCTGTGGTGCGGAAAAACAGTCCCCCGGACTGTTTTTTAACACGCACCCTTCAAGTCCCGTTCCAATCAAATCAAAAAATACAGGCACCACCCTGCGGGTAATGCCTGTATTTTGGTGCGGAAGACGGGACTTGAACCCGTACGGAGTAATCCACACGCCCCTCAAACGTGCGCGTCTGCCGGTTCCGCCACTTCCGCGTGACTGTCCATCAGTATAGCATGAAATTGCCTTTTTGTCAAGTGCTTTTTGAAAATAGGGATATCTCCTGCCGGGCATACGGAGCGAAATTCGACCACTGAAAATGCTAAATAAAAAAACTTTTCCTGTATTGACATCCCCCACAGTGCATGCTATAATGCGCTTAACAAATACCGGCGGCATAGCCGTATGGAGGAAACGATGATGCAGAAAAAAGCATATCCACAACCCGATTTTGCGCGGAATGAATGGCTCAATCTGAACGGAAGTTGGGAGTTTTCCTTTGACACCCCCGCCCTGGACCAAACGATCGAAGTACCCTATCCCTGGGGCTCTCCCCTCTCCGGCATTGAGGAATCCCGAGACGCCACGGCCTACTACCGCCGCACGGTTCGCTGGAATCCCGCCGGCGAGCGGATCTTCCTCATTTTCGGCGCGGTGGATTACACCTGCGAGGTTACGGTGAACGGTGTATCCGTCGGCACCCATCGGGGCGGTTATGCCCGTTGTGAATTTGACGTGAGTGATCTGTGGAAGCGGGAGGAGGACAACGAAATCCTGGTTTGTGCCACCGACACGGCACAGCGTTCCCAGACCTACGGCAAGCAGGGCTACGGCGATGCCCGCGGCATCTGGCAGACCGTATGGCTGGAATCCCGTCCCGCGGCGCACATCCGCTCCTTCTTCGTCCAGACAAAATTGGATGGCACGGTTACCTACGATGTGGAGTTGTCCCCGGCTGCCGAAGGACAGATTGTGACAGCGGATTTCGCCGGTGTGCATGCCGAGGCCTGTGTGCAGAACGGTCAGGCCCGGCTGGTCATGAACATAGAAAATCCCGCGCTCTGGTCGCCGGAGGATCCCTATCTGTATGAGGGCACGCTGGCCATCGGCGGAGATGTGGTATCCACCTATTTCGGCATCCGCGAGATCGGCACCGATGTATTCGGCGCAAACAATCGCCGCTACATCACCCTGAACGGCAAGCCATACTTTATCAACGGTGTATTGGACCAGTCCTTCAACCCGCAAGGATTCTTCACCCTGCCCTCCGACGAGGATTGCCGGGAGGAAATTTTGCGCGCCAAGCGTCTGGGCATCAATATGATGCGTATTCACATCAAGGCGGAGGAGCCGCTGAAACTGTACTGGGCGGACCGTCTGGGCATGCTCATCATGGCGGACATCCCCTGCTTCTGGGGCGATCCCACCGAGGATACCAAGGCACAGTACGAGATCGAGATGGAAAAGCAGATCATCCGTGACCGCAACCATCCGGCGCTGTTCTACTGGGTAGTATTCAATGAATCCTGGGGCTTGTTCAGCCACGGCACCGATGCCAGCGGAAACGGTCTCTCCGAATACACCCAGGAAACGGCGGATTGGGTTGTGAAATGCTATCATCGGGTAAAGGAGATGGATCCCACCCGTCTGGTAGAGGACAACTCCGTATGCAAGCGGGATCACACCGTAACGGATGTGAACTCCTGGCACTTCTACTCCAACGGATACACCCGGGTAAAGGGCGTTATAGACGATTTCTGCAGCACTGCCTACATCGGCACCCAGGCTAATTACAAAGAAGGCTACACCATGGGGGATGTTCCCTGCATGAACAGCGAATGCGGTGCGGTATGGGGTGTCAAAGGCAACGCCGGCGACAGCGACATCGCATGGCAGTACAAATACATGATCAACGAATTCCGGCTCCACGACAAGCTGTGCGGATTCATCTTTACAGAATTCCACGACGTGGTTAACGAATTCAACGGATACTACAAGATCAACAACGACGACAAGGATTTCGGATACGGAGACTTTGGCATGGGCATCCGGAATCTGCACAGCCAGGATTACCTGGGCGCGGATTTTGCACCCATGACCACTGTGAATCCGTATGATACCGTCAGCATTCCGCTGGTGGCATCCAGCTTCACCGATGCCCGTCACGGACGGACACTGCGAGTGGATTGGCAGTTGACAGTAATGGATCCGCTGGATGGAGATTACATCGCGGACAGCGGTGAATATCAGCTGGTATGGAGCGGATACGGTGCCTTCCCGGCCGGGGAGATCCATCTGGAGATGCCCGCGCACGACGGCACGGCCGTGCTGTCCTGGGCACTGATGGATGGGGACGAGACGGTCATGCAGAACTATCTGCTGTTCGACATCGACGGCGGCAAGCGAGAGGACGCGCTGGTGTTGGAGGCCTCGGATTTTGCGGCTTCCGGCTTCAGGAAATCCTTTGCGGTACAAGAGGGGAACAAGCTGAACGGATTGGGCGGCTGCGGCTGCTTCACGGCGGAAATACGCGCCGAGGATATCCCCGGCTTTGCCGAGGCGGACAATCTGCGGATCGTGCTGGAGGCATCTACCCGTGCGGCTATGACCCGTGATTATCCCGAGGACATGGTGGAAAAGAAGGTGGATTTGGACTACATGCTGGGCTATCGCTGTGACGCGGGTGAGAACCGGAACACCTTCCCCCAGACGGACAGCGTGAAGAATCCGGGCATGCTGGAGGTGCTCATCGACGGCGTACCCGTCAAGCGGATGTGGCTGGAGGATTGCCCGGCAGATGCCCGCGGCATGCTGTCCCACCATTATCAGCCCGACGATCAGTTGTTGGATGAGACCGGCAGTTACGGTTATCTGTGCGATATCACCGTGCCCTCTGCTCTTCTGCTTAAGCTGAAGGAGAAGGACACCTTTACCCTCTCCATCCGTATATGCGATGACTGCGGTCTGTCCCTCTACGGCCGCCGCAGCGGACGGTACGGAATCGGTGTGGTTATCCGCGCGGAATAAGTAAAAGTGGTCATTTTTCTGACGAATTCCCGCCAAATAATCGTGTAATTTGTACAAAATCGCCTTGGACGCCGCCCCTTCATTTATGATATAATGGATATACGATAGAAAAGTATCCAATGGAGGGAGCAACATGGCAAACACGGCAGTCCGGCACCGCCTGTACGGAATCGGTGAGGTTCTGGAGCGGACGGAAGATAAGATCTGCGTTCGTTTTGCAAACGCCGGTGAGAAAAGTTTTCTGTATCCGGATGCGTTTGCGACTCATCTGTCCTATGAGGACGGGGAGATGCAATCCGCCGTCATGGAGCAGCTGAAAGAGCGGGCGGAAGCGGAAAAGGCGGCATCCGAAGCCCGGGAAAAGCTGCGTTTGGAGAACATGGAAGCGGAAAAGCTGAAACAAAAGCAGTTGGCCGCTGCCAGAAAGAAATCCACCGCCAAACGGCCTCGCAAGAGCGCGGCGGCAGTGGAAACAAAAGAATAAGAAACAGGGGATACCGTTTGGGTATCCCCTATGTTTTTATGAAAAGCCGTTATTTTGCCCAGGTGCCGTTCACAAAGATAGGCGTTGCCTTGCCGTCTTTGTAGCCGGTGATGGTCATATCCGGCGCGCCGATCATGAAGTCCACGTGGATCATGCTGTCGTTGATGCCCAGCTTCTGGCACTCCTCCAGCGTCTTGTGCTGGAAATCGTCGATGGTATCCATAAATCCGCGGCCCAGCGCCACATGGCAGCTGGCGTTCTCATCAAAGAGCGTGTTGTAGAACAGCACGCCGCTCTCAGAGATGGGGCTGTCCTTCGGCACGAGAGCCAACTCGCCCAGGTAGGCGGCGCCCTCATCCATGCTCAGCATACGATCCAGAAGGGGCTTGCCCACTTCTGCATCCCACTCAACGGCTTTGCCGTCCTTGAAGGTGATGTAGAAGTTATCGATCAGCTGGCCCTGATAGGAAAGGGGCTTGGTGGAAACCAGTTTGCCGTCGGCGCATCCCTTTTTGGGGCTGGTGAAGATCTCCTCGGTGGGCATATTGGGGTTGAAGAAATTGCCCAGCAGGGATACTTCTCCGCCGCCGCACCAATGGCCTTCGGGAATGAGGGAGGCACGGAAATCCGTTCCGTTGGAGCTCTTATATTCCAGATAATCGAATTTCTGCTCGTTAAGCCATGCACATCTTGCTTTGAACGCCTCGTTGTGCTTGTCCCACTCAGCCACGGGATCGTTATCCTTGGTGACGCGGACGGTCTTCAGAATCTCCTCCCACAGCATCTCATAGGCGCGGTTCTTCTTCTCGCCGGGGAACACTTTCTTCGCCCATGCGTAGGAAGGAACGGCCACGATGGTCCACTGCTCCTTATTCTCCAGCGCGTCGTTGTACTTCTTCACGATGGGATAGGTAGCGATGCGGGCCTTCTGCATCTTCTCCTGATTGATGCCGCGAAGTCCGTCGGGATCCTCACCGATGATGTGGATGCGGCAGGGCACTTCCTGCACCGCCAGCTTCAGTTTCTCCTCTTTCCACGCGGGAACGGTGGACAAGGATTTCAGCGTGCGATACTTATAGTGCATTTTGGTGATGGCCTGGCAGCTCCACTCGTGATCCACGCGGGATGCGCCTGCTTTATAGCAGGCCTCGGTCACATAGGATGCAAACTCGCTGTGCTCCACGCTGGCGCTGATCACAACCACCTGTCCCTTTTTCACATTGGCACCTACGCGGGCAACCAGTGCCGCGTATTTTTTCATCATAGTTTTTGTCATAGTATTCTCCATGTATGTTATCAGAATTGTTTCTTTGAATATTGTACACCACACGGCGGTGGAAGTCAAGGAATCGGGGGAGATATTTTCGACAGGATTCTTGACAGGCATTTGCTGTATAGTGTATAATAACCATAGATGGGAGCATTATGCGCTCCGCATTGTTCATTCTGAAATACTTTATTTACTATAAGGAGACATGTGTCATGGGAAAGTTTGCAGTTAGAAAGACCAACACCGGCTTCAAATTTGATCTGGTTGCCGGCAACGGCGAGACCATCGCTACCTCTGAGGTATATGCCGCTGAGGCATCCTGCCTGAACGGTATTGCCAGCGTAGTTAAGTGCTCTGCTGCCGCTGAAGTAGAGGATCTCACCGCAGAAGTTGTGGAGACCAAGAAGCATCCCAAGTTTGAAGTATACGCCGACAAGGCGGGCGAGTTCCGTTTCCGTCTGAAGGCTACCAACGGTCAGGTTATCGCCGTATCCGAAGGATACAAGGCGAAGGCATCCTGCCTGAATGGCATCGAGAGCGTAAAGAAGAACGCCGCTGACGCTGAAACCGTTAAGGAATACTGATACTTATTAAAAAATCCCACGGCTTGTGCCGTGGGATTTTTTTGTCTATATCAGGCATCCTTATAATGCTCTGCCACTTCTTTCAGATGCTGGATGATGGGCAGATGCTGGGGGCAGACCTGCTCACACTGACCGCATTCCAGGCACTGATCGGCCGCGCCGAACTCCTTGGTCAGATTGACGTAATAGGACTCCTGGGGTGTCCAGGACTTGCCGGGCATTTCCTGTTTATCCGCGTTGTACAAAGAGAAATACTGGGGGATGGGGATACCGGCGGGACAGCCGTCCACGCAATAAGCGCATCCCGTACAGGGGATGGCGATGCTTCCGTTGATGAATCCCACCGCGCGGCGGATGAGTTCCTGCTCTTCCCCGCTCAGCGGTCTCTGATCCATCATATAGGAAGTATTGTCCAGCAGCTGCTCCATATTGCTCATGCCGGAGAGAACCATGAACACGTTATCCAGATCCGCCGTGAAGCGGACTGCCCAGGAGGCCACGGACATATCCGGCTGATGACGTTTGAACATATCTGCCACGGCTTCGGGCACATTGGCCAGCGTACCGCCTTTCACCGGCTCCATCACGATGACGGGAACGCCGTGGCGGGTGGCCACCTCGTAGCACTTGCGGGACTGGACGCCTTCGCTGTCCCAATCCAGATAATTGATCTGGAGCTGGACAAACTCCATCTCCGGATGCTCCGTCAGCACCTGGTCAAGAAACTCCGCATCATCGTGGAAGGAAAATCCCATATGGCGCACCAGGCCGGCCGCCTTCTTATCCCGGAGCCAGGTGAAGCAATCCATATCGTTATAGGCGGCATAATTCTCCCGCCCGATGGCGTGGAGCAGATAATAATCAAAATAGGTTACGCCGGTTTTCTTCAGCTGCTCGCCGAAGATGCGATCCCTATCCTCCTTGGTTTTCACAAAAGAGGAATGCAGTTTGGTGGCAAGGGTATAGGCATCCCGGGGATGCCGCTCCACCAGGGCCTCACGGGCAGCGCACTCGCTTTGAAAATTGCAATACATCCACGCGGTATCGAAATAGGTAAATCCCCGCGCGAGGAAGGTATCCACCATTTCTTTCAGATGCTCGATATCGATTTTCTTTTCTCCGTCCACTTCCTTCGTGGGAAGGCGCATCAGGCCAAAGCCCAGTTTTTTCATAATATCCACTGCCTTTCGGTTCGTATCTTTACATATATTATACATTTTCTTCCCCGCCGTAGCAAGGGGGAACGGAAAACTTAGCTGAAATGTCAGACCAAGTACACCATATTTTTGAAAACAAGTCAACCGGTTGGCGAAAAGCGAGCGCCCTTGCAGGCACGCCGTTGATCAACGCCAGGTGCAATACAACAAAAAAGAGAGCCTGGGGCTCTCTTTTCGTTTGATAAATCACAGCTGCTCGAACTCTTCCAGGGCGGCCTTGAAGGATGCCATGCATGCCTCGAAAGCATCGGGCTTGGTCAGATCCACGCCAGCCAGCTTCAGCAGTTCCACGGGGCTATCGCTGCCACCGGAGGACAGGAACCGGAAGTAATCGTCCACGGCGCTCTGGCCTTCCTTCAGGATTCGCTCGGCGATGGACACGGCGGACACGATGCCGGTGGCGTACTTATACACATAGAACCGGCGGTACAAATGGGGGATCCGCGCCCACTCGTAGGCGATCTCGGGATCGGATTCCACGGCGGGGCCATAGTACTTCTTATTCAGTTCCAGATAGGCCTGGCAGAGGGCATCCTTGGTGAGAGGCTGGCCCTTCTCTGCCATATCGTGGGACAGATACTCAAACTCCGCGAACTGGGTCTGACGGAACAGAGTGCCCTTCAGGGTATCCATATAATAGGAAAGGAGATACTTCTTCAGCTTCACGTCGTCCGTGTTTTTCAGCAGATGCTTGAGCAGAAGAACCTCGTTGACGGTGCTGGCCACTTCGGCCACGAAAATCTTGTAGCTGGCCTTCTCGTAGGGCTGATTCCGCTCGGAGAAGTAGGAGTGCATGGCGTGACCCAGCTCATGGGCTACAGTGAACACATCGCCCGTGGTCTTCTGGTAATTGAGAAGCACGTAGGGATGCTTCAATCCGAACACGCTGATGGAGTAAGCGCCGCTGCGTTTGCCCTCGGTCTCCTCCACGTCGATCCATCCGTTATCGTGGGCCTGCTGCAGAAGCTGTCCGTACTGCTCGCCCAAAGGAGCCAGTCCCTCTTTGACAATGCGGAATGCCTCGTCGTAATCCACGCGGATCTCCGCATCCTCCACCAGGGAGGTATAGATATCGTACATATGGAGCGTCTTGACGCCCAGGATCTTTTTGCGGTCCTTGAAGTAGCGATGCAGGAGCGGCAGATTCGCGTTCACGCTGTCGAGGAGGTTCTTGTAAACCTGCACATCCACGTCCTCACCGGCCAGGGCCATCTCCAGGCAGGAATTGTACTTACGGGTACGGGCCAGGAACACGTCCTTATCGATATTGCCCACATAGGTGGCGGTGATGGTGTTGATCAGATCCATATAGACCTTATTGAATGCCTTGAAGGCGGCGCGGCGGACGCGGCGATCGGGGGAATGGAGCATGAGGCCGTAGGTGCCGTGAGTCAGGCGGACCTTCTCGCCGTTCACGCGGATGGTGGGGTACGGCAGATCGGCATTGTTGATCATGGAGAAGATCTGCTGAAATCCACCGAAGATGCGGGATTCCTGGGAGAGGAGGGTTTCGATCTCCTCGGAGAGCACGTGGGGCTTGCCCTTGATGATGCCGCGGATAGTATAATCGTAATCCTTCAGGCGGGGATCGGCGGCCAATTCTTCCAGTTTCTCCACCGGCAGGGCGGTCAATTCCGGATTGATGAAGGACACGTTCGCGGAGAATTTCATCGACAGCATCTGCACGCGGGTTTGGAGAGCATCAAACTCGGACAGGCGGGTATCCTCATCCCGGCGCATAAAGGCGTAGACGGACAAAAGGCTCAGATCCTTCACCACCGCATTCACGGCTTCCATGCAGGCGAGGATGGTTTCCGCATTGTTCAATTTGCCTTTGTAGGCGGAAAAATCCAGTTTTCCCTCCAGGGAGGCGTACAGATCATCCCATTCTTTCTGGGAGGCGAAGATATCGTCGGTATTCCATTTCCGGCTGGCGGGGACGTCTTTTCTTTCTTTTGCCATGGTGATTCATCCTTTCTTATATATAATTTCATGCACAAATGGGGGTGTCACACTCGTGCCATCCCCATTTCATTTTTATTACAGCGTTGCGGCCATCACCGCTTTGATGGTATGCATGCGGTTCTCCGCTTCATCAAAGACGATGGACTGCTCGCTCTCAAACACGCCATCGGTGACTTCCATGCAGGTGATGCCGTATTTCTCGCAGATATCCCGGCCGATCGCCGTATTGGTATCGTGGAACGCAGGCAGGCAGTGCATAAAGCGGCACTGGGGACCGGCGTTGGCCATGATCTCCTCCGTTACCCGGTAGGGGGTAAGATCAGCAATCCTCTCCTGCCATACGGATGCCGCCTCGCCCATGGACACCCACACATCGGTGTAGATCACGTCCGCGCCCTTAGTGGCGGCGATGGGATCCTCGATAAACTCCAGAGTGGCACCGGTTTCACGGGCGATCGCCTGGCATTTTGCTACCAGATCCGCATCCGGGAAATATTTTGCCCGGGTGCATGCCACGAAATGCATGCCCATTTTGGCACAGCCCACCATGAGAGAATTGCCCATATTGTAGCGGGCGTCACCCATATACACCAGTTTTTTGCCGGCGAGGGTGCCGAAATGCTCACGGATGGTGAGAAAATCCGCCAGAATCTGGGTAGGATGGAACTCATTGGTCAGGCCGTTCCACACGGGAACACCGGCGTGGCTGGCCAATTCCTCCACGATATCCTGACCAAATCCGCGGTATTCGATGCCGTCAAACATACGGCCGAGAACGCGGGCCGTATCGGCGGTGCTTTCTTTTTTGCCCATCTGGGAGCCGGTGGGTCCCAGATACACGGGATGCATGCCCAAGTCAGCCGCGGCTACCTCAAAGGCGCAGCGGGTACGGGTGCTGTCCTTTTCAAACAAGAGGGCGATGGACTTGCCCTCGCACAGGCGGTGAGGGATACCGGCTTTCTTCTGCGCCTTCAACTCGGCGGACAGATCCAGAAGGCCTGTAATCTCCTCCGGGGTGAAATCCAGCAATTTCAGGAAATGCTTACCTTTCAATGATATCATAATTGACTCCGTTGTTGATAAAGTTGGTACATCTCACAGCACTTTCGCCAAAAAAGACTGCAGACGCTCGCACTGGGGATTTTCAAAGATTTCCGCAGGAGTTCCCTCCTCGGCAATCACGCCGTCATCCAGGAAGATGACGCGGTTGGACACCTCGCGGGCAAAGCCCATCTCGTGGGTAACGACCACCATGGTCATGCCCTCTTTGGCCAGTTCCTTCATAACGTCCAGAACCTCGCCCACCATCTCGGGGTCCAGGGCGGAGGTGGGCTCGTCGAAGAGCATCACATCCGGCTCCATGCAAAGCGCACGGACGATGGCCACACGCTGTTTCTGGCCGCCGGACAACTGACTCGGATAACTGTCCGCACGGTCGGCAAGACCCACACGGGCCAGCAGTTCCATGGCTTTGGCTTTTGCCTGCTCCGGGGTGGCTTTCTTCAGCATGACCGGCGCGCAGGTCAGATTCTCCAGAATGGACATATGAGGGAACAGATTGAACTGCTGGAACACCATGCCCATCTTCTGGCGGTGGAGGTTCAGATCCACTTTCTTATCGGTCAGATCCGCACCCTCAAAATAGATGCTGCCGCCCGTGGGCTGCTCCAGCAGATTGAGGCAGCGCAAAAAGGTGGATTTACCGGAGCCGGAGGCGCCGATAACGCACACCACGTCTCCCTTATGGATATCGATATCAATTCCCTTCAATACGGACACATCGGCAAAATCCTTTTTCAATCCGCGCACGCGGATGGTTACTTCGCCTGAAGCATAATTCTTATTTTCCATCGCTTCTGCGCAGCCTCCTTTCCAGAACGGCCAACAAACGGGTCATCGCCACGACCATCACCAGATATACCAGAGCAAGGAGAAGGATGGGGTTCACCGCATCAAACGTTTTGTTTCGGATATTGGTGGCTGCCTTGGTGATATCCACCACAGCCACGTAACCGGCAACGGAAGTCTCTTTCAGAAGAGCAATGCACTCATTACCGATGGCGGGCAAAATGTTTTTGATAGCCTGGGGGAAGATGATCTTCGCCATAGCTTGCCCCTTGGAGAGGCCCAGGCTGCGGGCGGCTTCCATCTGTCCCTTATCCACGGCGTTGATGCCGCTGCGGATCAGCTCCGCCATATAGGCACCGGAATTGATACCGAAAGCCACGATGGCCACCGGCACGCCGTCCTTGACGGAAACGAAAATAATATAAAAGAACACCAGCAAAAGAACTGTAACGGGAATACCGCGGATCACCGTGGTATACAGATCGCACAGCCAGTTGAAGATGCGGAGCTTCTTATTGCCCTCGCAGAAATACTTGGTAATGGCGATCACCGCACCGATGATAACACCGATGATCAAGGCACCCAGCGTGATCAGAAGGGTGTTTCCGAGGCCTTCCACCAGCCACATATAGCGGTTGTCCTCCAAAAAGGTCTCCTGCAATTTTGCAAACCAATTCATTATGTAATCTTCCTTAAATGCTTCGTAAAAATCCTCCCAAAAACCGGGGAATAAACCCAAGCAGGCTCCGCGCTTTCACGCGGAGCCGCCGTGGTATATTATCTTATGTATACCGGAATCAGGGCTTGATGTAGGTCTCGCCGTAGCTGGCAAATATGCTCTCCATGGTACCGTCCTCGATCAGTTTCTTCAGGATGGTATCGATCTTCTCTACCAGATCCTCGGAACCGAAAGCAAAGGCAAATGCATAGGGCTCATCGGTCATCTTCTCCTCCAGGATAACCAGGCCGTCGCCTTCCTGTACCATCTGGATCGCGGTCAGGTTGTCTACAACCCACGCGTCTACCTTGCCGGTGGTCAGAGCAGCCTTTGCATCGGCGTTGGCAGCGAAGGCCTGCACAGCGATACCCGCATCGGTACAGCCCTTATCGGCAGTGGTACCGGTCTGAACGGATACAGTCTTGTCGGCCAGATCCGCCTTACCCTGTATGGTACTGCCCTCTTTTACAACGATAACCTGTGCAGCGTTGTAATAAGGTGTGGTGAACAGCATGTTCTTCTGACGGTCCGCGTCCACAGTGATACCGGACATACCGCAGTCGTACTTAGCGGACTGCACACCCAGCAGAACAGAATCGAAGTCCATCTGCACGATATCCAGCTGAACGCCCAGTTCCTCGCAGATCAACTTCAGAACGTCCACTTCAATACCGACAACCTCGCCGCCCTCCAGGCTCTCAAAGGGAGGGAAGTCAGGGCTGGTAGCCACAACGAGTTTGCCTGCCGCCTCTACGTCAGCCAGGGTTTTGCCCTTGGCACCGCAGCCTGCCAGGCACAGGGACAGCATAAGAGCTGCCATCAAAAATGCAATAATCTTTTTCATGATACAATATCCTTTCCCAATGTAACAAATACAAAATCTTGCGCAATCCGGAGGAAAATCTCCGGTGTTTCATTCTTTACGGATGAAATTATACATCAGTTATCATCAAATGTCAATAGGATTTTGAATATTTTTTCAATTTTTTCTGCATAATTATTGATTTCTCTTTCGGCCAGACCTGCAATTTGCACACAATTCCCCGCCTTTGCCATCGCTTCATAGAGCCGCCATGTCCCACTTCTCCGCCCCATTTTGAGATAGTGAAACAAAAAGCGCTGAAATACTTCCGCGGGAAATGGTGCTTTTGCCATGGTTCCGCCTTAATTGAGAAAATATTCAATTTCGCTGTATAAATATCCCACGCAGCCACCTTTTATCGGAGCCGGCTGACAAACGCTACTGCCAGCCCGAGAATACGGATCTCCTCCCCGGTGTCGGGCGTCAGAATGATCGGCTTATAGGCGGGATTTTCCGCCTGCAGAATTAGATTTCTCCCACCCCGGTACACCCGCTTTAAAGTGGCCTCCTGTCCGATCAGCACAGCGGCGATCTGTCCGTCATCCACCGTTTCCTGCCGGCGGACATACACCAGATCCCCCTCCAGAATCCGGGCGCCGATCATGCTGTCGCCGCGGCACCGCAGGCAGAAATCCGCCGTGATATCCAGGGGCACCGCCACCATCTCCTCCGCCTGTTCGGCTGCCAGGATCGGATCGCCGCAGGCGATATCCCCCAGCAGAGGCACCCGGTACGTCCGGGGCAGCGGATGGACTTCCCTTTCCTTGCCGTGCTCATGGGGGGAGGAGATGCGGCCGGTCAGGTAATCCACGCTGACGTGGAAGCCGTCGGCGATCCGGTTCAGCATATGTATATCCGGACTTCGCTTGCCGCTTTCCCAATTGCCCACGGCACCCACGGACACCTGGAGCGCACGGGCCAATTCGGTCTGGGTGATTCCTTCCCGGCGCCGCAATTCTTTCAATCGTTCTTTCAGCATATTCTTTCACCTCGCGTCTCATTATATCACAATCTGTGAGAATTTGCAAGAGAAATTCTCACAGCGGGGGAAATCGGATTGTATATCCGCGCCGCACATGGTATGCTGTTCTCACGCGGCGAAAGAAACCAGGCATCATCCACCCGTCACACATTCGATCGCCGCGAATTTCCCTTTAAAAGAAAGGAATTCATATATGGAAACCATAGAAAAGAATCACAGCATACTCCGTATCGGGCATACCGGCGAGAACGCGTTCCGCACGTTTTCCTTTGATGTAAGCAAGTGGGTGGCGGAGTACCCCCGCGGTGAGATCACCGGCGTCTATCGTCGGCCGGACAATCAGGTGTACCCGGTAAACATCCGCGTGCAGGGCACGACGGCCCACTGGACAATCACCGCTGCCGAAGCGGCGGTGGCAGGAAGCGGTGAGTTGGAATTGTGGATCACGGAGGGCGATGTAATCGGAAAATCCGTGCGCTTCCCGTGCATCGTCAGCGAAGCCCTGAAGGTGGGTGAAGAGCCGCCGGAAGCGGCCAAGGATTGGATCACACTCACCATGCACGACGCAAAAGAAGCGACCAAAGCAGCGAAATCTGCCACAAGCGAACTGCTGGCGGCCGCCAAACGCGGCGATTTCGACGGTGCTCCCGGTCCGCAGGGACCGCAGGGCAAGGATTACGTTTTGACCGATGTGGACAAGGCAGAGATTGCCGCCGCCGCGGCCGATTTGGTGGATGTGCCAGCCACGCCGAAGGATTACGGTGCGGCGGGCGACGGCGCAACGGATGACACGGAGGCGTTCCGGCAGGCGCTGGCAGAGAACCGCATCGTACACGTGCCCGGCGGCCGATACGTGCTCTCGGACACGCTGGTGGTACGGGCGAACTGCTGTCTGGAGCTGTCCCAGGACACGGTGCTGGAGTTCGTGAATGAGGAAAAG
>JAFUIQ010000031.1 GCA_017468385.1 Clostridia bacterium
ACTTTTCTTCGGTAGGCATAAACATACAGTGTTTGTAAATCTCATATGTTTGTAAAATATCGTTCTTGTGAGTTAATTCTATTAGGTTCATTGCACGCACCTACAAATTCAAGTTTATCGAATTGGTATCATTATATCACAATAATGTGAATAAATAAAGAAAACGGCACCCGCTGCCAATGCAATGGATGCCGGATAACACGTTTGTGGGTGTTGTTTTCTTATCTCTTGGAGTTTTGAGAGTACCGTTTGATATCGTGAATATCGTGTAATATCGTTTGATATCGTAGCTTTATCGTGTGATTTCGTGCGATATCGTGAATATCGTGAGTATCATCGCATAAAGTGTTGCACCAAATTTGCACCAAAATCACACCACATTAAACGCCCATTCAGCTCGACAAATTGGAATTTGACACTCTCACAATTTGAAAATTATTTGTTTATTACTTTCTTGCACCAAGTACGTTTGTTGCATTTAGGGCACAGCAAGTGACGTGTAAATCCTCTGTGCATTGCCATCATTACTTCTTTATAGGTTGGCACAATTTCGTAACCGCAATTTTGGCACTTATAGGCACCCACACTCACTTCCAGCTTTAAAGCATAAAAGCACGGTATCAAAAACAAAACACAAACACAAAGAATTGTAACAAGCTGCCACACTCCTTCAGGAATCAAAAATGCGGCAATAAAGATACCTGCAATGAGGGCGGTCATACTTACAATCATAATTGCCCACATAGAAGACCAAACTGTTTTGTTTTTCTTCTCTAATTCTTTCGCCATATCAAGCAAAAGTTGTTCGTTTTTCTGATTATTGTTTTCCATATTGATTTTCTCCCCACTTAATAATTCGTTTACACTGATGCAAAGAATATCACAGAGTTCAAGCATTATCGAAGTGTCTGGCATTGCCACGCCACGCTCCCACTTGGATACTGCTTTATCGGTGATGCCCAGTTTTTCTGCCAACTGCATTTGCGTTAAGTTTTTCCGTTTTCTGCACTCGGCAATAAATCTTCCGATTTTAATTTGGTTCATAGACTGCCTCCTTTCGCATACAGTATAACTGCTATATCACATAAAGTACACCCACCGTTGGTTTAGTGAGGAGAAGTAAACCGTTGGTAGAGTGGATTTGACCGTCAAATTCAAGTTTATCGAGTAGATAACTACCCAAAGTAGTTATACCATAAAGCATCTATAATGTAAATAGGACGGCTCAATTCTTTACAAATTGAACCGCCCCATAAAACACAAAAAGCTCTGCCAAAGCAGAGCTTTTTGTATATAAGAAATAATAAATTATCTCTTGGAGAACTGAGGAGCGCGACGTGCGGCCTTCAGACCGTACTTCTTTCTCTCCTTCATTCTGGGGTCACGCATCAGGAAGCCGGCCTTCTTCAGAGGAGCACGGAAGGTCTCATCTGCGAGAAGGAGTGCACGGGCAACACCGTGACGGATGGCACCTGCCTGGCCGGACATACCGCCGCCGTTTACGTTGGCAACGATGTCAAACTTGCCCATAGTGCCGGTAACCTCAAACGGCTGGTTGATGATCAGCTTCAAGGTCTCCAGACCGAAGTACTGATCGATGTCCTTACCGTTGATGGTGATGGAACCGGAACCGGGATATACGCGTACACGCGCAACGGAGCTCTTTCTTCTGCCCGTACCGTAAAAATAGGGCTTAGCACTTGTATACATCTTTATACTCGTCCTTTCTTACTTTACTTCATACGGGGTGGGATTCTGAGCCTGCTGCTTGTGCTCGGAACCAGCGTATACTTTCAAACGGGTGATGGCCTTGTCACCGATGGAGTTGTGGGGCAGCATACCCTTAACAGCGTACTGCATAGCCAACTCGGGCTTGGTTGCCATCAAAGTCTTGTACTGAACCTTCTTCATACCGCCGATGTAGCCGGAATGATGGTAGTGATACTTGTTCTGCAGCTTGTTGCCGGTCAGAACAGCCTTATCTGCGTTGATGATGATAACGAATTCACCGCAGTCAACATGGGGGGTGAACTCAGGACGGTGCTTGCCGCGCAGAATATTGGCAGCCGCGACCGCAGTCTTACCCAGCGGCTTGCCGGCCGCGTCGAGTACGTACCACTTGCGCTCAACGGTTTCTTTCTTTGCCATAAAAGTGGACATAGCGTTCCTCCGAAAATTGATTGATATTTTTTCAGCATGCATGATTATAGCACTTTCCCCCTGCTCTGTCAATACCTTTTTTCGATTTTTTCAAACTTTTTTCATTTACACCATGTGTTTCTTTCATTTTCTTCGATTTTCTCGCTTTTTCATGCATTTTGCGTCCTCCCGTGCCCTTGACTTTTTTTCTTACCCGTTGTACAATACTCTTATCGGAATCTAAAATGAGGATATTTTAATAATGGTAGATTTGCTTGCACTGCAGAAATATTTTATCCTGTCCCATCTCCGCGAGGGAGATGTGGCGGTGGATTTCACCATGGGCAACGGCCATGACACCGCGTTTCTCTCCAAAACCGTGGGGCCCACCGGCCGTGTGACCGCCTTTGATATTCAGCCCCAGGCGCTGATCAGCACGGAGGCAACCCTCAAGGCGGAGGGCTGCCCCGAGAATTACCGTCTGATCTGCGCGTCCCACCACCGGGCGCCGGAGTTCATCCATGAGCCCATCAAGGCGGGGATGTTCAATCTGGGATACATGCCGGGCAGCGGCAACAAATCCCTGACCACCATGCGGGAAACCACCCTTCCCGCCGTGGAAAACGCGGTGGGCATGCTGGGAAAGGATGCCATCCTTCTGGTGGCGGTATATCCCGGTCATCCCGAGGGAGCGGCGGAAGGGGAGGAATTGACCAAGTACTTCTCTACCCTCTCGCGTTACAAAATGACTGTGGCCAAGTTCAAGCTGCTGAACTCCCCCACCTCTCCGTTCTTCATGATCTGCGAAACGAAATAAGGAGGGCCGCCATGCAATACAACCCCCAACCGCCCCGCCGTCCGCCAAACGGCCATCGGCGGCCGATGGCGCAAGGTGCGCCGAATCCCCGGGCGAACCCGCAGAATCCTCCCCGTGTCCGGCGGGACGCATCCCAGGATTACGCCCGCCGCAAGGCGGCCTATGAGCGGCAGATGGCGGAAAAACGCCGCCGCGAGGCCCGGCGCAAGCGGAAGGTGCAGATCTTCTGGGGCCGTGTTCTGGTCTTTTTTGTGATTCTTCTTTTGCTGGCCGTGGTGGCCTGCGTAGGATTCGCTCTGTATTTCAACCACAGCGATCCGCCGCCGGAGCCCACCACCATCCGCTACACCTTCAACGGCGACGATTCCATCTCCCTCGCCGAGGATAAGGCCTATCTGGGCGGCGTCCTGTACGTGGATTTCAGCGATCTGGCATCGCGTTTCGGCCTGGTGGCCGTGGGCGGAGCCGATGAGATGCGCTTCGTTATCCCCACCGGGGATGAAACAGACAGCCGCGGCAGCGGCTCGGAGGAGGACGTAATCTTCCGCCGGGATAGCGATCTGTCCACTGTCAACGGACAGGATGTGCGGCTGAGCGGTCCGGCTGTTCTCCACGGAGAGCATTATCTGGTGCCCGCCGATTTCATCACGGAATATATGGATGGAATTGCCCTCACCCGGGAGGGAAACACGGTATCCATCGCCCGCACCTACACGGATGAGATCCCCGACGCCCTGGCATTCACCTTGAAGCGGGCCGCCGCGGTGGATCCGCTGCCGGAGGATACGGAATTGGGCGACATCGATCCCGGTGCCATCATCCCGTCCACCAGCGTGCCCGGTCCCTCGGAGGAGGATTTGGTCGTCACGTTCCTTACCGATCTGTCGGCCTATGAGGAATACATGAACCCCGCCGATCGGAATGCGTATCTCATTCTGGTGAACAACGACAACACCGTGGACGAGACTCACAAGCCCACGGATCTGACCGATCTGGCGGACACCCGCAAGGATGGGCGCAACGTACAGCAGATGCGTCTGTATGCCGCGAAAGCCCTGGAGGCCTTGTATATCGAGATGCGGGCGGCGGGCTACAAGGATGTATCCGTCACCAGCGCGTATCGCTCCTACGCCTACCAGACTTCCCTGTTCAATATGTACACCGCCAACGAGATGAAGAAGGATCCTTCCCTGACGCTGGCCCAGGCCCAGGCCATCACCGCCACCTATTCCGCACGGCCGGGCACCAGCGAGCATCAGACCGGTCTGTGCTGTGACATGCACAATCTGGGTGCTGCTGATGTGGCCTTTGCCAAGAAGGAAGCCTACACCTGGCTGACGGAAAACGCATGGAAATTCGGATTCATTCTCCGCTTCCCCCAGGGGAAGGAGGACATTACGGGCATTTCCTTTGAGCCCTGGCACTACCGCTATGTGGGCCGCTATCACGCCAAGGCCATACACGACGCCGGGCTGTGTCTGGAGGAATACCTGACCCCCGCCGGAAACTGAACACGAAAATTATGCTGCCGCATTCCCGTGCGGCGGCATTTTTTCTCGGATTCCCGCCGGAAGTGGGCATATTTTCGTCTCCTTTCGTTGACATGCACCGCGCGGCGTGCTATAATAAACTGTATTACTATGATATAAAATCCATTATATATCAGCAAAGCAAAGGAGTTATTTCCATGCAGTGGACCTCTCTGAATGACTTGAGAGAAAAATATCTCTCGTTTTTTGAATCCAAAGGACATTTGCGCCTGCCCAGCTACCCGCTGATCCCCCAGGGCGACAAATCCCTCCTCCTCATCAACTCCGGTATGGCACCGATGAAGAAATTCTTCACCGGTGAGGTTACCCCGCCCCGCAATCGCGTAACCACCTGCCAGAAGTGCATCCGCACCCCCGATCTGGAGCGTGTGGGTCACACCGCCCGCCACGGCACCTATTTTGAGATGCTGGGAAACTTCTCCTTCGGCGATTATTTCAAGGAAGAGGCCCTCACCTGGGCATGGGAGTTTTTGACCTCTCCCGAGTGGCTGGACATCCCCGCCAATCTTCTGTGGCCCTCCATCTACGAAAACGATGAGGAAGCCTTTGAAATCTGGACGAAGAAGCTGGGCGTACCGGAAGAGCAGATCACCCGCCTCGGCAAGGCCGACAATTTCTGGGAGCACGGCACCGGTCCCTGCGGCCCCTGCTCCGAAATCTATTTCGACCGCGGCATCAAATACGGCTGCGGCAAGCCCGATTGCCGGCCCGGCTGTGACTGCGACCGCTTCATGGAGATCTGGAACAACGTATTCTCCCAGTTCAACAACGACGGTCAGGGCAACTACACCGAGCTTGCCCAGAAGAACATCGACACCGGTATGGGTCTGGAGCGCCTGGCATGCGTAATGCAGGGCGTGGACAACATGTTTGAGGTGGACTCCATCCGTGCCGTTATCAACAAGGTTTGCGAGATCGCCGGCAAAAAGTACGGCGACGATAAGAACGACGATATTTCCATCCGCGTGATCACCGACCACACCCGTTCCGCTATGTTCATGATCAGCGACGGTGTTATTCCCTCCAATGAGGGCCGCGGATACGTGCTGCGCCGCATCATCCGCCGCGCTTGCCGTCACGGAAAGCTGCTGGGCATAAACCGCCCGTTCCTAATCGATATGGTGAACGTAGCCATCGCCGAAAGCTGCGACGGTTATCCGGAATTGAACACCCGCGCGGACTATATCCGCCGCGTCCTCTCCATGGAGGAGGAGCGATTTGACGCCACCATCGACGCCGGTCTGTCCATCCTCTCCGATCTGATCCGCACCGCGGTGGAAAAGAACGCCGACACCATCTCCGGCGAGGATGTATTCAAGCTGTACGATACCTTTGGATTCCCCATCGATCTCACCCGTGAGATCGCCGAGGAAAGCCATCTGAAGATCGACGAGGAAACCTTTGCCACTCTGATGAAGGAACAGCGGGACCGTGCGAGAGCCGCCCGCGGCAACATCAGCGGTTGGGCCGATTCCTCGAAGGATCTGCTGGAAGGCCTGTCCAAGACCGAGTTTGTCGGCTACACCACGGATTGCTGCGACGCAAAAGTGCTGGCGATCCTGGTGGACGAGGGCACGGTGGACGAGGTTTCCGAGGGCGAATTCACTCTGATCCTGGACAAGACCCCCTTCTACGGTGAGGGCGGCGGCCAGGTCGGTGACGAGGGCTCCGTGTACGGTCCCGACACTATGGCACTGGTGCTGGACACCAAGAAGACCGACGGCATCTTCCTCCACATCTGTAATCTGAACAACGGCATTATCCGCGTGGGCGACACGCTGAAGGCACACGTCAACTCCGATCGCCGCCACGCCATCATGCGCAACCACTCCGCGGCCCATCTGCTGCAGGCCGCTCTGCGCTCCGTGCTGGGCGATCATGTAGAGCAGGCCGGCTCCTACGTAAGCGAGGAGATCTGCCGCTTTGACTTCACCCACTTTGCCGCACTGACCGCTGAGGAAATCGCGGCGGTTGAGGCATTGGTGAACACACACATTCTTGCCGCTGAGGGAATCACCACGCTGGAGACCGATATCGAGACCGCCCGTCAGAGCGGTGCTATGGCACTGTTTGGCGAGAAGTACGGCAAGATCGTCCGTATGGTTAAGATGGGCGAGTTCTCCACGGAACTGTGCGGCGGTACCCACTGCACCAACACCGGCAACATCGGTCTGTTCAAGATCGTATCCGAGGCATCCGTTGCCGCCGGCGTACGCCGTATTGAGGCTGTCACCGGCCAGGGTGTGTTGCACCTGATGGCGCAGAAGGATGCTCTGATCGCGGAAACTGCCAAGGAACTGAAGGCGGCCAACACCGCCGATCTGCCCAAGCGTGCATCCCAGCTGCAGAATGAGCTGAAGGAGGAGCGACGTCAGATCGAATCCCTGAACGCGAAGATCGCCTCCACCAAGTTGGATGCGCTCCGCTCCTCCGCCAAAGCGGTGGGATCTGTATCCCTGATCACCGCGGATATGGGCGCTATGTCCATGGATGCGGCACGATCCCTGTGCGACACCTTGAAGGAAACGCCCGATGCGGTCGGCGTAATCGCCATTCACGAGGGTGAAAAACTGAACTTCCTGGCTGTCTGCGGCGCCGATGCCGTGAAGGCCGGTGCCCATGCGGGCAATCTGTTGAGAGCCGTCAGCGCCGTTACCGGCGGTAAGGGCGGCGGACGTCCCGACAGCGCCACCTCCGGCGGGCGGGATATCTCCAAGATCGCCGAGGCATTGAACGCAGCCGAGGAAATCCTCATGGGAATGCTGAAATAAACAAAACGAACCGGAGTGACAAAAACGTCACTCCGGTTTTTTGTTGGGTGCCTTTAAGGCGTGGAAATCCCCCCCTGTTTTACCGGGGGAAGAAAGGGAGCGGAGCAATAAAAAAGCCTCCCCTGTGTAAGGGGAGGTGAGCAAACTCTATTGATTTTGCTCGGAGGGGTTGTGACAATCCCTCAGTCACCGCGACATTTCGAGTTGGCGAATGCCAACTCGCATCGTCGAAGTCGGTTGACAGCTCCTCGAGAAACCTGTTTCTCGCCACAAGGGAGCCTTGGTGTGGAACTACCCGTTTATGGGTTGCAGTGCGTGTGATGCGATAATATAGCTCGGTGCCCCTTTTAGGGGTTAAGCCGGTAATAGCCCCTTATAGGGGCTGTGCAAACCACCGGTTGAACCGGTGGTCATGATTTGGGTAAAAGAAAAGGCAAAGCGAAACGCTTTGCCTTTTGCTTTTGTATTAGCCGGTGATACCGGAGCGCTCGATACCCTGGATGATGTATCTCTGCATGAAGGAGTAGAGAATCAGCAGGGGGAGCAGAATCAGAATACCACAAGTATTGCGGATAGCGGCAACGTACATGTTTTCGCCCGCATACTTGGTATCCAGGGACTTGGGCACCTTGATGATATCGGGCATCAGGGTGGGTCCGCCGATGGTGTAGAACACTTCGGAGTAGAAGTTATCCGTCCACTGCCAGGAGAATGCGAACATGAAGACCGTGATCAGCATGGGCACAGACAGGGGAAGAATGATCTGGAAGAAGGTTCTGAACACGCCGGAGCCGTCCAGATATGCGGACTCTTCCAGTTCATCCGGAACGCCCTTGAAGAACTGACGGAGCATGAAGATGTACAGTCCGTTCTTGAATGCCAGGCCGGTGGCGGACATGATGATCAGAGGCCACATGGTGTTCAGCAAACTGATGGAGGTATCAGGCAGGATGTTGATCCATTCGAAGATACCGCCGCCCAGCAGATTGAACAGACCGCCGACTTCGCCAATCTTGAAGATATCGAAGTAACGGAACTTCATAAACATGGACAACTGGATCGTGGAATGAGGAACGACCATCGTAAAGATAACCAGAAGGAACAGAAGACCGTTACCCTTGAATCTAAACTTCGCGAAACCGTAACCAACCACGCAGCAAACGAAGGTCTGCAGAATAGCGCAGGCTCCGGAGAGGAGCAGCGTATTCAGGAAGGCCATGCCGTAGCCGTTGTCAGCAATGATGGCTTTGTAGGTGCCGAGAGTCGGCTGTTTGGGGATCAAACGAACCGTTACGTCTACGAAGTCGCTGGGACTCATGAAGGAGGACGCGATCTTCGAATAGAACGGGAACAGGATTACGTAGGAAATACCGAGCAGGAACAGGAACTTGAAAAGGTAAACCAGGACCTTCTTGAAGAAGAAGGTGTTTACGAATTTCGCCTTCAGACGTTCCATCAAAGGAGTACGTTCAAAGTCCACACGGATGCGATTCTTGGTTTCCTTGGTAATTTTGGTAGTTGTTTCAACATGATTCATAAAAACGTGCCTCCTTTCTTAGTCTTTTCTCTGGTAGAACACGAATGCACCAACCAGACCGGCTACAGCGGCAATCATCAGGATGACAATGAGGAAGTACATCCAGGACATGGCCGATGTGATCGGGTCACCGTAAGCCGTCGGGCTCTGGGATTCGATATACTTCATGACGGTATTGCTCGAAGATGTGAAGGAGTCGATGACCGTATACACGGCATTTACCAGGATCATCGGGCTTACCATGGGAAGGGTGATCTTCCAGAAGGTTTCCCATCCGCTCGCGCCGTCGATGGAGCAGGACTCGTAGATGGCCGGGGAGATGGACTGCAGTCCGGAGAGGAAGATCAGCATCTGTACACCGGAGCGGTTGATGATGTTGAAGATGTTGTTAACCAACTCTGCAACATACTTAACCAGCTCGGTACCGATCATCATATCCCGGAACAGCAATTCGATATCCATGACGGACACGATCTCGGCCACCTGGCTCTCGCCGGAACCGGTGTCAATGCCTTCCGAGTCGCCCATGTAGTTGGCGAGGGTGTTGGAGGCGTCGATCTCTGCAATCAGACCGGTGGTCAGAAGTACAGGGATGAAGAAGATCGCACGGAACGCTGCTCGTCCGGCGATCTTGCCATTCAGCAAGATCGCAACGAACAGAGAGAAGATAACGATAGCAGGAATGTCCAGAATGAGCTGGGTAACACCTTCGCCCAATTTCTGTACGAAGTTCGGGTCTACAAAGAGAGCGTTGCTGTAATTCTCAAAGCCAACCCAATCCAACTTGAAACCGCCGCCCGTCAGCATGCGGATATCGTGGAAGCTGTACTTGATGGAGTCGTAGATGATCGGCAGATACAGCAGCAGGAAACCGAGGATAAAGGGCATTACGAACCACCAGCCAGCACGTGCTTTTCTCACGTCCAGAGATGCGCCGCGCTTTTTCTTTCGACCGGTAGAGGCGAACAGATCATTGTTTTTCACTTTTGCACTCATTATGTAACTCCCCTTTCTCAGTCGATTCGTACGAAGCCCAGAGCTTCGATGGTGTAGGTAGTGCCGTTATATACAACGGTGATGTCGAACGAGTTGTAGTTCAGAAGGAAGTTTACGCCGCCTTCGTACTCAACGCGGACAACGGATCCGGCTGTGGTGGTGTACTTGGTCTTCACATACTCGGGTGCCTCATCCTCTGCGGATTCGGTTTCATCCGTGGTGTCGTCCGTAACATCCTCTTCCGGTGTTTCCACAGGAGCCACATAGGTCAGGCCGTGGAGCTCGGCGAACAGACGCTCACGCTCCTGCTCTTCCTTCTTCTTGGCCTGAGCCGCCTGCGCTTCCTCTTCCGCCTTCAGAACCGCTGCCTCATCGGCTGCAATCTCATCGGCGTCGGGGATACGCTCTGCAAATACAAACTCATGATCCACGATCATAGAGGTCTGCAGATCCTTGGTAACTTCGTTCAGGGTGGTGTAGTGCTCAACCACTTCATCCTTCCAGATATCGTAGGAAACGGAGTAGTATGCACTGAGCAGCATATCTTCCTTCAGAAGGCTGGTGTTCTGTTTGGAGAGGATGAAATACAGGCTGGAGCCGTTTTCAATCGCCTTCAGGATAGCAGACTTGATATCGCCTTCCATATTGATGGGAGAACCGGAGAAGTACTTGGATCCGTGGAGAACCATACCGATGAACGGGATGGCCTCGCTGGCCTGGAGATAGCGGGAACTGTCGGTTGCGATGAACGCGATGTGGTTTGCGTACGGCAGGGTATATGCGTTACCGCCGTTGACCATCACATTCTCGTAATCCGCATCGATCTTCTGGAGGATTTCCATGGTGAACCTCTTGGAGTCCTCGCGGTTGTAAGGCTCATCCTCGTCGAAGTCGGAGTTCAAATCCGTACCGAGAGTGGAAACGGAAATGGACTTGGGCTCATACTTCGCATAGTTGGATGCGAACTTGTTGTAGAAGTACTCGTACACAGAGGGAGAAATGCAGAGGCTGAATATACTGCTGAAGGACTGGGTAGCCGCGTCATAGTTTCTCTTGCTGGTGTAACGATCGTCGATGGTCTTAACCGCATGCTTGCGGAGGTTTACGCCATCGCCGAATTCCGAGTAACCCATATACGCAAAGTCGAAGTCCGGGAAGATACCGAAGTTCTTCTCATTGGAGTAGGCGATCAGATCGCGGAATCCATCCGCGCCGCCGACCACGTCGTCCCACTTCAGATGGTAAGGCATGGTGGCATACATACCGCCGTTGGCATAGCCGGTCAGGCGGAAGTTGATGCGGCCTACACCCATCTCGGTAAGTTCGTCATACATAGCCTTGATGTCCTCAAAGGTGGTAAGGGGAACATCCACTTCCACGGGGAAGGACAGCACGCGCTTGGTAGTAACGGTAGAACCGAAGGTTTCGATGTACAGCGGGGTATTATCGGTGGTATCCGCCAGGGCAGTCAGAGCACCGTTCTGATACAGATAATCGCGGTAAGCCTTCGCCATACCCACATAATCGGCGCTGTAGGTGTTTGTCAGATTGTTTGCCTCAGCAACCTTGTCATCGGTCAGCATCTTGAACAGGATGCGGTAGCTGCCGGTGTACTTACGCTCGGACTCCACGGTCCAGGACGTATTGGCACCAACAGAAATGGATGCTGCCAAGTTATAGGAGTCGCTGGGACGGGGGGTAAAGATCGGATATACGGTGTTGAAGGAGTGGAGGGAACCGCCGTGGGAGCTCATCAGGGAGGTGAGGGAGTCACCTTCGGTGATGATGGCCAGGAATCCGTTGCTCTGCTTCAGTTCGCGCTCCACCTTCTGGGTTTCGGTAACTGCAGGAACAACCTTTCCGTCCGCATCGGTAGTCTCTTCGCTCACAACGACCTCAACATCCTCTTTCCATGTCTTGTCGTAGTTGGTTACGTTACCGTACACAGGCCATCTCATGGTCTGGGTATGCTGATTGGAGATGGTATGGTATGCGTAGTCCGCGCCATACATCTGACCGGAAACATTGTAACCGCCCTTAACATCCTCGTAACGGATCAGCGTACCGCTGCCGTCGGGGATCATGGTGTAGCCGGTGTAGGCATTGCTGCCGGCGCCGAAGTAGGGCAGAAGTGCCACAGTCTTCAGCTGGTAAGCAGATTCGTCGAAACGGATACCGTTGGCGGGAAGTCTGGCTTCCAGATCGCCGTCGGGAGTGATGGTATACTCGATAGCCAGCTTGAAGAGCGGCGGAGCAGCGTCATCGCCGGAATAACCGGTCATGTCGTGGTCATACTCCAGTTCTTCATAGGAGTACTCGGTACACCAGGTTTTGATGATGTTTTCAACCGTCTTTTTCTCTTTTGCCGAGGCGTTGTCGGAGTAGGTGTAGATCGCCATGGTCTGGGTTGCGGGGAATGCGGTCTGCATCTCGATGATCTGACGGTCGGTCAGAGAAGGATCAAAGGGGTCCTTCAGAGAGTAGAATGACTCAACCTTACCCCACTGGAAGTCGTCCTTGATAGGCTCCAGGATCAACTTCTCAAAACGGGATTTTTCAATCATACGGGGTACCAGACGGGTGGTCTTTTCCTCACCCATCATGTACTCAACGCGAACACCGTTCTTGATGTTCTTGTAGGTAATCTGACCGCGGAGTGCAGCTTCCGTGTAGCTGTACATGGTTTTCTGCGCGCCGTTGTCGGTGAAGGTAATGATAAGCTGGGAAAGCAGCTGGGCTTTGGTGCTGTCTGTTGCCTTATTGTAAGTAGCAGCAATGTCCCACGGATTGGAGAAGAGGATCTGTCCGCTGGCGAGATCCTTATAGGCGATCTCACCGGTGAATTCCTCAAACCAGATCTGGTGACCGTTCTGCTCTCTTACCATGATCATGTCCGCCAGCTTAGCTTCCGGATCGGTGTAGGCATCGGTTGTATACTTAATGATGGGCTTGCCATCACTATCAACTTTATCCTCCCACGCAGCGGAAACGGGCTGAATGGACGCGGGAACAATGGCACCGAGTGCCATGACCAGGGACAGGACAGCGGATGTGATTCGTTTCATATTCATTTTATTCTCTCCTTTCCCCCGGTTACATGCGGTAATTTATTTCTACGATAATGCCGGAAATGAAGCCGACGATCTTCGCCATCAAGCTGGAGAACAGAAGCGCCAGGAACATGATAAATGCCATACCGACAATCGTACCAACGGTCGTTGCCACGTTCTTCAGCATGGAGTAGTCATGGGTGACCATCATACCGAGGAACAAAAGGACAAACATCCAAATGAATGCCACATCCACGAGCAGATTGATGATCTGCACCTCCGATGCTGCCAGAACGTTGGACAGGATAACGGAGGGAATGATGAGAAGCGGCATAGGAGTGAGGGAGTAGCAAGCGGCCACGAAGATATCCTTCAGGCTGCCTTCGCCCTCGAACAGGGTGGTCAGACACCAGTTTGCCACAACCCACAGAAGAAGCGGTACGCTTACGGACAGGATCTGGCCGAAGATGTTCAGATAACCACTCTGACGGGGATTAAAGATATATCCGGTACCCACACCCTGGTAGGTAAACGCGGCGATGGTAATCACCAGGATCAGGAACGCACTGCGGACGGAACCGCGCTTTTCGTGCTTCAGATCCCAGAAACCGTCGAAGGGATGGAAGATCAGGTGGAAGGGATACAGCATCTCTTCCTTCAGACTCTTGCGTCCCACCTTCAGCTGTGCCTTCTTATTGATCTTGCCGGCGTAGCCGAAGAATTTACCGATCAGGACACATACGAGAACCACGCCGATGACCAGAACAACCAGCCACTTGGAGAGGATTCCCTTACGAACTTCCTTGAACGCGTTGGAGTAGTTGGTGGTATCGAATGCGGCACGGTAGTATTCCATAGCCTCTTCGTAGTCACCGCTGCGGTACAGCGCCTTACCGATTCCAATATACGCTGCGTCGTAGTTGTTGTTACGCTTCAGGATCTCCGTCCAGTCGTCGATAGCCACGTCGTAAATACGGGCATTCTGGTGAGCCAGCGCATCGATCAGCAGATCACCGTACTCGGTGCGGCGGTATACCGTGATGCAGTCCTTGCTCTTATCCAGAAGCAGGATCTTGGATCCCTGATAAGCGATCGCCTCGATGTTCTCGATGTTACCGGTCTGGATACCCTTATCACCGAAGATGAAGAGGCAGGCGCCGTCTTTATCGTAGGTGTACACCTTGGAACGCTTTTCGTCGATGATGGACCAGGTTCCCTCAGGACCAACGGCCGCATCAATGATACGGGAAGCACCGGTGATGGCATTCAGCGAAGAAGTGGAGGGAGCTACCTCACCGCCGGGGCCGAAGAAGCCGTTACGTCTCATAACGTCCGCACCGGAAGCATTCAACTTCTTAACAGCGGCATTTTCACCGCTCTTGTTCTGAATAGATTTCATCTGTTCAGAATCGGTGGGGGCATCGGTGGTGATGTAGATGAAGTTGTCTTCATCGATGGTGATGTTGTTGTACTCCGTGGGGATGTACGCGGAGCTCAGCTCACGCTGTGCATCGGTCTGGAGGTTTCTCCAGAGGATCTCGATGGGAGAAATCTCAACCTTGGCAGCACCGATAAATCCGTGGAATCCACCGTCGTCACTCATAACGATGATACCCTGATAGGTAGTAGAGGAAACAACGAACAGACGACCGTAGGAGTCAACGGCAACCGCTACCGGCTTGTAGATCGCGCCCTCGTCGAAGAGGTCGCTGACTGGCTGGGGGATCACCTTATAGAAGGTGCCGTCCAGATGGAACATAACGATACGGTTGTTGTTGGAGTCACAAACGTAGATGTACTTGTCATTGACAAACACGCCGGAAGGATCGGAGAAGCTGTCCGGAACACCGTGGGAGTTCACGAAGGTAGCGATCTCAAAGCGAACTTTCAGGTATTTGTCCAGGCAAATCACGCGCGCGTTCTTTGCATCTACCAGATAAACGTTTTCATCGGGACCTACAAACAGATCGCGGGGATCGTCCAGCGCCTTTGTCAGGCCCATGTAGCTGGAATTCACCACCATATCCGGGACATAGGCCTCAGGGGAGTTCAAAACGAACTTGGTGGAAGAATATGTATAGGTTGCGTAGGGGGCTGCTGCGCCGACCACGGTGGTCAGCATCATCAGCAGTGCCAGAACGGTAAGCAGAACCTGTGATAATCTCTTCATTATTATTACCTCCTTAGTCCTTCATACCGCTGGAACCCATCGTCTCGATGATGTTACTCTGGGAAATAACGAATACGAGGATAGGAACCATCATCATGACCACCGTTGCAGCTGCGCTGGCGCCTGCACGGGCAACACCGCCGGCGGTGATCTGGCCGATTGCGTAGTTCAGTGTCTTCAGCTCTTCGCTGTACACATAGGGGGATGCGCCTGCGTTCCACAGACCCTGGAAGCAGTAGATGATCAGAGTCAGCCATGCGGGCTTAACCATAGGCATGGCGATGGTCCAGAAGGTCTTCATCTCGGAAGCACCGTCCAGACGGGCACTCTCCAGAACTGCGGAGGATACGTTGGAGTCCATGAACTGTTTCATCAGGTACAGACCCAAGGTAGAACCGAACGCGGGGATAATGATTGCCCAGTAGGTATCAACCCAGCCCAGAATGGACATGGTGATGAAGTTAGCGATGCTGGTAACCGTAGAGGAGAACATCAGCGCGGTACGGATCAGCTTGAACATCCACTTGTGACCCGGGAAGGGGATCTTAGCCAGCGCGTAAGCGGCCATGGAGGAAAGCATCAGGTTACCGAATGTACCGACTACGGAGATGAACACCGTATTGAAGATGTAACGGGAGAAGGGCACCCAGGAGTCGCCCATCAGGCTGAACAAGCTCTTGAAGTTGCCCAGGGTGGGAGAAACCACGTAGAAGCGGGGCGGGTAGATCCACAACTCAGCCATAGGCTTTACGGAGTTCATCAGGATGTACAGCATGGGGAGAAACATGAATGCGCCGAAAATGGTGAGGATGATACTGATCACGGTGTCGCCGCCGGCACTGCGGTTAAGGACAACGCGATGTTTTCTTGTTCTTAATTTCTTTGCCATATCACTGTCCCACCTTTGAAAGCAGTTTGGATATCGCCATATTGGATCCGATCATCATCAGGAACAATACAAACGATATAGCGGAGGCATAACCAACTTCCCAACGGGTATTCTGATACTCATTCAGATGGTGAGAAATCGTATATGCTACGTAGTTTACGGACGGATGACCTGCCAGGGTGGTTACGATACCGCCGAAGCTGAATGCACCGGTGATGGAAAGCACCGCACCGAAGAGCAGCTGAGAGTGCATGTTCGGCAGGGTTACGTACCAGAGCTCCTGCCAACGGTTCTTGATACCGTCCACGGCAGCGGCCTCAAACTGTGCCGAATCGATACCCTGCAGACCTGCGATAAAGGACAGGAAGGAGGTACCGAGGGAGGTCCACAGTGCGACCACAATACAGAGGCCCATAACGTATTTTTCGTTCTGGAACCACAGAATAGGAGCATCGATCAAACCCCAGGAGAGGAGTTTACCGTTGACCCAGCCGTAGGAGTCGCTGGCGAACAGCGTCTGCCAGATCAGGTATGCGTTACCGGAAATGGAGGGCGCATAGAAGATCAGAGTAACGATGGCACGAATCTTAGGCGGGAGCTCGTTGATGAACCACGCAACCAGGAAGGAAAGAATATAGGATGCGGGACCAACGATAGCGGCGAAGATCAATGTATTCTTCAGAGCGGTGATCCAAAGATCATCGTCGAGGAACAAAGTAACGTAGTTATCGAGGAAGATGAATTTCGGGGTCTGCAACATATTAAATGTTGTCAAACTCAGAAAGAGCGATGCAACGACCGGGATAACCGTGAAGATCAGGAAGATGATCATGAAGGGCGCAACCATGAAATAAGCAACCTTATGCTGTTTCATCTGGAACCATGTCCACTGCGCCTTTGTCATCTCGGTGCGTGTCGCAGTCTGTGAAGCGACTTTCTTTGACATTGCTTTTCTCCTTAATCAGAATTTTCGAATCGGGATTATTCGTACAGTTTGTAGGTTGCCAGCGCGTCGGCTGCCTCGGTGAGGTAGATCGCGATCTGTGCCAGCGTTTCATCGTTTGCGGATCTTGCGAACTTCTCAGCCACGCCTCTCATAGCGTCCACATCCTCGTTCTCCAAGGCTGCGGTGGCGGCCGCAATTTCTGCATCGTATCCGGTCAGTTCGGTCATCAGATCAATGGCCTGGCCCGTACGCTTTTCTGCCAGCGTCTGGCCGATCTCCAGAGTCTCGTAGTCGAACTCGGTACGTTTACGATTGATTTCTTTATTGATCGTATTGATGTAATTAAGGAGCGAGTCTACAGGATCGAGCATCTTATTGTAGGCATCCAGGAAAGCAAATCCGGTATAACGATCGATGATGTAGCTGCCGGGGTATGCGTGCTCGGCGCGGAGGTTGTTCATCTGCAGCGCCAGGTTCTCATACTCGCTGGAGGACCAGGGCAGCTCTTCCAGTGCCTCGCGGTTAGCGGTTGCATTCTTAGCCGCAGGACCCATGATGGCAACGAGCTCGTTGGAGTAGTCCACCTGGAAATCGCGGTCAACCCACCAATCCATGAACTTCCATGCGTTCTCGGTGTTCTTGCAGCCCTTCATCATAACGATGGCGGCTACGGTGGAAGGAGATGCGTTGTTGATATTGCCCGCCTCGTCCTCGATACCGGGCAGCGGAACCATTTCCCACAAGCCGGCAATTTCGGTTGCGAAGAGGATCATCTGGTTGTATTCCGTGTAGGATACAACGCCGATAGGCATTTCACCGGTCTTGAAACGGTTTGCAAAGCTGTAAGTGTAAGGCAGGGAGTACTGTGTAAACATGTTACACATATCCTCGAAGGATTCCAGAACCAGGTTGGAGTCCAGATTGACTCTCATACCGTCGTCCACCCAGAGGCGGCCGCCCATCTGATACATGAACAGAGCGTAGGCATTCGGCAGACCGATCTGCATGTTATTGAACTGCAGAACGGGAACCATAGCCATCAACTCGTCCCAGGTCTTGGGAACTTCCAGGCCCAGATCGGCCAGGATGTCCTTACGGTAGAACATCATCCAGAAGGTCTGTGTCTCGGGCAGACCGTAGGTCTTACCGTACAGAGTCAGCGGAATGATAGCTGCCTCGGTAAAGCGATCGCATACTTCGTCGAATGTATCGAAATCGTTCAGAGGAAGAACCGCACCACGAATAGCGTACTGGATCGGATCGGCACCGTCAAGGGCAACGTCCGGACCAACGCCTGCGAGAACGGAAGGAAGAAGAGTACCGCCGGCAACCAGCTTCAGATCGACGCCGATGCCGCTTTCGGGAGTAAACTTATCGTCCACCAGATTACGCATGATGGTAGCCTGGTCACGGCCGGTAACCATCCATGCGGTTACAGCGTCGCCGCCCTTCTCTTCGCCGCCCAGGGTGTTATAATCAGCGAAGAAGCTTCCGAAGAACATCTTCAATTCGTGCCAGATGCTCTCAAAGAAGTTGGCCTTTGCCTTCGGCAGTTCGGCAGATGCACCCTGGATCTGGATATAGTCCACTTCCAGGGACTGATTGGATACATTGGTCAGCCATGTACCCATGGTACCCACGTTATCCTTCAGGGTCTTCAGGTTGCGGGCGATCTGATCCTCGTCCGTACCCATCTTCTCCAGAAGAACAGCTACCTGCTCCAGAGTACCGGTGTACTGGCTCTTACCGCCGTTCACGCTTGCCATGTAATCGATGATCTCGTACAGGTTCATGCTCTCGAGAATCATGGACTCGATGGTGTCGGGCATAACGCGGGTGAAGCCGTAGTCACGGTACCGGTCGGGGGTAACGCCGGTCAGCTTCATGATCTGCAGATAAGCGTCGTCGATGGTGGAAAGGGACTCGGATACGCGGCGAACGATGTCACCCATATCACCGAGAGTTACTTCCAGGCGGAGGGTGTGATCACCGGGCTCCAGGTAGAACTGGAAGCCGCCCTTATCCGTACCGTCGTTCAGCGGGCCAACCTGCCAGTCGGTGTTGAAGTCGAAGCGGAGGTAGTTACACTCCTCGAAAGGAACCTTGCCGTCGATGGTCAGCTTACGGGATACGTACAGACCGCTCAACTCAGACTGCTTGAAGCGCAGGTTGATGGTGTACAGACCGGCGTTGTCTACGTGGAAGTTGTATTCAATCCACTGGCCGGTGGTCTGCCACTTCTCGCTGCCGATGGTATTACGCATGATCTTGGTAGCATGCTGGGGCTCCGTGATAGCGGAGGTTCTGTCATAGATCGGGTAGATCGTATATTCAGAAACGTACGCCGGCAGCTCCGCATCCAGATGGATCACATCGGTGCCCTCGGTGTAGCCCTTCTTGGCATACTCTTCCAGTTTCTCCTCGTATGTGGGCAGATCCTCATACGGATAGAGGCGGATGGAGGCAATGACGATATCCTCACGAACGCCTTCCAGAGAAATGGTATTGTCACCCTTCTCGAAATAGAATTCGAAGGGGTTGGCATAATATGTACCGGCGTCAGCGATGGTATACTTGGTCCATCTCCGCACCAGAGAGGTTACAGGGCGCAGCTCACTGCCGGTGGAATCCAGCTTAAAGCGGCCGTTCTCTGCATCGTAAGCGTGCTCCCAGGTCTTGGTCAGATTGATATAGCGCGCTTCTTTGAAAGGAACCCTGTCATTGATATAGAACATACGCTCGATGGAGTTGGTTTTGGTAGACTCCGAGCAGTACTCGATTTCAACGACATAAAGACCTGTCTTGGGAATCGAAACAGGCCAGGTTACTTTGCCCGTATCATCAATATACAGGCAGTTCTTCTTGGTTTCGCCGAACGCATCGGAAACGCTTGCGCGCACTTCCGTCTTTGCATCCGTGGAATCAGCGATGTATTTGGTTACATCGATTACCACCTCGGTGCCGCGGGCGGCATCCGGGTGCTTTTCCCGATACTCCGCATAAGAAATTGCGTTCAGGGATTCACTGATTTCTTTCAGCGTCGTTGTGTGGAGACTGCTCTGCTCATCGGACTCCGCCGCATAGACGGGCACGAGACAGCCAGCCAACATCAAAAGCGACAGCAAGAAAGCCATCAGTCTTCTCGTGGGGTTTCTTCTCATAGAACCTTCCTCCTGCTTGTTTTAGATTCGGCGATTGGTAAGGACCCGGAATCGCCGAATCATCAGCTCCGGGTAATGCTGGTACCGCCGCAGACGGTGTCTCCTACATATATAATAAGGAAGAGACACGGCAGAACGCCTGTCTGCCGCGGCATTTTTAGGGGTATTTCCGTGGTGAATCCCGGATTTACCGCCAAAAATAATGGAGAATACAAAGATTCACCATATATTTATATGTAAATATAATAGCATACAAGCCCTCAAAAGTCAAGCGGACATCCGCCGCGGATACCGTCTCCGAAGCCACGGCCGGACCGCCTTTCGAGCGCACGGAAAATTTGTTGGTTTTGCCATATCTCCCGCAAGGCGGCAGAAGATTCTGCGGCGGGGAAAAGAGTAAGTTTTATTTACCTTTTGCGTTTTTTCGAGGGGCACACATCGGTAATACCCACGGGTATTATCCCTATATTTTGTTGTTTTCCGTCCATCGAATTGGCGTGGTAAATTTATTTTACCCATTTTGCTGTGTGTATTTGGCACAAAATCCCCCTCCCCTGCCCTTTTCGTAAAAAAACACCTTCGTCGATTTGCACAATTTTTTAGCGTTTTTTTCTACACATGTACAACCTGCACAAAAATTTAAAAACACAGCCAAAATCGCCAATTCCTTCCAGATAATTGCCTGTTATTTGCACAATCCACCATTTATTTCCTTGTTTTTTGAACAATCTGTGAGTGCACCGTCTACGCATCATGAATAACCTCTGAACCGTTTTCGGCGCCTCGCCGCCTTTCTGTAACCGCTTCGTGACGGGGATATAAACAAAAAAACACAGCATGGAAAACCACGCTGTGCTTTCGTTTTTAATAGGATCGATCAGTGCTCGCCATGGGCCGCCAGATGGCAGCAGCCTTCCTCGGTGCACTCCAGAAGCTTGGCATCGAAGGGGATATTGTTCCGCTTATAGTAATCCGCTACCGCAGACTTCACGGCCTCCTCGGCCAGAACGGAGCAATGGATCTTGACAGCCGGCAGGCCGTCCAGAGCCTCCACCACCGCCTTATTGGTCAGCTGCAGAGCCTCCTCAATGGTTTTTCCCTTGATCAGCTCCGTTGCCATGGAAGAAGTGGCGATGGCAGCACCGCAGCCGAAGGTCTTGAACTTGCAGTCCACAATCACGCCGTCCTCAATCTTCAGAAACATCTTCATGATGTCGCCGCACTTCGGATTGCCTACGGTACCTACGCCGTCTGCATCCGGAATTTCACCCACATTGCGGGGGTTGGTAAAATGGTCAAGTACTTTTTCGCTGTAATCCATACGGTCACCTGTCCGTCATCGGACAATCCTTTCTTAAAACTCGTTGCCGGGGTAGATGGGGCTCATATCACGGAGCCGCTGCACGATACCGGGCAATGTCTGTATAATATAGTCTACATCTTCCTCGGTGTTCTGATGGCCAAGGGAAATGCGGAGGGAGCCGTGGGCATCCTCAATGGGCACGCCGCAGGCTACCAGCACGTGGGAGGGTTCCAGAGAAGCGGAGGAGCAAGCCGAGCCGGTGGACACGCAGATACCTGCCTGATCCAGCAGCAGAAGCATTCCCTCGCCCTCGATATACTGGAAGGTAATATTCACATTACCGGGGAGTCGCTCGGTGGGGTGGCCGTTCAGGTGGGAGTAAGGAATCTTGGTCAGCTCACGAACCAGACGATCCCGGAGGGTAATAAGGCGGGCATTGTCCGCCATCTTCTCCTGGGCCAGTTCCATGGCCTTGGCCAGTCCCATAATGTACGGCACGTTCTCCGTACCGCCGCGTCGGCCGCTTTCCTGTCCGCCGCCGTCCACAAACCGATCGATACGCACGCCGCGGCGCACATACAATCCGCCGATGCCCTTGGGGGCATTCAGTTTATGGCCGGAGAAGCTGAGCAGATCCACGCCCAACTCGTCCACGCGAAGCGGGAGAGCACCCATTGCCTGCACCGCGTCGGTGAACATCAGCGCACCGACTCTGTGAGCCAGCTTCGCCGCTTCCGCGATGGGCTGCAGAGTACCGATCTCGTTATTGGCCGCCATAATGGCCACAAGGGCCGTATCCTCATCCAGTGCGGCTTCCAGCTGATCCAGACGGACCACGCCGTAGTTATCCACATCCAGCCGGGTTACGCGATATCCCTGTTTTTCCAGCTTTGCCACGGTCTGCAGCACCGCGGGATGCTCGATCTTGGTGGTGATGATGTGTTTCTTCTTGCTGAGCGCCACCGCGCCTTTGATGGCCCAGTTATCGGATTCCGATCCGCAGGAGGTAAAGAAGATTTCCTTGGCGGTACAGCCCAGGATGTTCGCAATCCGCTCGCGGGCACCGTTGATGGCGCGCTTGGCTTCCAGACCTTTTCTATATATGCTGGAGGGGTTGCCCCAGCACTCTTCAAAATACGGCTGCATTTCTTTGATTACTTCCGGGGCCACCGGAGTCGTAGCCGCATTGTCAGCATACACAAAACGCTTTGTATCGTTTGCCATGGGTTATTGATATCCATCCTTTCCAATTTCAATCATAGTTATTGTATACTATTTTCGCCCTTTTTTCAACCACCTGCGCCAACACTGCACCGAAAACATACGTTAATTTTTTGTGAATATGATTTTTTCACAATTATGGTACCCCAAAAAGAAAAAATACCTTGCAACAGTTGACACATCCCGGGAAAAAATATATAATGAATGCAAGCAATATACAAGGATGGTGACAGTTATGTATTCGATCGGAATTGATCTTGGCGGCACCAATATCGCCGTAGGTATCGTGGACTCCCATTACCACATTATTCAAAAAGCAAGCACGCCCACCCGCGCACAGCGTCCCGCGGATGAGATCACGGCGGACATCGCCGCCCTGTGCCGCAAGCTGGTAACGGACGCCGGCCTGACGATGGCTGACATCGATTTCGCCGGTATGGCCACCCCCGGCACCGCCAACAGCGACACCGGCGTGATTGAATACGCCAACAATGTCCCCTTCTTCATGTATCCCATGTGCGAGAAACTGAGTGCCCTGCTGGACGGCACCAAGGTGTACATTGAAAACGACGCCAATGCCGCCGCCAAAGCGGAAGCCATGGCAGGCGCCGCCAAAGGCGTGCGGAATTCCGTCATGATCACCCTGGGCACCGGCGTGGGCGGCGGCGTGATCCTGGACGGCAAAGTGTATGCGGGATTCAATTTCGCAGGTGCGGAATTGGGCCATACCGTCATTGAGAAGGACGGCCGGAAATGCTCCTGCGGCCGCCGCGGCTGCTGGGAAGCCTATTCATCTGCCACCGGCCTGATCGCCATGACCAAGGATAAGATACTGGAATACCGCGAAAAGGGCGCCCACACGCTGATGGAGAAGCTGATCTGCGGCGATCTGAATCGGATTTCGGGCAAGACCGCCTTCACCGCGGCGAAGCAGAACGACACCGCCGGCCGGGAAGTGGTGGATATGTACATCGATTATCTGGCCTGCGGCATTGCCAATATGATCAACATCTTTCAGCCGCAGGTTCTGTCCATCGGCGGCGGCATTTGCCACGAGGGCGACTACCTGCTGATTCCGCTGACGGAGCGGGTGTTCAAGGAAGTGTACACCAAGGACCGGACTCCCTCCACACAGATCAAAATCGCGGAATTGGGCAACGATGCGGGCATCATCGGTGCCGCGTCCCTGGGCCGGTAAGAAACGACGCAAAAGGAGGTGTCGCATTTAGCAATGCGTCACCTCCGTGAGCTTTCCCTTGGCCGCTGATGCGGCCATTTTTTTGCCCGACATGGGCAAAAACACGGGCTATCTCGCCGCAAATTTCTACGAAATTTCGAATTTTTACGTCGCAAACGTAAAAATTCGGGGCTGTTGCATCTACTCGCAACAGCCCCTTTTATTATACCAGAATCGGCTCGCCGCTGCACACGGCATGGGCATCGGCAATCCCGTTCCGCTCGCACAATGTGCGCTGGCACGCCCGGTACCGCTTGCCTACCTCCCAGATGGGCTCGCCTGCGTCGGGATAGCAGATACGCACCGTGCTGTCCTCCGTCTGCGTGCCGGCAGATGTATCCAGCGTGACCGTCCGGACGCATCGGATCTTCTCCCGGGAAAGCACCGTCATGCTGAGAGACAGGTCCAGATTGACCGCGATCTTATCCCCCTCCGTCCGCGCCGTTCCGTCAATCACGTCGGCGGAGCATCGCCACAGAAGATCCGCGGAGCCGGCGATTGCCATGGCATCCGTTTCGTAGCGGAACGGCAAAGTGAATTCCTCCGTGATCACGTCGCCCTCCGCGGCGATCAGCACCCGCACGGCGGCGGTGCCATGGAGAATCAGCCGGCCCTTCCCCTCCGCGCATTCCACATGATCCGGGTTCACCGCCGCGTCCACGCGGAGGATCTTCTCCCCGGGAACGCTCTTGCTCTGGCGGCCGCTCTCCCCGCTGAAGGACAATGCCCCAACGCCGCATTTCAACAGCCGCAGGCTGTCCCGCTCCGCCATCTCCACGCCGGATGCACAGGATGTGGCATAGGCATCCGCCGTATAGGCGGTTTCCGCCGCCCGGGCGGATTCTGCCTCCAGATCAAATTCGATCTCCCACGCCGCGGCGGATTCATCGGCAGTGTTGACAGTCACGGCGGCACAGCGACCCCAGGCGCGGGCGGCATCTCCCTGGGCAGCATCGGGCACGCTCACCGATTCGCTGAAACGGCCTTTGGCCGATGTGGTAAAAAAGGCGCCGTCCGGGGACAGGCACAGCAGGCGCACTACCCCATCCCCCTGCACGGATACCGCATCCTGGCCGGGGCGGACTTCTTCCACACGGATCGCGCCGTCACAGGATATAATCTTCGTGCCGGGTGCCAGATGCACCGTCCCGCCGACGGTGGAGGTGATCTCCCCCCGGGAGGTACACACATCCGGCGCCGTGTACGTCAGCCGCTCCAGGGGCCATTCGTCTGTATTCTGCGGCCGTGCGGCAGAATCCTTCACCGTTTCCGTGAGCGGCACGGGTGCGAAGGCGGTGATTTTCGTCTTCATGCGGCATTTGAGCGTGAGTTTGCGGGGAGCGATGACCCGGCAAGTCACATTCTCCACCGAGGTATCGATCCCCACGGCCGATGCATCGGAGATCACGCTGTCCCCCAAGGCGGCGGAGGCGGAATACTCGCTGGTCAGAGGCGCGCAATAGATCTCGTCCCCCTCCCCCAGATAGAGAACGGAATAGGCGACGGTGCCGCCGAACTCCATGGCCGCACCGGTAAGGAACCGGGATTCGGGCAGGGGGGATGCGGTGACGGAGATCACGCGGCGGATGGGGGGCATGTAATCCGGCAGGGAAAAATCCTCGGCGGATTCGTGGGTAAGCGATGTAAGCCAGGACACCGCCGTCAGGGAGCGTTCGTTATTCATATCCATAGTTCATCCTTTCGGGGCATGATTTTTACTACAAGATATGATGGGGTGGACGAGAATATGCAAAAGAAAAAGGCACCCGAAGGTGCCTTTTTTTGCGGGGTTAATTATTTGTAGAGCTCCAGCTCATAGATGAACTGGTACTGACCGTTTCCGGAGTAACCGAAAGCGTTGAAATCAGTAGGAGCAACTGCTACATACTTAGCGCCGGTAACACCGGTCAGCTCGATCTCAACCAGCCAGTAAGCGTTGCCATTCTCGTGAATGTGCTTAACCCACTTGCCATTTGCGTACAGGTCCTTAACGGATGCTGCAACAGTCCAGTTCTCGCCGTCAGCGGAAACCAGAACGTCCAGATCATCGAACAGGGACTTGTAACCCTGGTAGTCGTCAGCAGCGAACAGACGGAGAACCTTCAGATCGGAAGCAGATGCAACCTTGGTGATGAATGCACCAAAGTATGCAGCCTCGTTACCGCTGTTCTTGGTGTTCTTCAGCTGAGCGTCGTACTTGGTAGCGAAAGAATGATACTTCAGAACAGAACCGTTCTTCTGCCAGCCCTGAGGAGCGGTGTCACCATCATACATGAAGGTGGAGTGGTCGAAGGAGGTTCCGTAGACGTGAGGATAGAAGTTCAGCATGCCGGGGTTATCGCCGGACAGCTGATCTGCAGCCAGATCCAGGTCATCAGCGATTGCCAGACCGGTCAGCTTGGTCAGCTTGGTAGCGGTGATAACGGGAGCTGCAGTGTAGGTAGCATCAGCAACCTTGAAGGACAGACCGTCGATGGTAACAACCAGATCGGTGTACTCACCCTCGATCTGAACGTCGGTTACGTCCAGAGCGCTATCGAACTTAACGGTAACAACAGTCTCGTTCTTCAGAACGTTGGATGCATGAACAACTTCAGCAGCAACGCCTGCAACGGTAGCCTCAGTGGTGGTCTCGGTAGCCAGAACTACGGGAGCGAAGCTATCGAAGAATACCATAGCGGACATGTTAGCGTAGTCATACATTACGTATGCAACTACAGCAGTGGTGTCGGTACCAATGGTTCTCTCGGTGAACGCATTGTCAGCGTAACCCTTCCAGGTAGCACGCTTGCCGGTCTCAGTGCGGTCAACGAAGGTAACGTTAGCCATCAGTTCCTTCTCGATAGCGGCGTAAACGTCGGTAGCGGTAGGATCATTGGTGAAGTCACGATCGTAGATTACTTCGTACATGTTCTGAGCCATAGCCTGTCTCAGAGCGGTGTAGGAAGCGAAGTGGCCGGTAACACCAGCGGGAATTGCGGGATGAGTGTAGTCGAGTTCTTCGGGCAGACCTGCGCCTACTACGTAAGCGGTGTAAGCCTTGCCGTTGTACTTACCGGTTGCAAACTCAGTGGAAGCAACTTCCTTCATGGAGTAGGTGTCCATGGTCTTCAGAACCTTATTGGTTGCCTGATAGATAGCACCCTCTACCATGGGAACGTAAGTGCCGTTGAACTTGTCGTAAGCCAGAGCGGAGTCATAGGTTACGAACTCGATAGCGCCAGTTCTCAGGTTGGTCATGAAGTGACCGTATACGAACTGACCGAAGAAGTTCTGGTTGTAGTACTTGTCTACTTCCTTGTTGTACAGCCAGTAATCAACGCCTTCAGTTACATTGCCGAGGATCGGACCAAGGTTGGTGTTCAGATCAGCAATTGCAACGAACTGGTTGTTCTTAGCCTTGTAGAAGTCAAGACCCATCAGCTCAACAGTGGACAGCTTGCCCTGGAACATATGAATCTTGTCACCCTGCAGGATGATCCACAGATCCTTGTCGCTGGTAGCAACGCGGTTAGCGCCGTCGAATTCGCCATCCTTGTCAACGCCGAGGATGTAGCCGAAGTTGTTTACGTATACGTTCTTATCCTTTGCATAGGGCTCGCCAGCCTCGATGAGGTTGTAGCTGCCGTCTTCTGCAACGTAGCGAACCTTGTAAACCTTCTTCAGTTCTACGGGCAGGGGATAATCCTTAACGGTCAGACCGAGGTCAGCCATCTGCTTCAGCAGAGTGAAGAGCTCGTAGTCGAAGCCGCCCAGGTTCCAGCCGTTCAGCTCGCTGATGGTGATCTCAGCATAGCCGCCTGCAACGGTGGAGTAAGCCATAGCCTTCAGACCGTCCTCAGTGAAGTCGGTGAAGGAGTCGAGGATTACGTAGTTGTCTGCATCGGAAACCTCTGCAACGAAGATGATGTTGCCGTTCAGAACGTACATGGTTACGTACTTGTTCCAGAAGTTGCGCAGGTAGTTAGCAGTAGCGGATGCGCATGCAGCCTGCTGCTTGCCAAACTGTGCGGGAACGTAAGCGGTGGTGTTAACAACGCCGAAGTAACCGAAGGGCAGGGTCTCATAGTTGGAACCGAAGATTACGCTGTTAGTAGTAGCATCGTAACCGCGGAGGTATGCATTGAATACGTAGGTGTTGTCGTTCTCGTCAGCCTTAGCGCCGCCAACAACTTCAACGATCTCGAGCTCGCGGCCGCCAGCAACGCCGTCAGCCATGTAAGCTACGAAGAAGTCGCCAACAGCAACCTTGTTCAGAGCAAGGCCGGTGAAGCGCCAGTCTGCGATGGTGCAGTCGATCTTTTCGGAAGCAACAGCATCAATGCCGTTTACAGGAGCAGTGTAGCTAACTACAGAGAAGGTCTTGTCGGCCTTTGCAGTCAGTCTGAACAGCTCATACTGACGAACGGTTACGCGATCGTAGTCGCCGTCGCCGTCGATGTCAGAAGCGATTGCCTTGTAGTAATCGTAAGGAACACCGTAATCCTTGTTGATCTTGGTGTTGATGTAAGCGTCTGCGCCGATGTTGGAGAAGCCTTCAACGGTAGGAGTTACCAGCTCGAGGAGAGCGAGAACTTCTTCGTCAGACATCTTGGTGTAGGTGGTCTTGCCGGCCTCATCAGTGCCTACGAGGAACCACATATCAACCAGTGCGCTGTAGAGAGCGTAGGGGGTGAAGGGGTTATCTACGGAGTAGATGTTGCCGTTAGCAGCCAGAACGTACTTGCTGGAAGCGAGGCCAGCCTTAACTGCGCCGAATGCCTTAAATACCTTGATCTCACGGATGCCGGAGAGGGTACCCTGGTTGTTGGTGATGTTGGTGTAGTCTACACCTACGGGAAGAATGGTGTACTGAGTCTTGCCCAGCTTGATCTTACCGTCAGCAACGGTAACGTCCTTCTTCTCGGTGGTGTTCTCGAATACCTCAGACAGGCTCTCGCATGCGAGGAACTCAGAGAAGTTGTTCTTGTGGGTCAGCTTCAGGGTAGTACCCAGAAGAGCGTTTGCCTGAGCAACGTTCTTAACGCCGATAGCCTTGAAGGGTGCGTAGTACTCGGTACCCATGGGCTCGCCGTCAACGTCAACAGCTGCAACGCGAACCATGCCAGCCTTGATGGACTTGGAAGCGTCTGCGCCGTAAACAGCCTGCTCAGTAGCGGTAACCATAACGATGGTCTCAGCTACGCCGAATGCGGTCTCAGCAAGGGTTGCGCCTGCGATCTCTGCGTTCAGAGCGTTGTACAGGAGCTGTGCGATAACTTCGCGCTTAACTTCAACAGTGTAGGTAACACCGGTGATGCCGTCAAGAACGCCAAGCTCGCGAGCCTTGTTGATGTAGCTCCAGGGATATCCGCTTGCGGGATAGTTGAAGCCCAGAGCACGTACGATCATAACGATCGCATCGCGGTAGGTTACGTTATCGAAGGGAGCGAATTCGCCGCCGCCGATACCGTTAACGATTCCCTGCTGTGCTGCGTAGGATACGCCGCCCAGACCTTCAGCATCGAGAGCATCGATGTCGGTGAAGCCGGAATCGTTCACTTCAGTCTCCCAGTATGCCTTGTCGACACGACCGGTAGACATACGAGCAGTGAACAGCGCCATCTGATAGCGCAGAACCTGATCGTCGGAGCCATCTTCGCCGTCACCATAGCCCTTCCACAGGCCGATGGCTGCCAGATAATCGATGGCTGCCTGGTAGTCAGACTCGCTTTCGGTCTCTGCTGCGAATACAGCAGGAACCATGCTGATGATCATCAGCATAGCGAGCACCAGAGAAAGAATCTTTTTCATCTTTTTCTGATCTCCTTATAAAAAATATTTTTTATACAGGAAATGCCGAGAGGTATTCCCTGCGGATACTATCATACCCTATGGAAGAAATTTTTGCAAGTAGGTTGGCCGAGATGTAATGTGTTTGTAATATTAAACTGCATTTAATATTACAAACGGGTAATTTTTGGCCATTTATGTTACAAAACCCGTCTTAGGCAGCCGCCAAACGAAATATCCGCCGGCAAAGCGGCGGATATCCGGTATTATATATTATATATAATTATTTGAAGGAAATCTTTGCGCGATCGCTGGCGGCCACCGTATTCGATGCCCGATCGATCACAAACGCGCTCTCCACCACAAACGTGCCCTTCGTATAGGCGCGGATCACATAGCTGTAGGTGGCGGAGAAGGATTTCTCCCGCCGCCCGGCGGTGGTGGGCGTGCCGTAATTGCCCACGTACAGGTATCCCTCCATCTGGCCGGCGTTTTCATACATCCAGCCGTGGGTATGCGTATCGCTTCCCGTGAAGGAGCTGTTCTCCAGCCGCACGAAGGATGCGCCGCTGGGGATCGGATCCGTGATGGATGCGTAGTAGGAATCCCGGTCGGTTGTGCCGCGAACGGTGACCGTCACCCGATAGAAATCCGTTTTTCCGGAAACTGGCGTGACGTTTTTCTCCACCGTCACGTTCTCCGCTATCCGGGCGGATGCCTCCGCGGGGGCTCCCCAATACATGGCGCGGACCGCCACGCCCTCCGTCACTTCCGTGATGCGGAAATCGGCGTAATTGTCCCGGTGCAGCGTGACCGATGCCGCCCGGCGGCCACTCAGCTCCACGGTATGGGACTCGCCGTCCAGCAGGTACGTAACCGTCTGGGGGACGTAAGAATCCGGCGCATAGGCGCAGGCGAAGACCGCGGATTCCAGCGCATACATTTCATACGCAGAGGTGCGGCGGCTGAGGTATTCCATGAGGATCTCCGCCTCCGCGGGCTGGGTCAGGGACGCGCACAGCAGGGCCGCGTAGGTGATCTCCAGCGCATCCTCCAGGGTGTCGCCGGCAAAATACACTTCCCCGTCCTCCTCGGTGCGCAGGACGGCAGCCACATCCGCGTACAGCGACAATGCGTTTTCCCGATCGCCGATGGCGGCAAAGGCAGTTGCCAAATACAGCCGCGCTACGGCGTCCGCGTCCTTCATCTCGTCCAGATGATCCCGTGCGTAGTACAGATCGCCCAGCACCGGCTGATCCAGCGCGGCCAGGCCCATAAGTGATGCGGCCAGGCTCCGGGCATCCTGGGCGGACAGCACCGACTGCGACAGGTAGGCCGCCAGGCTTTCCTTGGCGGAATGGGACAGCTGATGGGACAGAAGCAAGCAGATCTTCGCCGTCATGACGGGGTCCTCCTCCGCGTAGGAGTAGATCCGGTAGCCGCCATTCACCCCATTCATCTCCGCAAGAAGAGTATCGATCTCATCCGCGTACAGCTGGGATGCGCCGTACAGCTTCTCACACACCAGCAGCGCCGCCAGATAAGCCGCCTTGGAATCGGTGCGGCCGTTGCGGCCGGAGAGAATCCGATCCACCGCACCGCCCACCAGGGTATGGGAGGTGTCCACAAAGGTGAGAGTCAGAGGATACAGGGAGGGGTTCAGCGTCATGGCTTCGGCCGGCGGGATCAGCTTATTGACCCGGAGAAGCACAGCAGAATCCACCACGGTGAATGTCTGCCGGAGGGCATCCGCATACTCGCCCGCGCGGGCGGTGACGGTTACGGCATATTCGCCTGCGGGAACAACTCCGAAATTGAAGGGGACGGAGGCGAACTTGACGCCCTTGCCCCGCTCAGTGCCGATGACCCGCCCGGCGGCATCCGTCAGTTCCGCGGTAAATTCGGCATTTGCAAAATCTCCCACGCCGCTGACCTTGGCGTTCATGGCGATATCATCGCCTGCGATATATACCTTTTCCGCCGTGGTATTGATGAAGAACGGCAGGGTGACCACCACTGCGTCCCGGGACGCGCCCATCATCACATCCACGGGAGAGATGTTGTCCCCCTCCCTCTCGGAGGCGATGGCGCTGAGGCGCCAGGTGGTAATATTATCCGGCAGTTTGGCGGCGATAACGGCACGGCCGTTTTCGTCAGTACGCACCGTATCGAACAAGGGATTATCCGCGAAGACGGAACGGACATAGGTGTCTGATCCGACCGATTCGTTTTCCGCCGGGGCTTCCGCGGAGGGAGCCGCCGTGGCAACCATGTCCTTGGATTCCGTAGTATAGAGATACCTGAAATGGGTTCCGCCGTCGAACACGGAATACCGCTTATTGATTCCGTGACGGATCGTGCGGAAGCGGATCAGGCTGTGGAGGGGCGTGCTTGCCTCCAGCGTCTGATTCTGCATGGCGAAGCAGGCCTCATCCACCACGCTGAGGAGCACCTCCGCCCCCGGCACGGGATGGCCGTCGGGATCGGTGACCGTCACGGTCACATCTACCGTCTCGCCGGGCAGGGCTTTATGGACGGCGGTATCCACCGTCACGGTGAGCTGATTCAGCCGCTCGAAGTCGTACATCATATCGCCCGTCAGGGCGGCCACGTCCGTTCGGCCGTCGCTGACCACTGCGGCGATCCGCGTATAGGGGATCCGATCTCCCGCAAAGGAAACGGAGGTGGCATTGTCCTCCGCCACGCGGACATCGGCAATGCCGTCGGGAGTCATGACCACAAACAGGGTGCGGTACTTATCGGCCAGAACCTCTCCATTGTTATACACCGCGAACCGGGCAGTTTCATTCGGAACATATGCGCCCGATGGGTCTGTGGTCACGGTGCCATCCTCCCGGATGGTGCGCAGCTCGTACCGATCCCCGTCGGCCGGGGAATTTTCGTATTCATAATAGGTGGCGGCGGCGTACTGCTTGAAGGTGCGAACGCCGTCGTTGTAGGTGATCTCGTACTGGTAATGGGAGCCCGCGATGGGATTCTCCACATAAGGCAGGACGATCACCCCATCCGCAAAGGCTTCCGTGAAGGTGCGGAGCACTTCTTCCCGGGATTCGTAGCGGTAGGTGGTCTTATTCTGCTTGGTGATGGGATCGTAATAGGTTCCTCCCGGCACCTGCACCGACCAGCGGCGGCGGAGCGTCACGGAAACGCGGCCCTCGGCGGGATCACCCTTCAGCTGTTCCCGCACGGTATAGTAGGACGCCATATCCGTCAGGGCCGTGGTGTCCAGATGGTGGAGCGTCAGATGGACCCCGTCCTTCTCCCGGGCGGAATCCCACACATAATCGCTGTGGAAGTAGAGGAAACTGCCCTGGGTATACAGGCTGCTCCACTCGTCCCCGATCAATTCAAAATAGATACTGCCGTAGGTGGGATCGGTGGAGTGGGCCCGCAAACCGCTCTCCCGCAGGGTGACGGTGGCCATGCCGTTTTCGTCGGTGACCACTTCCCCTTTTCCGCCGAATCCGTAGGAATTGTAGAGGAACCGGAGACCGCCCGCCGGCGTGCCGTCAAAGAACGTAACGCTGAGAGTGGCGCGAATCGCCTCGCCCCGGGTGTAAAAGGGCTGATCGAAGGAAACCGTGGCGGTATACACCGGCTTCTCTTCCCGGGTGATGGATTTATAGGCCGAGGCAACGGAGTTGCCCGCCTCGTCCGCAAAGGACAGACTGACGCCGTATCCGGCGAAATCCGCATAAGGGAGACTGCCGCGGAAGGTGCCGTCGGGGGACACCGTCACCGTACCGCCGGCGGCGGCATTGGAGGTGTATGTCAGCGTACCGATCCCCTCGGCGGGAGTGATCACGCCCCAGAAGTTGACGGTATCGCTGGGGAAATATTCTTCTCGGTCCGTGTAGATGTACACGCGGTGCCGGGATGCATCCGTCAGCGTGGCACCGATGCACACGTAGCGGGATGCGTCGCCCGACGTGATCACCGCCAGAGCGGAGGTGCGCCCCGCGGTATCGATGCGGCACAGGCCGTTTTCATCGGATGTGCCCGATCGGATGGTAACGGTATCCGCGCCGTCCTCCCGTGCCCGCAGACTCCATCCGGAAACCCGGTTGTACAGGTACGCGTTCACATCGGCACCGGTCACGGCGCCCGCGCCGTTCTGCAGCCAAAGCACCAGATCCTCCCCGGAGGAAACGGTGGTCACGGCCAGATCCGTCACCTGCAGAATCACCTGTCCGTCAAAGGAATAGGAGGACAGCCCCGTTCTTCCCGACGCGGTGAAGCCGATCAGATAGCATCCTGCCTCCAGCACCGGCAGGGACACGGTATATTTCGGGCGGTACGTGGCACCGCCCGTCTGGGTGGTCAGGGTGTAGGTGCCTACTTTTTTCAAATCATCCGTGGGGAATACGTACTCCTTGCCGGGCAGAACGAACTTGCCCGCCTGCTCCTCGTACGCCACCAGTGCGGCAGCGGCCGCCGCGGCATCCCGATAGCGGTACACGGTGCACACCGTGTCATCCGGCGTGACGGACGTATCGCCGTTCTTCGGATATATATAATAGGAAAGATCCGCACACTCCCCGGGATACGCCGTGATCTCACGGGCGTGATATCCCATGGTGGTTTTGGATTCAGATGCATCGTACACCGTGCGGAAGGTGGTGGTAGCGGGAGCCGCCGTTGCCCGGCCCGATGCCAGCGGCACGCCTGCCGCCAGGGTCACGGTATAGGCCTCGCCCTCCGCCAATTTCTTATCGGGGATCACCACCAGCGTCCGCCCGTGCTGGTATACTTCCACCCGGAAGTCCACCGCCGGCGCGACGGTGATGTACTGCGACAGATCCGCCGTGTCGTTCAAAACCTCATTGAGAGTGAACTCAATGCCCGTATTGGTGGGCACGTTCGTAGCCCGATCCGCGGGGAACATGCCCGTCACCCGGGGCGCATCCTCCGTCTGGAACACAAAGGAGGCGGCACTCAGCAAGGCAGGGCTTTCCGCCATAGTATCGGTGACGCTGAAGCGGTAGAGAGTATTGGCTTCCAGCGCGGTGCGGGGGCGCATGGTGAACTCCGTCCCCTCTCCCGTGATCTCCATATCCGCCAAAGGCGAAATGCGCAGGTAGCGGGACAACTCCTCAGCCGTAGTCTCCCCACCCGTGCGGATAGTGAAGATACTGTCCGAGGCGATAACGCCCCGCTTGGCCGTGTCATTGGACACGGTGATCTGGCGCAAAGCTTCGGGGATATCCGCCGAAGCGCTGTCTACACGAATCGCGTCATCCAGGGGGATAATGGTCATTTCTTTCTCCTTTTCGGGTGGTGATGTGGGTGTGCAGGATGTCAGCGGCGACACCATCAGGATCGCGCACAGGACGCCTGCCAATATGCGTTTACCGATTTTCTCCATAATACCTGCTCCTTTTGAGATGTGTATGTCCATTAGACGAGTGAAACCCGGAAATGTTTCGGGAAAATAACAAAAAATAGCCCCCGGCCATGCCAAAGCCCGTTTTGGGGCGTGTTGTCATCCATGCGGTGCGCACCGGATGGGACGCGTGCCGCATTCCCGCCTTGACAACGCCGTCCCGGCGTGCTATACTTACCCCATCGCAGGACGGAGAAAAAGGAAGGCGGTGCGAATCCGCCGCGAACCCGTCGCCGTGTTTGGGAGCTGCAAGCCCTGTATCCGCCGCGGATACCGACTGCCACTGCACTTTGTGTGGGAAGGCGGCTTGCAGCGATCCCCATCAGCCGAAAGACTTTGCTCCCAAGTGTGCCGCTGCCGCGGATCGTCGGACGACTCAGTCGTTGCTGTACCTCCTGCGATAAAATAACTATATTTTATTAAAAGAAAGGAAAACAAAGAATGAAACAAACAAAACTTTTTCGCAGAATTTCTCTTGTTTTCGCAGTGCTGATCGCGGCTATGGTACTGTGCACGGCCTGCACGCAGGCAGAGCCCCAGGCGGGGACAAAAACCATCACCGTGGCGATCATCGTGGATGGCACCGACACCGTGACCAAATCCATCACCACCGACTCGGAGTATCTGCGCGGGGCATTGGAGGAGGAAGATCTGATCGCGGGGGAGGAGAGCCAGTACGGGCTGTTCGTGAAAACGGTCAATGGGATCACTGTGGATAACGCCAAGCAGCAGTGGTGGTGCTTCACCAAGAGCGGCGAGGATCTCTTCACCGGCGTGGACGACACGCCCATCGCTGACGGCGACAAATTTGAGATCACGCTGAAAACGGGATACTGATGAAATCCCGCACCTACGCCCGCACGCTGGACATCGTTCTGGGAGCGTTGTTCGGTGCGCTGCTGTTTATCTCCCAGATCATCGCCGCATCCTTGCCCAATATTGAGATAGTATCCCTTTTAATCCTCGTATGGACACGGGTGTACCGCTATGGCGCGCTCCCCGGTATCGGGGTATTCATTCTTTTGCAGGGCCTGTTTTACGGATTCGGCATCTGGTGGGAATCCTATTTGTACATATGGTTCATTCTGTGGGGACTGGTCATGCTGGTTCCCCGCCCCAAAACCGAGCCGTCTCCCCTTTTGTCCGCTTTGGGCTGGGGATGTCTCAGCGGCCTGTACGGTCTGGCTTTCGGATCCCTTACGTCCCTCTCGTGGCTGATCCGCGGCGGTCCGTCCACCGCTTTTGCCTATATTGTGTCGGGGATTCCCTTCGATATCACCCACGGCATCGCCAATTTTGTTCTGGCGTTTCTGCTGGCCGTGCCGCTGATCCGACTGCTGAACCGCCTGAAAAGCAAAACCCGACTGGGCTGACACCGGAGGTGCCGTTTTTGCGGCACCTCTTTTTTGTTTGTAAAATATCGTAATTATTTTCTTCCCGTTCCGCTTGACAGCGGGATGTTTTTGGGTTATCATACAAATAGAATCTTTGAATTTATGCGCTGAGCGCTTTTTGTGGAGGTACATTATGGCAATCGCAACATCGGACAAGGTACGGGTAGGCATTATCGGATGCGGAGGCATCGCAAATCAGAAGCATATGCCCTCTCTGAAAAAGCTCCCCAATGTGGAGATGGTGGCATTCTGCGACATCGTGCGCGCGCGGGCCGAGCGGGCCAAGGACACCTTTGGCACATCCGACGCGGCGGTATACGAGGATTATCGCAAGCTGCTGGAGGATAAAACCATCGACGTGGTGCACGTCTGCACCCCCAACCGCTCCCACAGCTTCATCACCGTGGATGCGCTGAATGCGGGCAAGCACGTGATGTGCGAAAAGCCCATGGCCATCAACTCCGTGGAAGCGAAGAAGATGCTGGACGCCGCCGCCCTCTCCGGAAAGATGCTGACCATCGGCTATCAGACCCGCCAGCGCAACGACTCCATCTTTATGAAGCAGGAAGCGGAGGCAGGCACGTTTGGCGATATCTACTACGCCAAGGCCACCGCCATCCGCCGCCGCGCCGTTCCCACCTGGGGCGTATTCCTCAACGAATACGAGCAGGGCGGCGGTCCGCTGATCGACATCGGCACCCACGCCCTGGATCTGACTTTGTGGATCATGGACAACTACAAGCCGAAATACTGTCTGGGCACCACCTTCCACAAGCTGAACGACCAGACCCAGACGGGCAACGCCTGGGGCGACTGGGATCCGGATAAGTTCACCGTAGAGGACAGCGCATTCGGATTTGTGGTGATGGAAAACGGCGCCACCATCAATCTGGAATCCGCCTGGGCTCTGAACACCCTGGATGTGCGGGAGGCAGTTACCTCCATCTGCGGCACGAAGGCCGGTGCGGACATGGTGGACGGCGTGCGGATCAACCACATCAAGAATGGCCGTCAGTGCGTGACCACCGCCAACATGAAGGCGGGCGGCGTGGCCTTCTATGAAGGATCCGGCGGGGATGATATGTCCACCCGCGAGGCCCGCCAGTGGATCAACGCCATCGTGAATCACAAGCAGCCCACCGTTCTGCCGGAGCAGGCATACACCGTAACCCGGATCCTGGAGGGCATTTACGAAAGCGCCAGAACCGGCACGGTATACAATTTCTGAGAGGATACGAGTGGGGCTTTTTGAAAAAAGCCCCACACCCCAAAAACTTTTCATCATGGAAAAGGAGACGGACGCTATGAAATGGATTCTGATTATTGCCGCCGCCGTCTGTATAGTTCTTTTGATCGTACGGTGTGCCAAGCCGCAAAATATAGGGCAGTCCCCATCGCCTGATCCCTCCCATGCATCGGACGGCGCGCAGGATTTTGCCCCCTTTCTGATTGTGGAGGGCACATCTGTCGTTTTAAACGTATCGGATTACCCCACCATGATGGATCTCTTCCTCACCCGTGAGGAAGATGGTTTTCTGGGAAACGGGTACGATTGGGAAGCTCTGGCGGGCACCTATCTGCGTGAAAAGTGTGACGCGGAAATGCGAGACGCCATCTCCTTCGACAGCGAGGCGGAAATGTTCTGTGCCTATGCGGAGGAGGAAGCCATCCTGATGCAGTTCGTGGCCGGCTTCGCCGCATTCTGCCAAGACACTGCCGCGGTACAGGATCTTCTGTCCCGCACCGAACCCGGCTGAAAACAGGAAAACTGCACCGGAAATCACATCACAAGGAGTCTGACATGACGAAACCTATGCGCTGGATGCTGATGGGCATCGCACTTCTGGTATTGGGGACATGGGGCGCGGCACTGAACGAATACGGTAATTTTTATGGCCTTGTGGCTATCTTTTCCCCCATCGCCGGCATCATCAGCATCGTAATCTCTTTTTTGGAAACGGAATAATAAGCGGAGGATACTGATATGAAACTGAGCGTATTATCCAATCTGTACGGCGACCGGCCGCTGGCCGATGTGCTCTCGCATTTCCGTGATCTGGGGGTGGAGAAAATCGAGATCGGCTGCGGCGGATACCCGGGCAAGGCCCACTGCGATCCCGATGTACTGCTGAAGGACGAGGGCAAGCTGGAAGAATTCCGCGCGCTGTTCGCCGCATACGGCATCGGCATCTGTGCCCTGTCCTGCCACGGCAACGCGGTGCATCCCAACAAGGAAATTGCCGCCGCCTTTGACCGGGATTTCCGCAACTGCGTGCTTCTGGCGGAAAAACTGGGCGTGGACACCATCGTCACCTTCTCCGGCTGTCCCGGCGATTCCCCCAAGGCAAAATACCCGAACTGGGTGACTTGTCCGTGGCCCGGTGATTTTCTTACCATTCTGGACTATCAGTGGAACGAGGTACTGATCCCCTACTGGAAGGAAGCCGCGGCGTTCGCTGAGGCTCATAACGTCCGCCGGATCGCCTTTGAGATGCATCCCGGCTTCTGCGTATACAATCCGGAGACCTGCCTGAAGCTGCGGGAGGCGGTCAGCCCCATTCTGGGTGCCAACCTGGATCCGTCCCATCTGCTCTGGCAGGGAATCAAGCCGGCCAACGCCATCCGCTATCTGGGCGATGCCATCTATCACGTCCACGCCAAGGACACCAAGATCGATGAGATCAACACCGCGGCAAACGGTGTGCTGGACACCAAGCATTACAGCGACGAGATCCACCGCGCCTGGGTATTCCGCACCGTAGGCTACGGTCACGGCGAGGAATTCTGGCGGGATTTTGTGGACAATCTCCGTCTGGTGGGATACGATCGGGTACTGTCCATCGAGCACGAGGACAGCCTGATGTCCATCGACGAGGGTCTGGAAAAGGCCGTCCACTTCCTGAAACCCATTCTCATGCGGGATCCCAAACCGGGCACCATGGGCTGGGCATAAACACACAAAGCAAACGCCTCTGCTGCAAAACAGCAGAGGCGTTTTTTGTTCTGTCAAAAATGCTCCCGTCGGCGGATGTCCCGGTATTCTCGCCGGCGGATCGCTTCCTCGTATTCCCGTTTTTCCTCCTCGGTTTCGGGAATCACCGCCGGCACCGGCGTGGGCTTTCCGTTTTCGTCCAGGGCCACCATCACCAGATAGGCCCGGTTGATCTCCCGACGGGATCCGTCCAGATTTTCCACAAAGGTGCGGACGCAGATTTCCATGGAAGTCCGGCCCGCGTGGGTGATGTATCCCTGCAGGATCACCGTATCATCCACAAAAGCGGGGGCGGTAAAGGTCAAGGTATCCACCGACGCGGTGGTAACGGCGCGTCCGGAATGACGGCGGGCGACCACGGCAGCCACCACGTCGATCCACTCCATCAGCCGCCCGCCGAACAGTCTTTTGTATCCGTTCAGCGTATCGTACATCAAAATCTGCGCCTGCTCCGTGCGGGAGGCCGACACCGGTTTTCCCGGGCGTTGTGTATCCATATTCTCTCCTCCGGATGTGTGAATAAAAAATGCCGCATGTTGGAAAGCAAACCGCCTCGCAAGCATAACAGCAAAAAAATTTTTACTATTTTTCTCTTTTTACACCCATAGTATACCACAAATCGGCGAAAAAGTCAAGTCTTGTAATTCTACGGCGGCCATGGTACACTACAGTACCACACACGATTGGAGGATGCCTATGAACCAAATGTCCCTGTTTTTTCCCACAGACCAATCCGCCACCGTACAGATGATTCTGTCCCGCAATGAACTGTGTGCCCGCCACTCTCTGCACCTGACAGCGGAGGATGCCAAATCGATTGCGGAAACCCATGCCGTCGCCCTCAGGGAGAACGAACTGGTGGAGATCGGCGCCGGATCCGTGGACAAAATCATCACCGAATTTGCCGCGTCCCCGTATGCGGATCGGGGAAATTTCGCCCAAATTGTGGAAACCATGACCGAGGTATTCTGTTATTTGAAGCGGGAGGCCAACCGGGAACTGAGCGATACCGCCGTCATCGCCGCCATGCGGGAGATGTTTGACGAGGTAAGCTGTGGCTGCGAGGAGTTGTTTCTCGGGCGCGATCTGGATTTTCTTCTGAAATATCTGCGGCAGAATCGGCTGGGGCGGGACGGCCGTCCGGACTACAAAATCCGAGAGGAGGACAATTATGGAGCACAGCCTGACATCCCCCGGGACTGATCTGTTTCCGGATCGCACGCCCTGCCGGGAAGACTATTTTACGGAATTGCTGGCCGAAGCCCTTCGGTGCGGCCGCATCCCGGAGGAGAAGGAGATGCATGTGCGCAAGCAAGTGATGGATCTGCTGGCCGAGCGGATTCTGTTTTTCACCAAAGGGGAATCCACTTCCGTGCGGGCGGAGACCGCCCAAACGATTCTGGCATCCATCCTGTATTCCGTCAGTGCGGAGCTCTTGCGCACCGGCAGTCACGACGCCGCGCTGGCCATGCTGACGGAGCAGTCCATTTCCGTCCTCCACGAAAGCGGTATGGCACATCTGATGCACACCAAAACGCGGGCGGAGCTTCTGTCCCTCCTTCTTCTGCGCACCCAAAAATCGGGCATGAGTCGGGGGTACGATCAGTTCGTGGGGCGGGACGCCTATCGCTATGTGCGCTCCTACAATGCGCTGTACAGCGCGGCAGAGGAGTTGTATGTACAAATCCCGGAAATGGGCATACGGGAAATCTGCCGCGGGATTCTGCGCGTCACGGAAATTATGACGCAAGTGCTGAAATTCAATCGATGCTGACAAAAAGGAGTTGCCCGCCGGGCAACTCCTTTTGTTCGGTTATTCTTCCGTTTTCCCATCCGTAAACTGCTTCGCGGGATATGCGCACAAAATCGGCGATCCGGCGGCTTTGGACACCACAAAATAGGCATCGCCGATCTCCGCCGACCGGCACACTGCTTCTCTGTCGGCACCGCCCACGGGATCTGCCCGCCACTTTCTCTCGCCGAAGCAAAGGTGGGGTACGGACCGTTTCACCACGGAATGGCGGCTTTTGGACTCGATCACCGTCCGCTCTTCCACGCCGGTGAGGGTGGCGGTTTCAATTATGTATTTTCCGTCCCGGACGGATTTTTTATACACCGCATAGCGGATCATCTCAAAAAAGTACCACAAAGAGATCACCAGCGCCACGTAAAACAGAATCCGTCCCACGATGGATTCAAACACCCAAATGATAAACAAGGCAATCAGATGCAGCGGCACAAACGTCAGCAAAAACACGGTGCGAATCACCGCAAAGCGGGATTTTCGGATAGCCAGCAGATCCCCCCTGACAGTTTCTTTTGTCAGCATTTCTTTTGTCATCGCAATCTCCCCTCAGTACAGCGGCAAGCCGCCGGTCAATGTATCCGCCACCTCGGTGGGCAAAGGCTCCAGCGCCAGGCAGGTGCGGGTGGGCACGCCGTGGAATTCCGTAGCGCCGGCGTCGGTGATCACCGCCGCGATGATGCCCATCTCTTCCGCTTTGGCCGAGATAGCCATCAATTCCTCCTCGGAATCCACGTAGACGCAAATCTTGGCCACTCCGCCGCCGAACCATTCCGTCAGGGGGGATTCTTCCCTTCCCTCCATTTGGAGCATCATCCCTGCCGGAGTATCCAGAAGATCGCCCAGCCGGTTCTCTTTATACATCGCCATCAGCAGGGCCTCGGTGCAGGCATGGCCCGCCTGGGCTGCGATCTTTCCCTTGCGCATTTTCAGATCCCGCCGCATGACGATCATCATTTTTGTATTGTACATAGTTCTGTTCCTTTATCTCCGTATCCTTCCCGGCCGTGCCGTTTCACGAATCTGTGTACATTATACCACAGGAGTGCCCCGTTGAAAAGCACCTGTGTGAAATCAAAGGGAAGAAAAGCGTCGCCTTTTTTTCAGTCAGCCTTTACAAAGCCATTTCTTTGCCGTATCATATAGGTATGGTTCCTTTACTATATCCGAAGGAAGAATCGAAATGATACAAAAATCACGTCTGTGCCTGTTCGCGGCACTCCTTCTGTGCGTGGCGGTGCTGAGTGCCTGCGCGGAAGATGTCCCGCCTGCACCCGCTGACCCGATCCCCCCGGCCGTTTCCTCCGCCGAGGAGGAAACATCCGCCCCGCCCCACACCCACCGGTGGGGAGAATGGACCGTGCTGACGCCGCCCGACTGCACAAAACCGGGTGAAAAAGCGCGGCAGTGTCCCTGCGGTCAGGCGGAGCGGGAATCGATCCCGATGACGGAACACACTCCGGGCGAGTGGGCGGTGATCCGCACCCCATCCTGCACCGCGGAAGGGGAGCGGCAGAAAAAGTGCGCGGTTTGTGAGAAGGTCCTCGCCACGGCGGCCATCCCCCCGGCGGAGCATATTCCCGGCGAGTGGATAGTGATCCGTGACGCATCCTGTACTGAGGCGGGGGAGCAGCAGCAGAGCTGCACCGTTTGTGAGAAGATCCTCGCCACGGCGGCCCTTCCCATGACCAGGCACACCCCCGGCGAATGGGAGG
>JAFUIQ010000017.1 GCA_017468385.1 Clostridia bacterium
CGCTGCAACTGAGCCCGCTGCAACTGAGCCCGCTGATGCTCCCGATGCTCCTGCAACCTTCGATTTCGTAATCGTTCCTGCAGTTGCACTCGCAGCAGCCGCTGCCGGCGCAGTAGTTCTGAAGAAGAAAGAGAACTAATTCTTACTTATGAAAAATCCGCCCATTCGGGCGGATTTTTTCTTTTGTTTCACGGTAGTTTTTCTCAAACCCTTGTGCCGGGGGGGAATATATGGTACAATAAATACCAGACCACTTGTGTCATGAAGGAGTATGCTATGACCGCGAAAAAATTCCTTGCCGGAATGCTGGCCGTCTGCGGAATGCTGACTTTTGCATGTCCTGTCCGTGCACAGGATACCAATGAGCATAATGTGCTTTTCGGCGCACAGATCACCTACGTGGGACTGGGCGCCCCGGACTACAATAATGAGGTATACCAGGATATATACAATTTGGTGGATAACGACTGGGCCATCGGTCCCGAAAGCCAGTACGGCAACTACCATGCCCGCATCACAAGCGGACGGTCGGAGCGGTACGATATAGACGGCAAGCTGTCGGGAAAGGGCATCTATGCGGCCATCATTACCTTTGAATTGGAAACTCCCGCACAGGCAGCCGGCTTCCGCCTGATTCATCCGGACGTAACCGGAGCCGCCGGTGTAGACAATCCCTACGACTTTTTGCTGACGGATTTCGACGTTCTCGGAAGCGAGAGCGGTCAGCCGGGCACCTGGAAGGTGCTGTATGAGGCAAGAAGCCTGCGCAGCGGCAGCGATCTGGAGTATGCGTACTATGAAAGCGACACGGCCACGGGAATTCCGTATTTCACCTTCGAGGAAAAATTCGCCGAGGAAACGCAGGTCTCCCACGTTGCTCTGGCCATCCACGGATTGAACGTGGAAAACAACCGCTTCGGTGAGTGGATGAACATTCATGAATTCCAGGTGTTTACCCAGGCCCGCTATAGGGAGTCGGAGGTAACAGAGCCTGTGGAAACCACAGCGTCTCGCAAACCGCTGACGGTGGATCAGTTCATTCCCAAATCTCCTTTGGGCATGGTGGCCGTATCTGCTGTGCTGGCCACGGCATGCTCTGTGGGATGCCTCTTCTTCAGTCGGAAGAAGGAACAGAGCGTCGAATAATGCAGTCACTGTAAAAACATCCGTCCCTTTCGGACGGATGTTTTTTGACAAAGGATGGAAGAATACTTGCGAAGGCGGGCGATTCATGGTATAATAACACCATCGAGCGTGAAATCCAATCGGTGAAGGAGAAGTGCGTTATGCAGATTAGCAGGCTTGCCGCGGCGGTTGCGGCCTCGTTGATTGCGGCTTCTTTGGTGATCCCTATCCACGGGGAGTCGTCGAATCCTTACAACATACTGAACGGCGCGGAGGTTACGTATGCGGGACTGGACGCGCCTCATATGCGCGGTGAAGTGCTTCAAGACATCGTTCATCTGGTGGATAATGAGTGGGCCATCGGTCCCCGCAGTGAGCACGGAAACTACAACGCCAAGGTCGTGGATTGGAAAAACACACGGTACGACATCAACGGACAGCTCACGAAAAACGGCGATTACATCGCGGTCATCACCTTTGAGTTGTTTGAGCCTGCCACGGCTGCCGGCTTCCGTCTGATCCATCCGGATTTGACCGGCGCACCCGGTGTAAATAACCCTTTGGATTTCCTTATGACGAATTTTGACGTTCTCGGAAGTGAGAGCGGTGATGTTGGTTCCTGGAAGGTGCTGTACGAGGCACGGGATCTGCGGGGCGGATTCGATGTGGAGTATGTGTACTGGGAAAACGAGGATTCGGACGGAATCCCCTATTGGGAGTACCAGCGGAAATTCGACAGCGAGATGAAGGTTTCCTATGTGGCGCTGGCCATTCATAAAAAGAATGCGGAAACCAATTCCTTCGGTACCTACATGAATATGCATGAGTTTCAGATTTTCGCGCCGGAGTTGTATACAGGTGCCGCCATGGATACCACACCGACCCCGGATAACCCGACCGATATCACCCCGGCCCGGGATCCGCTGACGGTGCAGGATCTCATTCCGGAAACACCGATGGGTTGGATGATCGTGTCGGCTGTGCTGGCAACGGGATGCGCCGTGGGATGCATGGCATGGAGTCACAAAAAAGAAAAGGAATCGTGAGAACAGGCGGTACAGGGACATGTCCCTGTACCGTTTTTTATTGAAAAATTGGGAGATTTCTCCTCGCTATTGATTTTTGTTGCCGGGGATGGTAGACTATTAGTGACTTTGTAATGATTTGAATCCAGTGGATAATTTTGATAAGGAGTTGGAAACTATGACGAAATGGATTACGAGATGTACAGCCATGCTCTTGCTGATGAGCATGCTGCTTTGCAGTTGTCAGGTGCCGGGCGGGAAAGATCCCGCCGACACCGATCCCATTGATCCGCCTGTGCAGAGCGGGGAAGTGGATACCGATCCCGTAACAGAGCCGCCTGTGATGGAACCGCCTGTGACGGAGCCGCCTGTGACGGAGCCGCCTGTAACGGAGCCGCCCGTAACGGAGCCGCCTGTGACGGAGCCGCCCGTAACGGAGCCGCCCGTAACGGAGCCGCCTGTAACGGAGCCGCCGTACCCGAACGAGGAGGTTGCGGATGTGTTTGAATACATTGTTGAGAGATATGCTTATCTGGAGTTTGGCAACGGAAAAACCGCAGATAAGAAATATCAGAAGGCCATTATTGGCACCATCAACACCAACTGCAAAAACTGGATGAACGCGGTGGATCGAAACAGCACTACCGATCCCTTCGGCAAGAATTTGAATTTCACCAGTGCCAATATGTCTGCCATTTATACGAATATTCTGCATATGGCGCGTGGCTACGCCACCCCCGGCTCGGATTATTACAAGAACGAGCAGCTGCGTGATGATATCATCTACTGTCTGGACTTCATGTACGATAAGTTCTACGGCGGTACGAAAAACAAATTGCCCTCCGGCAGCAACTGGCACGACAGCTATATCAATTCCCCCGGCAGCCTGACCCGTATTCTGCTGGCCCTGCGGGACGATCTGAGTATCGATGAGATGAAGCACTACATGGACCGGATGGATTCCATCATCTACTCTCCGTCCTATACCTCCGCCAATATGATCGATATGACCTTCTCCATCATTCTGGCGGCCGCTTTGCAGAAGGACGGTGACCGCCTGCAGAAGGCGGTGGATACGCTGTCCGATAACGTGTTTGATTACGTGAAGAGCGGCGACGGTATTTATAAGGATGGTTCCTACATCCTCCATACCCACGTTCCCTATACCACCGGATACGGCGGAAGCCTTCTGGACATGCTTTCCGTTATCCTGTACACGGTGGATGGATCCGAGTATGCCTTCTCCGATGAGTTGGTGAACCGCCAGGTGGACTGGATCTTTGATTCTTTCGTGCCGGTTCTGTTCCGCGGCGCGGCCATGAGTGCCGTCAGCGGCCGTATCGCATGGCTCAACGGCAATGAGAGCGAGCGTTCCGTGTGCATCATCACCGGTCTGGCCCGCATCAGCCAGTATGCTCCCGCCGACCGGGCAAAGGAGATCAAAACCCTTCTGAAGTATTATCTGGACAATAACTCCTATGCGTATGAAACCAGCGGTTTGATCAGCACCGCGGATTTCATCACGGACATCGAAGAGGATACCAGCATCTCCGCCGGTGTGGCACAGGTGGGCGCTAAGGTGTTCCCCAAGATGGCTCGTGTAACCACCCATCGCGGTGACTTTGCATCCATGTTGTCCATGTGTTCTCCCAGCATTGCGCGCTATGAGTGCTTTGTCTGGTCGGATACCAAGATCGATAACCCCAACGGTTGGTACACCGGTGCCGGCATGCTGTATATCTATGCCAATACGGTGTCCCAGTACGACCGTACCTACCACCAGACGGCCAATCATTACCGCCTGCCCGGTACCACGGTAGATACAAGAGAACGCAATCCTAAGAACAATGCTGCCACGTTCAACGCGTCCGATTTCGTGGGCGGTGTGCAGATGGGCGATTACGCCATGGCCGCCTTCCAGTACGACAACAAGAACGGGGACTTTGATTCCGATCTGGTAGCGAAGAAGTCCTACTTCTTCTTTGATAACGAATACGTGATGCTGGGTGCGGATATTAATAGCACCAAGGATAAGGGCGTTATCACTACCGTAGAGAATCACAAGATGGCCGGCGGAGCCACCAAGCTGTATCTGAACGACGATGAGAAGAACATCACCGCCGCGTCGGATAAGAAGATGGAAGGCGTGAAGTATGCGTACATCTCCAAGTACGGCTCCATCGTGTTCCCCGAGAAGCAGGATCTGACGGTGAACATCGCCACCACCACAGCCAATGCCAGATTTATCGAAATCTTCTTCGATCACGGCGTGAACCCGACGAACGATACCTATTCCTACATCATTCTGCCTCTGGCCAAGCGGGACGAAGGCAAGGCCTACTATGAGAATCCCGACGTGGAGATCCTCTCCAATACGAAGGAGATCCAGGCCGTGCGGGAGAACAAGCTGGGCATGACGGGCATCGTCTTCTGGGAGGCCAAGGAATTCTCTGGCATCACCCCCGATTTCGCCTGCACCATGTTGGTGAAGACGACGGCGGATGGCCTGCAGATCGGCGTCAGCGATCCCACCATGAAGGTAAAGGGTGAGCACACCATCGTTCTGGATGGCACGTACACGCTGGACGGTACGCACGATAAAGTGAGCGTGTCCGCTTTTGCCGGCAAGACCACGGTGACCATCAACATGACCGGACTTGACGGCCAGACCGTACTGTTCAATCTGAAGAAATAATTCGTTCCCGAAAACACGCTTGCGATGGCAGGCGTGTTTTCCTTTTATATTGTCAAATTAGGGTGTATAATTTATCAATTTTTGCGGCTGTATTGCATTTGCTTCGCATCAATGGTACACTAAAAACAGTATATGCGCGCTTGTGCGCGAATTTGCAAAAAGGAGTATAATTATGCGTAAACATATTCTTTGGTGGGGAACAGCCTTGCTGCTGCTTTTGGGCATGCTGCTTGGCGGCTGTGGCCCGGTATCGCAATTGCCCGATGATACGGAAGCCCCCGGCACGGATACGTCCGCTCCGGTGGAGGAAATGAAATTGCACATCTTTGTGGATGGAAGCGAAGGCGCTCCGTACGAGAACGTAGGCCTGGTAACCGATCCCGATCAGGTGTACGATAAGGATGCCGCCGCCCTGGGATTGTGGAGCAAGCCCAAGGAGAATTCCATCCTTATCACCGCTTTGCCGGAAAACATGGGCGAATACGCCATAATCGAGATGGATGTATTCCTTAACAACGTATTGCCCAACGGTATGCGCGTGTATATCTACTGCGGCACGGACGAAAACGGCGAGGAGACCTATTACTATAAGGATGTACCCACCGAGAACGACAACTGGACAACCGTTTCCTGCGTGCTGAATGAGATGTTCTCTCACGGTGAGGCAGATATCACCAAAGCCGAGAAAATCGAGATCCGCGTCAATCCCATGGACAAAGGCTTGAAGCAGTTGTATGTGCGGTCGATTTCCGCCCGCGGCTACCGCCCCGGCGAGGAACCGAAGGTATACGAGGGAGCCACGGACGTATACGATTTCATCCTGAAGCAGTGTGAAGAGTTGGAGTTTGGCGGTTACAGTGCGGACAACGCGGTGCTTCGCTCCATGATGAACAAGATCAACACCAACTGCAAGACCTGGTGGGATCGCATCAACCGCAAGACGAAGAATCCCTTCGGCTTCGGCTCCAATTATCCCATCTCGGGCGATGCCATGAACGATATGTACTTGTATATTGAGTATCTGGCTCGCGGATATGCCACCCCCGGCTCGGATTATTACAAAAACGAGCAGCTGCGTGATGATATCGTGTACTGCCTGGATTACATGTATGACAATTACTACGGCGGTACGGAGAGCAAGATGCCTGCCGGCACCAACTGGCACGATTCGTATGTGGAATCTCCGCTTCGTCTTACATTGGCTCTTCTGGCCATTCGCGATACGCTGGAATACGATGAGATCGATCGCTATACGGATTGGATGGATTCGCTGACCAATACGACTGCGTACACGAATGCAGTATCTTCGAACCTGATCAACCAGACCCGATGGATTGTGCTGTCTGCAGCCATGCAGAAAGAGGGATCCCGTATCCGTAACGCCATTGACAAACTGGCGGCGGACGTGTTCCGCATTACGACGGAAAAGAACGGCGTGTATACGGACGGATCCTATATCTTCCACGACTCGATTCCCTATACTACCGGCTACGGCGGCGATCTGTTGCAGGCCATGTCGTATGTGGTGTACATGGTGGCGGGAACGGAGTATTCCTTCTCGGATGAGCAGATCAATATGCAGGTGGATTGGATCTTCGATGTGTTTGCGCCGGTCATGTGGCGCGGTGCGGCCATGAGTGCCGTCAGCGGCCGTATGGTTTGGTCCAATCCCAATGAAACGGCCCGTGCTACCTGCGTGATCAACGGTATGGCACGTATTGCTGAGTATGCTCCGCCGGAGCGTGCCGGTGCGGTCAAATCTCTTCTGAAGTATTATCTGACGGAGAATTCCACCCGATACGAAAATTCGCTGTCTTTGAGCGCCGCCGGATTGATTGTGGCCCTGCGCAACGATGACAGTATCCAGCCGGCAGAACCCCGTGTATCTGCCAACGTGTTCAATAAGATGGCCCGTGTAACCACGTTCCGCGGGGACTATGCATCCATGCTGGCCATGTGCTCTCCCACGGTTGCACGTTACGAAGGCTTTATTTTCCCCTCATACACAGAGAATGTGACCGGATGGTACACCGGTTCTGGTATGCTTTATGTGTATGCGGACTCGGTAACCCAGTACGATCAGGCATTTCATCGGTATATGAATCGCTACCGCCTGCCCGGTACCACGGTGGATCCGCGAGAGCGCAATCCGGAAAATAATGGCGCTACCTACAATCAGTCCGACTTCGCAGGCGGCGTGCAGATGGATATCTACGCGGCGGCCGGCTTCCAGTACGACAACAAGAACGGCGACTTTGATTCCGATCTGGTGGCGAAGAAATCCTACTTCTTCTTTGACAATGAGTACGTCATGCTGGGTGCGGATATAAACAGCACCAAGGACGAAGGCGTTATCACCACGGTGGAGAATCAAAAGCTGGCCAGCAGCATGGCGAAGATGTACCTGAACGACGACGAGAATGGAGTAACGTACACGCAGGATACACGGGTGAATGGCGTGAAGTACGCGTACATTTCCCAGTACGGCTCCATCGTGTTCCCGGAGAAGCAGGAGCTGACGGTCAAACTGGCGAGCAATTCCGGCACCAGATTTGCGGAGATCTTCTTCGATCACGGCGTGAATCCGACGGATGATACCTATTCCTACATCATCCTGCCCCTGGCATCCCGCGAGGATGGCAAGGCGTATTACGAGAATCCCGACGTGGAGATCCTCTCCAATACAAAGGAAATCCAGGCCGTGCGGGAGAACAAGCTGGGCATGACCGGCATCGTGTTCTGGACTGCCACGGAATTTGATGGCATCACTCCCGATTTCGCCTGCACCATGCTGGTGAAGGAGACGGAGGGCGGTAAGGAGATCGCTGTCAGCGATCCCACCACCAAGCTGAGCGGCCAGCACACCATCGTTCTGGATGGCACGTACACGCTGGACGGAACTGGCGACAAGGTGACTGTGACCACCGACGGCAGCAAGACTACCGTAACCATCGATATGACCGGTCTCGACGGCCAGACGGTACTGTTCCGCCTGAAAAAGTAATATAAAAGGGGCTGTTGCAAGTAGATGCAACAGCCCCGAATTTTTACGTTCGCGACGTAAAAATTCGAAATTTCGTAGAAATTTGCGGCGAGATTGCCCGTGTTTTTGCCCATGTCGGGGAAAA
>JAFUIQ010000032.1 GCA_017468385.1 Clostridia bacterium
ATATTGATCGGGTTCTGTGTTCAGTGTAACATACCATGAATGGCAAATCAAGAAACAACAAGGAATTCATAAAAAACAGGCCGTATTTCAAAAAAAAACGCTTGTCTCGCGACAAGCGTTTTGGGCGTTTTATTATCAGATTTCAGGAATGTGAATCTCCACCTCGCGACCCAGCTCGCTGGATCTGGCGATACCGTCCAGGATGGCCTGATTGTACAGGATCTGGGAGGACGGAACGGGAGCAGGCAGATTGTACTTGCAGGCGTCCAGGAAGGAACGGATCTTGCAATCAAACAGTCCCTCTTTCTGCTCCAGAACCGGCACGGGAACGGAGATCTGCTCACCGGCCAGCTCGCGGTAGATGGTCATAGGGCCGCCGATGGTTCCGTTCCAGCATTCGGTGGACGGGATACGGAGTCCCGCTTTGGTACCGAGGATCAGTGTATCACCGGAGGTATCCATGTTCATAGCCCAGGAAATACGGAAGTCCAGCACGATTCCGCCCTCCAGGCGGATAAATGCGGCGGCGAAATCATCCACGCCGAACTTCTTCGCGTACTCAGGATGCCCGGTTTTCACATAATTGGAGTAGTTGGGATCGGTCCCGAAGAAGGCGGATTTGTATCCGGAGACGGTCAGCGGCTTCGGATAGCCGATGGCGTTCAGCACCATATCGAGGGAATAACATCCGATATCCGCCAAAGCGCCCAGTCCCGCGGTTTCATCCTCAATGAATGTAGTACCGAAGGGAGTGGGGATACCGCGGCGGCGTCCGCCGCCGGTCTGGATATAGTAGACCTGTCCCAACTCTCCGGATTCCACGATACGCTTGATCATCTTCATGTTGGCATCCAGACGGGGCTGGAAACCTATGGAGAGAATCTTTCCGGTTTCCTTTTCGGCACGGCAGATTTCCACCGCTTCCTCCAATGTTACGCACATGGGCTTTTCCAGAAGAACGTGAACACCCTTTTTCAGCGCGTAGATCGCGGGGATTGCGTGCTGGCGGTTGTAGGTACAGATGCTGACGGCATCCAGCTGCAGACTTTCGTCATCCAGCATCTCTTTATGGCTGGCGTAATCGGTTTTTACTCCCTCCACCTCGTGCTTCTTGAAAAAGGCTTCTGCCTTGCCGGGGATCAGATCGCATCCGGCCACGATTTCCACGTCCGGCTGTTTCTTATAACTGCGGATATGGGAATCCGCAATCCAGCCTGTACCGATGATACCGATGCGAACCTTTTTCGCCGCGTCTACGGTTTTTGTTTCCTGATTAAATTTAAAAGCATCCAGTCCTGCCATAATTATTTCTCCTTACAATTTAAGTTGAGTATACAAAGATTATCAGCCCGATCAGTCGAGAAAGATCGGATTGGTCCAGGCGTATTTTCCGTCCTCATCAATGACGACAGCACGGATATAGTCATACTGAAGATTGCCGTTTTTATCAGTTAGAGGCCATTCCGCACTTTCAATGGGGGCACCGGGCTGTCCGCGCACGATCCGGGTAGGATGCCGATCCGCATGGAACCGGATTTTCGCGGCGGGAGAGCATTTCACGACGGCCCGTCCGTCCTCTACATAAAAATCGTGGATCACAGGGCCGCAGGAAGAGTAAAATTTTCCCGCCTGCAAAGCATCGAGAATGGAGCGAATGTTGTTTTCTGCCCGCACCATGACCCAGCCGATGCCGTGTTGATGCATAGGATGGCCGTCATCGGCCGCAACGCCGTAAATACGCTTTCCCTGTCCCAGCAATTCGTCCCAGTACGCGGCATCCGCGTCCATGTCACAATCCATGACAGAACCGCTGTTCCAGATCTCCATGGCAAAATCGCCCTCCAGTTTATTGAAGTAACAAGCGGGAGTAGAACTCCACTCCGGATGACAGTAGATGGTCAGATTGCCCTTTCTATGTATTTCGTCAAGATAGGTCTGATATTCTTCCTGATTCTTTGCGGTGCCGGACGGAAAGCGCTGGTCCTGTTCATACTCGTTACCATCCTCCTTCGCAGGTCCGATACAGACGGTATGAAACGTACGGAATCCGTGATCGCGTACAAATGTGTTGTCAAACTCCATGCCGGGAAGAATAACGATCGGCACATCCGGGGCGTAGTTTTCATAATTGTAGATCCGGTGATCGGTCAATGCCAGAAAATCATATCCCATCTCCCCGTACCGACGTATTACCTCCTCAGGAGTACCTTTGCCATCGGAACGGGTAGTATGGCAATGGAGGCCTCCCTTCAGCATTTTCTCAGTTCCGTCAAATGCTTGCTGCCGTTTCATAAAAACAGTCTCCTTCCCGTACAGTTACCAACCCAGTTTTTTCAGCTCCGCCCGGCTCATGGCCGCACATTCCAGCGGAGTCTTCCCCAGGGAGGGGTTATCCTGCTCCACCACAACCCATCTGGCACCGGCATCCACGGCGGCCGAAAGAATGGCCGGGAAATCCTGCACGCCGTGTCCCACAGGGCGGAATTCAAAATTCGCCGGACGGGCGGGTGCCTTTTTCTCCATACCGATCAGCTCATACATATCCTCGGATTTCTCGCCGTAGAAATCCTTCAGATGCACAACCGGCGCACGGCCGGCATATTTCCGTATGTATGCGGCAGGATTCTCACCGCCCACATTGACCCAGCAGGTATCCAGCTGTGTCTGAAGGACATCGGCAGGAACGGTGGCATACATGACATCCAATCCGTAGGAGCCGCCTATGGTGATAAATTCAAAATCGTGGTTGTGGTACAAAAGCGTGAGGCCGTGTTCGCCGGCAAGGCGTCCCAATTTCTCGATATCGGCCAGCGTCTTTTCGAACTCCGCACCGCCCGGGCGATGTGCCTCTCCCAAATAGGGGATCGCTATATACTCGCACCCGAGGGACTTATAATCGGTGAACACTTTATGGGGATCGGCCATCATTTCCGCGAAAGGAACATGGGCGGATACGGCCACCAGACCGATCTCATCCAGCATGGCGCGGATATCGGCAGGGGCATTGCCGAACAGACCGGCAAATTCCACGCCGGTATATCCCATTTTCTTGACCGCGCGCAGGGTGCCGGGCATATCCTCCTTCATGGTATCACGGACGGAATACAACTGCAGTGCAACAGGCAAAGCCATACAACAATCCTCCTGAAAATATAAATTGCACAAAATTGTTAGCAGATACTATTGCAATTCGTATCAGTTTATGATAAAAGTATAATACATATCGCATCTGTTCTCTATACGTATACTGACATTTTATTGAACAATTTTGATTTTTCCCAACGGAGTTATGTATGAAAGTTGAGATTGTACAAACCAATATTCCCGGTGTATCCCTGAAATTTTCCGGCAGCAAGACACCGGATATGCGCACCGGCGTCGTTGCCACCTGGCACATACACGATGACATCGAAATCCTCGCCGGTCAATCCGGAAATCTGGAGGTGTGTCTGACCGGAACCAAAATCGATCTGCGGCCCGGGGATATCATTGTGATCAACCGACGTGTCCCCCACGCCACTAATAAAACGGTGCCGTACACCGGCACGTTTATGCTGCAATTCCGGGTGGAAAAGCTGCGGCAAAGCGAATTCGAAAACATCAACAAGTATCTGGCACTGATATTGGCTACCAACGAAAAGGAGTTTGTGTATCTGCGGCACGATGAACCGATTGCCAAGGAATTGTTCGGTCTGATCGATGCCATGTACGATGAATACACCCGCCGTCAGCAGGAATACGGCATGTTTCTGGAAGGATACATGAATATCCTCCTCGGCATGCTGTACCGGAACGGTATTCTGGAAAATATTGAACACAGTTACAACAAGGAAGCGCTCCGCAAAATCTGGCCCACCATTGAATACATAGACAACAACTACAATAAAGAATTGACGCTGGAAAAGCTGGCGGCCACGCTGCATATGAGCGGCGAATACTTCTGCCGGGTGTTCAAAAAGGCCACCGGCATCACGCCCACCGAGTATATCCACTATGTCCGGATATGGAAAGCGGAAAATCTGCTGACAACGACCCATGCCACTATTCTGGAAATCTCCATGGAGGTGGGCTTCACGTCCGTATCCTATTTCAATCGGGTTTTCAAAAAGCGGAAAGGATCCACACCGACGGAATACCGGAATATTTTCCGGGACAAAGCCACGTAAGCCATTCGCAGATTTATTGACACAGGCGAAAAAAACATGTATACTATTTTTGCAAGATTCCCTTGCAGGAAGGAAGGATTTAGATGAACACATCCTTTACGAATCCGAAGCCGGGCGCAAGCGGCAGAAAAACTCCCTCAGCGTCCGCTGTCGGAAAACTCATTTTATCGGCGGTCATCCTGCTGCTGGTTCTGATTCTGGCCGGCACGTGCTGGTACACCGTGGACGAAAAACAGCAGGCAGTGGTAACCACCTTTGGCAAGGTTACCGCCACCACCGGTGCCGGTATGCATTTCAAACTTCCCTTCGGTATCCAGAAGGTACAGACCGTGGATGTGAATGTATACCAGAAGATTGAGATCGGCTACCGGACAGACGAGATGGAACACTCCTACGCGGACACGGTCATCAAGGAAAGCAAGATGATCACGGGTGACTACAACATTGTCAACGTAGACTTCTTTGTGGAATACAAGATTTCCGATCCTGTGAAATATCTCTATAACTCCGCTGAGCCGGAGGTGATCCTGAAAAATCTGGTGCAGAGCCAGATCCGCAATGTGATCGGTTCCTCCACCGTGGATTCCATCCTGACGGACGGTAAAACCGAAATCCAGCAGCAGGTCAAGATGCTGATCACCGAGGAATTGGCGGAATACGACATCGGTCTGGTACTGTCCGACATCAAGATTCAGGACAGTGAACCGCCTACCTTGTCTGTTATTGAAGCATTCAAGAACGTGGAGACCGCCAAGCAGAGCGCGGAGACCGCCATCAACCAGGCGAAGGCCTATCAGAACTCCGAATTGCCGAAGGCAAAGGCCACGGCGGATCAACTGATCCAGAACGCGGAATTCCTGAAGCAAAACCGCATCAACGATGCGACCAAGCAGGTGGCCATGTTCAAGGCGATGTACGAGCAGTACGCGCAGAATCCCGAGATCACCAAAGTACGGATGTATTACGAGGCACTGACTGAGGCTTTGCCCGGGGTGAAACTGTACATCAACACCGCCGGGGACGGCGGGGCCGAGATGCTTCTGCCCCTGGAAAGTTTTGTGAATGAAGGAGGTACAAAGTGATGAAAAAGAGTGTATTTATCATTCTGGCTGTCGTTGTACTTCTGGCTGCCTTGGCATTCAGTTCCGCCTATGTGGTAGCGGAAAACGAGCATGCCTGCGTCATGCGATTCAACAAAATCGAGACGGTCAAGAGCGAGGCGGGGCTGTACTTCAAGATCCCCTTCGTGGATCAGATCATGCGCTTCCCCAACACCGTTCTTCTGTATGACATTCCCGAATCCGAAGCACTGACCGCCGACAAGAAAAACATGACGGTGGACAGTTACATCACGTGGAAGATCAGCGATCCCCGCACCTTCTACCAGACCATCGGATCCATTCCCGAGGCGGAGATCCGTCTGGACGCGCTTACCTACACCGCACTGAAGAATCTGATGGGTACGCTCCAGCAGAGCGACATCATCAACGAGGAAGATGCTGCCGAGCGAAACGATATCTACTCCGGTATCACAGAAAATGTATCCGAGGTGGCGAAAAACTACGGCATCACCGTACTGGACGTGAAGGTGAAGCGGCTGGATCTGCCCTCCGATAACGAGCAGGCTGTCTACGCACGCATGATCTCCGACCGGAATCAGATCGCGGAAAAATTCACGGCAGACGGTGAGTACGAGGCCTCCATCATCCGCAATGACGTGGATAAACAGGTAAACATCATCATCTCCAACGCGGAAGCACAGGCTGCAAAATTGGAAGCCGAAGGCGAAGCGGAATACATGCGGATGCTGGCGGAAGCCTACGATTCCGAGGACAAGAAGGATTTCTACGAATTTACCCTGGGCCTCGACGCGCTGAAGGCATCTCTGAACACCGAAAAGAACACCAAGACGGTGATCATCGACAGCAATTCCCTTTTGGGACAGCTGCTGATCGGCCCGAACAACTGATTCCGTACACAAGAACACCGCAGACCGAAGGGCCTGCGGTGTTTTATTGTACAACGAAAACCACCAGCAGTGCTGGTGGTTCCCAAAAGCTTTAGCTATGAGTAGAAAAAGAACCTCCTTTGATTTATAATAGAAATGGTCTGCCAACCAAAACGAAGAAAATCAAAGGAGGATCAAGTCGTGAAACTTGACACGGATAGTTTAGCACATACGCAATGGAATTGCAAGTATCATATCGTGTTTGCGCCTAAATATCGTCGACAAATAATATATGGGAAAATCAAAGCAGACATAGGAATTATGCTGAGGAAATTATGTGAATACAAGGGTATAGAAATAATAGAGGCAGAAGCATGTAAAGATCACATACATATGCTTGTGTCAATTCCCCCGAAATACAGCGTATCACAAATAATGGGATACCTAAAAGGGAAAAGTAGTCTGATGATATTTGAGAAGTATGCAAATCTGAAATACAAATATGGAAACAGACATTTTTGGTGTAGAGGGTATTACGTAGATACGGTAGGACGCAATAAAAAGGCGATAGAAAAGTATATACGAAATCAACTGCAGCAGGATCATGAAGATGATCAATTGAGTATAAAAGAGTTTGTAGACCCGTTTACGGGTGAGCCGGTAAAAGAGGGCAAATAAAAAGCCCCTTTAGGGGCATGCCTGTAAAAGTCGCGCGGTTGGCAGACTTTTCGGCGAGCCTTAAGGCTCAGCCTGGTGACATGCCCCAAGGGGGCTAGTGCAAACCACCGGCACGGCCGGTGGTTATGATTTATTCAGCATAGGTGAAACTTTCCCACGGGATGCACACTGCTTTTTTCCCCGACAGGATTTGATCGATATGGAGAAGCAGGGGGAAATCCTCCGCCGCCAACTCACCCTTCTCTATGGCGATCTTCACCGCCCGTGCCACACGCTCCGCCACTACCAGAGACTCCAGCGTGACGCCCTGCAGCTTCGCTTTGGCTTCGTCGATATTCAGTCCTTTGCCAAGGAGAATACCCACCAGGCGGGTCCGTCCGCCGTACACGGTCACATACAGATCGCCCACGCCAACACAGAGGTTGTTCAGGGACAAAGCATTCTGGTACTCCAGCAGGCGGTACATTTCCTTTGTGGCCTGGCCGAACACGGCGGCTTGGGAATTGAAATGCAATACATCGTTTCCGAATTTTTTCTGATTGAGTCCGATGGTGAGAGCGATACCGAGAGCGTATCCGTTTTTGAGAGCCACAGCGCTTTCGATACCGGTCACATCGGTGGTGGTGCTGATGTGATAGTAATCGGTCTGCATGGCTGCTTTGAGTTTCTGCAGCACCGACAGATCCCCGCCGCAGAATGTGACTTCCGTCTGGTCATGGGCCACCAGCTCGTAACTGGTGCAGGGGCCGCCGATGGCATTGAGAGGGATTGTTTTCCCCAGCTCATCCAGTTTTTTCTGCCACAGATCGGGATAGGTGAGGAGTTTGCCGTCCCCGGTATCCATCAGTCCCTTGGTCACCGTGAGAACGGGCGTGCCGTCGGGGATGAGGGGAAGCACTTGATCTGCAAACCAATCCACGCCAAAACTGCTGACGCCGCCGATCACGAAATCCGCACCGGCAAGAGCGGTTTTGAGTTCCTCGATTTGGTGATAAGAAATCCCCGAGGGGAAAGCGGTATCGAACTTGGGGTGCTTCCCTGTAGCCCGGCAGGCATCGATGATATCCCGGTCCAGATGGGTACCGACGAGACGCACCTCATTGCCATTTTCTCTTGCCGGGAAAGCGAGGGCGGAGCCCATCATTCCCGCACCTACGATTGCGATCACAGCCATTTTTTCAGTCCTCCTGAATAAAACCATACGCCATCATTATACAACTCACCACTGCAGAAAGCAAGTCTGCGGGCAGTTTTTCGCAAAAACAGGGCTGTCGATTACAAGACAGCCCTGAAACTTATTCAGACGATATCCGCTTGCCTTTGCGTTCCCGCATCAGATAGACGGCCAGAACAATTACCATAAGCAATGGAAACACAGTGGCCGCCAGCATACCGTATTTCATGGCGATCTGCTCTGCATCGCCCACGATGCCCGCTATCGGAAGGATATGGGCAGTCTTGGCCCAATCGGTAACGATGCCGCTGAACCACGGGCCAACGGAACATCCCAGATCCCCGGCCAAAGCCAGAACGGCAAACATGGGGGCACCGGCCATGGGATACTTCCCGGAGGAAAGGCTGAGAACGCCGGGCCACATCAGCGACACGCCCAATCCGCAGACAGCGCATCCGATGAGGGAGAAAATGGGAAGTCCGCCGAACACGGACAAGAGATAGCAAATCAGTGTGAGCAAGGAACAGGCGAACAGCGCGGGGGCGATGCGGATTTTCCGGCCCCAAAGGCCATATCCCACGCGGCCCAGTCCCATCAGCACCCCAAAGAAGCAAGGGCCCAGCAGATCCCCGATGACCTTGGACACGCCGATGGCCTTTTCGGCAAACAAAGATGCCCACTGGGACATGGTCATTTCCGCGGCACCGCCGCAGATCATCAGCAGTATGAACACATAGAACACCGGCTTCCGGAACAGATCCGACAGGCGGTTTCCGGTTTTCTCAGCGACCATCATATCCGGAACGGGAACCAGGCAGAACAGCACCACATTGACAGCGGGAATCAGCGCCCACAAGCAAGGAAGCCATGCCCAATATCCGCCGCCGATAACGCGAAGCAGCAGAGTGGTGATCAGCACAACCAGGCACTGTCCCCAGGAATAAAAGGAGTGGAGCAAGCTCATGGAGGATGCCTTGGCATCCCCGGGGAGCGCATCGATCAGGGGACTGACGATGACCTCCGTCATACCGCCGCCCATGGAATAGAAGAATACTGCCACAAGAATCCCCAGATAGGGATCGGCAAACAAAGGCGGCAGCACGCCCAACAGAACCAGGCCGACGGACGCCAGCACATGGGCCGCGATGGCGGCCACCCGATATCCGATCCGTTCCAGAAGACGGATGGACACGAAATCCACCATCAGCTGGATGACGAACGTGATCAGCACCAGCTGCCCCAGCAAGGAATAGCTGACTGCATACCGATCCTGAAAAATGATAAAGAACAGCGGCGCGAGATTGATGGTGATCGCCTGTGTGATATAACTGATATAGCAAGCACTGCGTGTATGGGTATAACTGAGACGCATAGAATACCTCGGATAGTTCGATTGTGTTTTTGATTCATGCACCGTGCATAGAAATAGCCGGGATTTTATAGCAAAATCCCGGCAAATGACAGGCGATTACTGGAACTCCGCCAGAGTACTGTAGTACACGATATCCACATTCGTGTAATACGCGTTGATGATATGCTCGTAGTCGTATCCGAGATCGGCCAGATCCTTCGCGCCGTACTGGCTCATACCGGCACCGTGTCCCCAACCCTTACCCACGAAGATGAAATTCTGGGGGTTGGATGCGGTGGCAATCTTGGTTTCCGTGGTCACAGCGTATTCCTTGATGGTACGGGGGAGCTGCATAACTCCGCCGGGGATGGAGGGAGACACCACCACCGTGCCGGATCCGGCAGGAATCATCTGCACGATGCCGCCGGCGGTCTGGACGTGGATAGGAGTACCGTCGCTCATCACGGTACCTTCTGCCGTCAGAATCGGGACATCCTTGGTGCTCTGCTGCACGGCAGACTCGGCTGTCAGAATAAACAGGGTACTTTCTTCAGCGGATGTGGTTGTTTGGTTGAAACCCGATCCGCCGGACACGGGAGGACGGACCTGTTTTTCCACCGCGTTGTCAATCACGGTTTCGCCAACCACAGATACGGTATCCACAGTATATGCAACACTGCCCTGTCCGACCACAAAATTCGCGCTTTTCAGATAGGCACTCAACTGGCCGCGAACACGGTCCGTATTGGTGAACTCCACCGACGCACCGTTGGACGCGTGAATACGAAGTTTTTTCACATAGGTAGAGCCGGGAGCGTATTCCACCACTTCGATGGCTGTTATGTATCCGCCCAGCTCGGTGTATCCTTTCTGATCCCGCAGATAGGTCAGCAATTCCGTGGGCGACACTTCCACGGTCCAGAAACCGTTGGAATGCTTGGCATAATTCTCCCACGGAGTAGCATGGGCCACAAGATACGGATGGGAGGCACCGCCCCACACATCTCCGATGCCGGCAGTATATCCGCCGCAGCTGGAGGAGTAATAGGTGCTGGCCACTTTTCCGTTATAGGCAATAATCAGGCCGTGGGTGCTTTCCACCGCATCAATCACATTCTGATTGACGCGACCGGCACCGCGGTAGACCTGACAATGAGATCCGTTGCAAAGGTCAAAATTGTAGGAGGTATTGTGTCGTCCGAGGATATGAGCCGCATAGGAACGTGCCGCAATGGCGAAGGCTTTCTGCGTTTCCATGGGCCAGACATTGCTTATCTCATAGGGCAAAACGCCCTCTACATACTGATCCAGCGTCAAAACGTTGGTAACGGCCACGCCGTCCACCCCTTCTCCGCGGTAGCGGGTATAGGCGAACACGCCGTCGTACACATTTTTGGCAGGTGTTTTGATGTAGTTGACCTGGCCGTCATGGATGGCTTTCAGTCCCAGAGACGTTCCGTCCGCGCTGTCGTATTCAAACAGAATCCGATCCGTATCCGGATCCACTACGGACACACCCGTTCCCGAGGGACCGACAATCTGTACCTCCATCCCGTTCAGAAGGCCGGCCACGGGCGCGGCGTACATTTCCGCCTCAGCCTGAGATGAAAAGGCGCCCACACGCACACGGATACAGCCGTTATTGTATGCCGGAAATGCGTACAACACACTTCCCGCACCAAAAGCGGCATTCAGAGCCTCGGATGTACTCACAACCGACTGCATATCCGACAAAGCATAGTCAGGCGTAAATTCGATGTGATATCCGCCGATCACCGCGGCGGCAGAATAATTGGTGATGCTGTAGGTGCTGTCCTTTTTGGAGAGATTGTCATCCGCCGTCACAGACACCTTCTTCGTCGGAATCGTCCAGAACGGATGATACTGATAGGTACCATCCGTTAAGGGCTGAACACCGATTTCATATCCCGCGGGCGTGGTGGTTTCAAAGCCCACGGTAACGCCGTCGCCGTACATCAGACCCACACGAAGGGTGATATCGTCCTTCGACGGATCCGCGGCAGAGGCAGCCACGATCAACATATATATCAGCGTATACAGCGATCCCACCACCATCAGAGCGGCCAGGACAAAGCACAGTATACGCACGATGCGCTTGCGTCGTGCTTCATAAGTGGATTTTTTACGGTTCATCGATTGTATATTCTCCCCGTATCATGATATACGCCTCCGGCGAGGTCACCAGAAGGCCGCGTCCGTCGCCGCGGGCGATCAGAATCATATGATCGGCCGGGATGGCCTGTCCGTCTGCGATCTCCCGTCCGTCCGTATAGTCGGACAGATTGCCCTGGGCTGTGGAGGGTACCACGGCTACGGCCTGACCGGCACGCAGCATAATATCGCAGGCAGAGGAGGCATTCACTACCGTGCCCTGCATGACGTGCAGAACGGTATACTGCTCCATCACAGGAATTTGCTCCGTATCGGATGGAGTTTCCGTATTGCGCAAAGCTTCCAATTCCCCCTCCAAAGCGGCAATCTTCTGCTGCATGGTCTGGATCTGCGGATCCACCATAGTCTGTATGTACTGTTTCAAATAACTGAGCGAGATGACCGGATCACTGTTCCCGTCATACGCGTGCACAGCCACAGCCGTCACACTGACTGCCATCGCAAATGCAGCACATACCAGGATGGTTTTTACTCGTTTTGTTAATTTCATATTATCACCGTAAAAGACACCGCACGGAGCATTTCACTACCGTGCGGTCAAAATTACTCATTAAATATTATACATACATTGGCGAAAAAATCAAGCATTTGCCGTATCATTCTTTGAATATTTACAGAAATCACTGCAAAGTCAGCTGTTTTTTACCGAAATCGGCCGCGGAAAGGGCCACGCCGGTTGCGGGAATCTTGATTTTTTTGCACTTGGACGCGCCGTCGATCTGGCTGATCGCCTCGCCGTGGAACACCTCTTTAAGTTTCTGTCCCGCCTTCAAGGTGAACAGCGTCACGCCGCCCGCAGTACGGGTTGCCTTCTGCGGCACCAGGGTAGAGCGAATGAGAATCGCCCGTCCGGCATCGGACAGAAGGAGCAGATCCACGGGCTCGGCTTCATACACCGCCGCCACAATGGGAGAGGCACTGCTGAACGCGCCGGTCAGCTTTTTGCGGTTGGTCTTTGTCTCATAGGCACTGAGGGGCACGCGGATTCCCTTTCCGTTCTCGAAAAGGAAGACGATATTATGTTTGGGATTATACTCCGTCAATGCTTTCAGCATGATGGGGTATTCCCCGTCCTCAAAGTTCAGGGATGCGGGGAGATACTCGCCCAAGGCAGATGCCTTGGTGGTATCGAAGTCGTCCAGTTTGGCCTTGTATGCCTGGGCGTGGTTGGTGAAGATCAGAAGTTCTGCCCGGTTTTCCGTATCCTCACTGCACAAGATTACATCCCCCTCTTTCAGGCGCTGCTCATCACTGCCGCGCAGGGACTGGTGGGTGATCTTCTTGAAATATCCGTCCCGGGTGAGGACCACGCGCACAGGATAATTCTCTACCACCGGCTCCGTGGGTACGTCGGCGATATCGGCGGCATAAATCAGTTGTGTCTTGCGGGGCTTGCCGTATTTCTTTTTGATTTCGGTAAGCTGGGCGGCGATCATAGCTTTCTGTTTCAGCTCGTCGCCGATGATTTCCTCCAGGCGGGCAATCTCCTGCTGGAGAGATTCGATCTCTTTGATGCGCTCAATGATATACTCCCGATTCAGATGGCGCAGTTTGATCTCAGCGATGTATTCCGCCTGAATCTCATCGATGCGGAAGCCGCTCATCAGATTGGGCACCACATCGGATTCCTTCTCCGTTTCCCGGACGATACGGATGGCTTTGTCGATGTCGAGCAGGATCTTTCCGAGGCCGCGGAGCAGATGCAGCTTGTCCTTCTTTTTGCCAAGTTCGAAACTCAGCTCCCGCACCAGGCAATTCCGGCGGAAACGGATCCACTCCGTCAGGATCTCGATGACGCCCATCTGGCGGGGGGCACCGTCGATCAGCACGTTGAAGTTGCAGGAGAAGTTATCCTCCAGGGGAGTCAATTTGAACAGGCGGGCCATGAGGGCATCGGGATCGGTGCCGCGGCGGATATCCAGCGTCAGTTTGAAGCCGTTCAGATCGATTTCGTCACGGTAGTCGGTGATCTCCTTGATCTTGCCGTCCCGCACCAGATCGCCCACGGATTTCAGAATGGCCTCAATGGAGGTGGAATAGGGGATCTGGACAATATCGATGCAGCTGTTTTGCTTATCGTACTCATAGCGGGCGCGCAGGCGCACACTGCCCCGTCCCGTTTCGTAGATCTCCCGCATCTGATCCCGGTCGTAGATGAGCTGTGCGCCGCCGGAGAAATCGGGGGCCTTGATGAGATCAAGGATTTTTTCGATATTGGTTTTGGGATTTTTGAGGAGGGCGATGGTGCCATCGCAGATCTCCGCCAGATTGAAGGAGCAGATCTGGGATGCCATACCTACCGCGATACCCATATTGGGGGACACGAGAATATTAGGGAACGTGGTGGGCAGGAGGGTGGGCTCCACCATGGTATTATCGTAGTTGGGGACCATTTCCACCGCATTCTTCTCGATGCCGGCGAACAGCTCCGCACAGAACGGATCCAGTTTCACTTCCGTATAACGGGGAGCGGAAAAGGCCATATCCCGGCTGTACTGCTTGCCGAAGCTGCCCTTGGAATCCACAAAGGGATGGAGCAGTGCCTCGTTGGCGCGGGTCAGACGGACCAGCGTTTCGTAGATGGCCATATCGCCATGGGGATGGACGTGCATGGTCTGTCCCACCACGTTGGCGCTCTTGGTGCGTGCGCCGTGCATCAATCCCATCTTGTACATGGTATACAGGATTTTGCGGTGTGCCGGTTTGAAGCCGTCGATTTCGGGGATCGCGCGGGACACGATCACGCTCATAACGTACGGCATGTAGTTCTTCTCTATGGTATCGGTGATGAGCTGATCCTGTACCGGGGCGATGACCTCCGGTGTGGGCTGGGCTTTGGTCTTTTTCCTTGCCATAGTGTGTTATCCTCTTCCAGATTATTTTATGTGAACGATTCGTCCGCCTGCGGCTCGGATCAGGCGGTTATAGAGTGCCAGGTACCGCCCTTCCGCCGGCGGAAGCTGTATGTACAGACGGGTATATCCCCGATCGTCCGCTTCGCGGAGGATAGAGAACAGGGCGCGGGATGCTTCATCGGCATTTGCCGTTTTTCCGCAGGATAGGCGATTGCAGAAATTGAAGTGATCCGCGGAGGAATCGGCGGACGCCACCGCTTCCGCATCGGTGATGTGGGCACGGACGTAGTCCGCAAACCGGGCATCATCCCCGTCCACCAGAACCACATCCGCATTGGGGGAATAGTGTTTGTATTTCATCCCGGGGGACAGAGGCTTGTCCCCGGCCAGGGCGGGATCAATGACCGCTTTGGCGACGGACACGCTGCCCGCCACTTCTGCCAGCATAAATTCCGTAACCGCACCGGGACGCAGTATCTCGCATCCGTCCTCGGTCAAACGGATTACCGTGGATTCCAGGCCGATTTCGCAAGGTCCGCCATCCAGGATCATCTCGATCCGTCCGTCCATGTCCCGCAAAACGTGCTCTGCCGTGGTGGGAGACGGAGAGCCGGAGCGGTTGGCCGAGGGAGCGGCAATCGGCACGCCGGACCGCCGTATCAATTCGTGGGCAACCGGATGGGCCGGACAGCGGACAGCCACCGTATCCAGGCCGCCGGTCACACCGGCAGGCACTGTGGATTTTTTGGGAAGGATCACGGTAAGCGGGCCGGGCATAAACCGTTTGGCAAGTGCATAAAACAGATCGGATGTATAGGCGATCTCCTCCGCCTCCTCGGGATATGCCACGTGGACGATCAGCGGATTATCCGAGGGACGTCCCTTCGCTGCATAGACCTTCTCCGCCGCACGCTCATCGAGCGCGGATGCGGCCAGACCGTACACCGTTTCCGTAGGCATACCCACCAGTCCGCCTTCCCGGATGATGGCGGCAGCACGGCTCATCGCTCCGTCGTCCGACAGAGGATCGGTACCCATTCTATAAAATTCCGTTATCAAACTCATGCTTCTGTATCGCTTTCTTTCAGCTTTTCTTCCATATCCGCGGTAGTAAGGGCATCGATCAGAACATCCAGATTTCCGTTCATAACCGCGTCCAGTGTGTACACGGTCAATCCAATCCGGTGGTCGGTCACCCTTCCCTCACGGAAATTGTAGGTGCGGATCTTGCCGCTTCGGTCGCCGCTGCCCACCTGGGCTTTTCGCTCGGAGGCGATCTGATCGTCCCGGCTTCGCTGCTGCTCCTCGTACAGGCGGGCACGAAGCAGACGCAGGGCCTTTTCTTTATTGCGCAATTGACTGCGCTCGTCCTGACACTCGATCACGATGCCGGAGGGCTTATGGATCAGTCGGATAGCGGACAGGGTTTTGTTGATATGCTGGCCGCCGGCACCGGAGCTTTTCATGGCTTCGATCTGCAGATCCGCCGGGTTGATCTCCACCTGCACATCCTCCGCCTCGGGCAATACGGCCACAGTGGCGGCCGATGTCTGCAGCCGTCCCGAGGATTCGGTGACGGGGACTCTCTGCACACGGTGTCCGCCGCTCTCAAACTTGAGGCGGGAATAGGCTCCGTTTCCGCTGACGAGAAACGTGATTTTCTTATAACCGCCCAGCTCGGTTTCATTGATCTCGGCGATCTCGCACCGGAAGCCGTGGGCTTCCGCATACATGATGTACATCCGATACAGATCGGCGGCGAACAAGGCCGCCTCTTCCCCGCCCGCACCGGCACGGATTTCCATTACCACGTTTTTGTCGTCGTTGGGATCTTTGGGGATCAGCATCTTCTGCAGTTCTTTTTCGGCAGTCGCCAGATCATCCCGCAGCGCGTAGTACTCCTCCTGCGCCATCTCCCGCAGATCGGGATCGGTCTCCGAGCGCATCATCTCCTCGGCGTCCGCCATCTGCTGTTCCATAGCCGCCACGCGGCGGATCACGTCCGTCACGGGTCCCAGGGAGTTGTACTCCTTCATCATGGCGCTGTACTTCGCCGCATCCGATAGGATTTCGGGTAAGGCAAGAGAATGCTCCAGAAACTCATACCGGTCCAGGATCTGCCGTGTTTTTTCCGTCATTGTCATGCCTCCTTCGAAATATTATCGGTATGTAAAGATAAAATCGGACGTCCCCTCCCGGCATTGCCGGGAGGGTGTCCGTTGCAGGGTTATTTACAGAATGCGGAGAATGCTTTGTGAGCGGAGTATACGTCTGCCTTGGAAACCACCTCAAAGGGAGCATGCATGGACAGAACGGGCACGCCGATATCCACCGTGTCGATGTTCTCGTTGGCAATATACTTTGCCACGGTTCCGCCGCCGCCCTGGTCTACGCGGCCCAATTCAGCGGTCTGCCACAGCACGTTGTCGCGATCAAACATAGCGCGTATCTTGCCGACGAACTCAGCGCCCGCATCATTGGTGGAGCCCTTACCGCCGGATCCGGTATACTTCGCCATAGCTACGCCGCAGGAAAGGAGAGAGGAGTTTCTCTTCTCGTATACTTCGGGATACAGAGGATCGAAGCCTGCGCTTACGTCGGCGGACAGGCAGAGGGAGTTGGCACGGACCACGCGGGGATTGCCGCCCAGGTTGACAGCCAACTCATCAATGATGTCGGTGAGCAGGCAGCACTGCATACCGGTTACGCCGTCGCTGCCGGTTTCCTCTTTATCGGCCAGCACGCATACGAGGGTATGCTCGCTGTTCTTGTTCTCGATCATCGCGGTGAGGGCGGTATAGCCGCACACGCGGTCGTCATGGCCGTAGGCACCGATGAGCCAGCGATCCAGACCCACATCCACAGCGTTGGCAGCGGGAACCAGGCACAATTCCGCACTCATGAAATCCGCCTCGGTCATGCCGTACTTCTCGTTCAGGTAAGCCATAACCATCAGCTTCACCTTATCAGAAGCGGGAGTCTGCTTGCCGTCCTCCTCAAAATAGGGAGATCCTGCGATAAGGATATTCAGGCCCTCTCCGGTGAACGCCTGTCCGAGGGATTTGGCGTTCTGATCCTTCGCCAGGTGAGGCAGAAGGTCCGTGATGCAGAATACGGGATCACCCGGGTTGTCGCCGATGCGCACATCCACGCTCTCGCCGTTTGCCTTGATAACGGTACCGTGCAGAGCCAGCGGTACGGTGATCCACTGATATTTTCTGACACCGCCGTAGTAGTGGGTCTTGAAGTAGCCCAGGCCGTCGCTCTCGTACAGCGGATGCTGCTTCAGATCCAGACGGGGGGAGTCGATATGGGCGGCGGAAACGCGCACGCCGCACTCGATGGGCTCGGTACCGGCGGAGATGATATACAGACTCTTCTCCCGGTTGTTGTAATACAGCTTATCGCCGGCGTTGATCTTGTCACCCAGCTTATACTCGCGGAATCCTTCCTTCTCCAGGATGCGGATAGCCGCAACGAGAGCCTCACGCTCGGTCTTGCCGTCGTCCAGGAACTTCATGTAGTCCACACAGTATTTCTGTGCCGCCTCACGCTCCTCGGCGCTCCACAATTCAAACGCATTTTTCTTTTTGTAGAACAGGGTTTCCGCCAGATTCTGGCCTTTGGTCTTCTCGCTCATAGTAAACATCCTTTCTTGGATATAATGATTGGGATTTATTGATAATACAATCGCTTGTATACGTCGATTGCATCATTCACTTTTTTTACGTACTTCTTTGTTTCCGCAATGGGAATACGGATCAGATTGCCGTCCTCATCGGTATATTCCGGATCACTCAGCCACTGATCCACCCGGCCGAATCCGGCATTGTAGGCGGCAAACACCGTATCCCACCGGTTATATCGCGTATACAGATAGGACAGATAGTATGTCCCATACTCGATATTGGTGCGGGGATCGTACATCATGCCCACTTCGCTTGTGCGCTTCAGCCGCATGGAGATCCAATCGAAGCTGTCCGGCATGATCTGCATCAGGCCGATGGCCCCCGCGTGGGATTCCGCATTGCTGGTGAAATCGCTTTCCACCTTGATCACCGCGTAGATGACATATTCCGGTACGCCGTACATATCGGAAAACTCGGTGACATACTCACTGAACTCCTGGGGATACCGCCGCCGATCGATTTCATCCCACGCCAACTGATACACCAGGGCACACAGAATCGACAGCACCAAAATGACCACAATCACAACGCTTCGACGCGCGGTATTCTTCCAGTTCATTCCGTCCCTCCGTTGTTCTGTATGGATGTAAGTATCCGCTCCGCCTGCTCGCGCACCGGGGTGATTCCGTCGTTAACAATCACATAATCGCACCGCTTTGCCAGATCTTCGGCGGAAATCTGCGATGCCAACCGACGGCGAGCATCTGTTTCCGAGATACCGTCCCGTGCCATGATCCGGGTGACACATATCGCATCCGGAGCCGTTACGCATACCGTATACCGGCAGTGCGCATCAAATCCGCTCTCAAACAGAAGCGGCGCATCGATGAGAATGAAACGGTGCCCCAGCCTATGCAAGGAATCGGCTCTGCGGCAGGTTTCCTGCCATATATGGGCGTGGGTGATCCGATTCAACACTTCCCTGGCCTGCTGTCCGCCCGGGGCAAAGACCAGATCCGCCATAACCCGACGGTTTAGGGAGTGATCGGCACGCATGACGTCCGGGCCGAACGCCTCCACCAGATCCCGCATGCAGCGGGACGGAACAGCGGCCGGTGCCGTCATGTCCCGATATACCGCATCGGTATCGATGGCGGGGACACCAAGCGCGGCAAACACGGCGCTGACATACCCTTTACCCGATCCGCTTCGGCCGCACAGGCCGATCCATACGGCGTTACTCATGGCTCATCACCTGCTCCATCCGGCCGGACGCATCGCTTCGGTATGCCGCCGCCATGACAGACTGGACATGTGCCGCATCTGTGAAGGAAGGACAAGCCGCTGTGCCGGTGTGCACCGCATGGAGGAAGGCATACATACTGCCCACATGACCGCGGAGCCAGCCCACAGGGGCTTTGATACCGGGGAAAACGCCGCCGGGGGCGGGATAGCGGCCGCAGCACTCGATGCGGGTGAAGCCCGTTTCAGGCGCGTGCTTATCGTAGAAATACAGCCAGTTCGGCTCCATCAGGGAGAATCGGAGCGCTCCGTCCGTGCCGTAGATTTCAAAGCACAGATCGTCGTTGGTTCCCGTAAAAATCTTTCCGCACTCAACCGTCCCGGCCGCACCGTTTTTCAGAGTGGCCGTCAAGTAAAATGCTTCCTCGGCGTTGGTTTTCCATACACCGCCATCCGCACCGGTGCGGATCGGATACACAATCCGGCTGATGCCGAACACCGTATCAAACGCGCCGCACAGATGATAGATCAAATCTATGATATGCGAGCCCAGATCAAACAGAACACCGCCGCCGCAGATCTCCCGATTCTGCTTCCATCCCGCGGGCTTGGCGGTATCCGCCGCACTGCTGTGATAGTATGCCCCGCGGAAGCTGATGATCCGCCCCAGGCGGCCGCTGTCGATCAGCTCCTTGGCGCGCATGATAGGCAGAAGGAATCGGTTGTTGAAGACTACGCCGGCTGTTACGCCCATCTCCTCCGCCAGGCGGGCTATCTCCCAGGCCTGCTCCTCGCTGACGCAGAGTGGCTTTTCGCAATAGACGTGCTTTTTGGCACGAAGTGCCTTCTTCAGCGTTTCGTAGTGGTAAATATTCGGGGTACAGATATCGATCACATCGATATCGGAGGAGGCAATCAGTTCATCCTCATTCTGCGCCGCCATGGGAAAGCCGTAGGTCTGCGCCGCCACGCGGGCGTTTTCGGGATTCCTGGTACAAACACCGTGAATGCGGGCGGTAAAGGGCAGATCCCGATAGAAGAACGGCAGATTGGCCACCGCGTAGGCATGGGTGCGTCCCATACCTCCGAAGCCGAGCAATCCGATGCGCATACAATCCCCCCCAATATACAGACATTCCATAGTATTCTACCACAAAAATGCAGATATTGCAAGACATTGCATGGCTTATTTTCCCACGGAGCGCAAAAAGAAGCAGATTCTCCCCGTATCCTGCCGCACGCCGATCCACGCCCCGGCGGTATCCTTGCCAGTCAGATGCACAAAATAGATTCCCTGGGATGCCACCGCATCGCCGGGGGTGATTTCAGCTATTCCCTGCCGGTCCCGGGCATACGCCACCGCAGCCCGGACACACTCTCCGTCCGACAGAATCGGCTTGCCGGGGACACACTCGGCCACATACTGGGTCATGAGCCCCGTCTTCTGATCAAACACGGCGTACACATTTTCACAGTAGGCTACGGTGATTGTCCCGTCCGCCGACCGGGCGCGCTTGAACAGATCGTGGACACCGAAAAACCGATCGGCGATCTGCACGGGATCCACCCTCGGCAAAAAGGATAAGGAGGGGATCACCTCCTGGGTGGGCTTAGACGCCATGGAAAGGGGATGTCCCGCCTCCGCTTCACGCAGCACATCGGTCAGAATCCGGCGCAGCTGCTTGGCACTGAATTCCCCCGACTCAATGGCTGACTCAATCCCGTCGCCCGCGTTGTGCAGCATCTCCCCTGCCGATTCTTCCCGCAGCATCGCAGAAAAGGCACGGCTGTCCCTCTCCGACAGCACAGTACCGATCCGCCCGCGGATCAGTTCCGCATACAAGCTTTCCCCGTCTTCTGCGTCCCGCATACGCAGAAGATCCGCCGCCAGAAGCCATGCGTTCTGCTCCCGCTCCTGCCTTGCATCGTAGGCGTGCACTGCGCCCAATCCGATCAGTGCGGCCAGCACGACCGCAAATCCACCGCCCAGAAACCGCAGGGCGCGGGCGGAATCCATGTGGGAAAAATAGGATTTTATACGTTCCATCATAGGTAGTTCCTCCGAGAACCAAAGTGTATTCTTCTTTATCATATCCATAAATCGAAAAACATTACAGTTTCCCCGTAAGAAATCCGCAACTTGGATTTGACAGAGGATAAATCCTTTGTTATAATATAAGAGTATGACAGAAAACGGAGGTGCCCATGGACAATCGCATTGTTTTTCCCCAACTGATCGGGAACAACCACCTGAAAAAAATCATGGGTACGGACATCGGCCGCGGCAATATGGGACATGCATATATCCTGGAGGGTCCTGCGGGATCGGGAAAACATACCGCCGCCAGAAGCATCGCCTCCGCTTTGGCCTGTACATCCGCCAAAGATAGTACGAAGCCCCTGCCTTGCGGCACCTGCCTTGCCTGCCGGAAAATTGCCGGCGGCATCTCCCCGGATGTTTTCTTCATCCGACGGGAGGCGGATCGGGCCACCTTGGGTGTGGATGCCATACGAAAGCTGCGGGAGGATTTATACATCGCTCCCAACGAAAACGAAAAAAAGGTTTATATCATTGAGGACGCGGACACGATGACTGTGCAGGCACAGAATGCCCTGCTTCTGTCCCTGGAATCCCCACCGCCTTATGTGGTATTTCTTTTACTGACGGAAAACGCCGCGGCACTGCTGGAAACGATCCGCAGCCGGGCGCCGGTTCTTCGGATGCAGTGGTTCGGAGCGGATGCGCTGGCCGAGCATCTGAAACAGGAATCCCGCTTCGCCGCACTGGCACAGCGGGAACCGGATTTCTTCGCCCAGGCCATCACCGCTGCCGGCGGAGCCATTGGCCGTGCCCGGCAGATCCTGGACCGCACCAGTGAGGAAAGCGCGGACTATCTGTCCATGCGGGACGATGCCGGCCGTCTCGTTACTCTGCTGTTCTTCCCGGATTATCCGGGCGCGGCAGAACTGCTGCGGAATCTGCCCAAGGATCGGGAGGAGGTTCTCTCCCTTCTGGACATGGTTCTGCTGGCATTGCGGGATCTGGCCGCCGTCAAGAAAAATGCCGCAGTTCCCATGATGTTCTATCTGTCCAAGGATGCCTGCCGGCACATCGGCGATAAGGTGAGCATTGCACGCATCTGCGCGGCGCAGGAAGAGATTCTTCTGGCCCGCAGCGATATACAGTCCAACGCATCCGTCTATACCACCTGCACGTCACTGCTTATGAAAAAACACTAACGGAAAGGAAACGGCAGTTCCCTGCCGGAATCAATATGTCTCAGGATAACAGAATGCACCAGAATTTCGGTGCGCCCGAAAAGACCGAGATCATCGGTGTGCGCTTCCGCGACACGGGTAAAGTATACTATTTCTCCCCCCAGGGGATCACCGCCAAGGAAGGCGATCATGTAGTCGTGGAGACCGCCCGCGGTCTGGAGTTCGGTGAGGTCATGATCGGAAATAAACAGGTTCCCACATCGGAGATCGTTCCGCCCCTGCGCCCCGTTCTCCGTATCGCCAATCAAAACGATTTTGAGCGGCACGAGGCCAACATCGCCCTGGAGAAAAACGCCTTCGATATCTGCCTGCAGAAGATCCGCGATCACAAGCTGGAGATGAAGCTGATCGACGCAGAGTACACGTTTGACAACAACAAGCTGCTCTTTTACTTCTCCGCGGAGGGCCGCGTGGACTTCCGTGAGCTGGTAAAGGATCTGGCTTCCGTATTCCGCACCCGCATTGAATTGCGCCAGATCGGTATCCGCGATGAGGCGAAGATGATGGGCGGCATCGGTGTATGCGGCCGTCCCTTCTGCTGCTCCACCTTCCTGTCGGATTTCGCTCAGGTATCCATCAAGATGGCCAAGGAGCAGAATCTTTCTCTGAATTCCGCCAAGATCTCCGGCACCTGCGGCCGTTTGATGTGCTGTCTGAACTACGAATACCAGACCTATGAGGAAGAATTGCGTCTGACTCCCCCGGTGGGCAGCCGCGTCAAGACCCCGGACGGTGCGGGAACCGTAACCGAAATCACTCCTCTGACAGGTATGCTGAAGGTATCCCTCACCGACAAGCAGGGCAACGTCACCTTCCGCCAGATCCACCGGGATGAGGTAACCGTACTGAAAATGCCTGAGAAAAAATCACAGGAAAAAAAATAATCGGCGAACTTTCCTGAAAGATTCCCAAACATTTTTCGCAAAACCGATTGCTTTTTTGTAAATTTGTGATACAATAATATCAATCTTATATCGGAGGTACATATCATGGCTTACAAAATTGTTGCTGACGAATGCCTCGGCTGCGGCGCTTGCGCTCCCGAATGCCCCGTTGAGTGCATCACAGAAAAAGACGGCAAGTACGTAATCGACGCTGAGCAGTGTCTCGAGTGCGGCGCTTGCGCAGGTGTTTGCCCTGTTGGCGCACCCGTTGCTGAATAATTTTCAATAGTTCCGCGGCATCTGCCGCAAACACAAAAAATCGCGCCTTGTGCGCGTTTTTTGTTATCTTTTTTGGATGGTGCTCTATGTCGATTTTTCAAATGCCGCTCACGCCCGGCAAGGACGAACGTCTGGATGTGATCAATGAAAATCTCTCCCTGCTGCAAAAGAAGGGCGGGCTGACCTTTACCACGGATGCGTATCTGCTGGCCGCCTTTGCCCGTCCGATCCCGAACGCCTCTTTTGCGGATCTGGGCAGCGGGACGGGAGTGGCCGCGTTTTTGTGTCTGACAAGAAACAAGTACCGTCACGGATTTGCGGTGGAGATCCAGGGTGAATTCTGTGATCTGATCCGCCGCAACGCCTGTCTGAATCATCTGGATGATCGGATCACCGTCCTCGAAAAGGATATCCGCGCACTGAGTCAATCCGATGTAGGCGGCACCGTATCTGCCGTGATCTCCAACCCGCCCTATATGCCAGCCGGATCCGGCTTTGCTTCCGCCACCGCGCAGAGCGACATGGCGCGGCGGGAACTGAACGGCACTGCCATGGATTTCTGCGCGGCCGCCGCCCGGCTTCTGTCTACCGGCGGCTTGTTTTACACGGTATACCGGGCGGACCGGATGCCGGAGCTGATCTCCGCCCTGCGGGAAAATCATCTGGAGCCCAAGCGGCTGATCACGGTATACCCCGATGCGGAAAGCCGGCCGTCTTTGATTCTGGCAGAATCCAAAAAAGATGCCTCCCCCGGCCTGCTTCAGCCGCCGCCGCTGTTTGTGTACGAAAGCCACGCGAACCGGGTGTACACCCCCTCTTTCCAACGGATCTATGATGAATTCAGTATGGAATTTCTATTTACCCCACCCAAAGGAGCCAAACAATGAGCCATCCCAAGAAGAAAAATATGTCCACGGAGGACAAGAACCGCGTGGTCGGCGGCATGCTGTATCTGGTTGCCACGCCCATCGGAAACCTGTCCGATCTGTCGCCCCGCGCCATAAAGGTGCTGTCCGAGGTGGATTTTGTGGCCGCGGAGGACACACGCAACTCCGGTCTGCTGCTGTCCCGTTTTGATATATCCAAGCCCATGGTCAGCTATTTCGAGCACAACAAACGGGAGCGGGGCGAAATCATCGTGGAGCGGATCCTGGCCGGCGAATCCTGCGCGCTGGTCACCGATGCGGGAACGCCCGCTATCAGCGATCCGGGTGAGGATATTGTGGCACTGTGTGCCGAGCGGGGCGTTCCCGTTACCTCCATTCCCGGTGCCTGTGCGGCGGTGACGGCATTGTCCGTATCCGGCCTTCCCACGGGACGGTTTGTGTTTGAAGGATTCATCACCACCGTGAAGAACGATCGCCGCGAGCGGCTGATGGAGTTGGCTTCCGAAAAGCGGACGCTGATTCTGTATGAGGCGCCCCACAAGCTGCGGGCAACGCTGAATGATCTTTTGAAATACTGGGGCGACCGCCGCATTTCCCTGTGCCGTGAAATCACAAAGCTGAATGAGGAGATTTTGCGCACCACCATTGCCAAAGCCGTGGAGCTGTATGCGGAAACAGATCCCCGCGGGGAATATGTCCTCGTGGTCGAGGGTGCCAAGGATGCGCCTGCCGATGCGGGCGGATATCCCGAGGATCCCGCCGAGCATGTGCGCGCGCTGATGGAAAGCGGCATGGAGCGTATGGACGCCATCAAATCTGCGGCCAAGGAACGGGGAATGTCCAAGGGAGCGTTCTATAAACTGCTGCTGGGCACATCGGCGGAAGAATAATCCTCATAAATTCCCGAAAAATAGCAAAAACGCCTTGTAATAGGGGCGTTTTTCTGCTATACTATAGGAATACAGCGGGAGGTTTCCTCCCTACCGATTGAGGATACAGTATGAAACGAATTTTTATCGGTGCCCATGTATTTGATGCGGACACGCACACGTTTTTGCGGCGGGACGTATCGGTACAAAACGGCCGGATCGAATCGGTTGCGCCGTCCATCCCCGACACGGATGCGGAGCGGATCGACTGCGGCGGCATGTATCTGATTCCCGGCATGATTGATGTACACACCCACGGCCGCGCGGGATACGATTTCACCACGATTCCGCGAGACAAGATGGAAGCGGTTCTGCTGGATTACGCCGCGGCGGGTACCACCACGGTACTCCCTACCCTGGCCTCCGCCCCTTTTGAAGATTGGGTTTCCGCTGTGCGGAAAATCACTGTCTTCGGTCGGGAGACGCACGACGGTGCATATGTGCCCGGCATCCATCTGGAAGGACGCTATCTGAGCCACACACGGCGGGGCGCCCACGCGGCGGATTTGCTGGCTTCTCCTTCGGTGGAGGAGCTGCATGCGCTGATGGAGGCGGCTGCTCCATCCACAGTGCATATCTCCCTGGCGCCGGAATTGCCGGGCAGCGGGGAGTGCATCGTCGAAGCGGTGCGAATGGGTGCCACGGTGGGCATCGCCCACACGGACTGCTCCTTTGAGGACGCCATGGATGCTGTCGCCCGCGGCGCGGTATCCTTCACCCATACGTTCAACTGTATGCGTCCTTTGCACCACCGGGATCCCGGATGTGTGGGCGCGGCACTGCTGAGCGAGGATGCCTACGCCGAGATCATCTGCGACGGACTGCACGCCCATCCCGCCATGACCAAGCTCCTTTGGCACGCAAAATCCCCGGATAGAATCGTGCTGATCACCGACTCCATGGAAGCCACTGGATGCGGGGACGGTCAGTACTCCATCGCCGGTCTGCCCGTAATCGTAAAAGACGGACGGGCGGTCACCATCGAGGGGGCTTTGGCCGGAAGCACGCTGACACTGTTTGACGGCATGGTGAATTTCATGCGTTTCACCGGCGCGTCATTGGAAGACGCCATTCCTTTAGCTACAGAAAATCCAGCCCGGATGACGGGCTTGTACGGCACGGTTGGCTCCATCACTCCGGGCAAGCGTGCCGATATGATCCTGCTGGATGACCCGGCGGATCCGAAAATCCGCGCCGTCGTATGCGGCGGAACGATTCTGAATCACTGATAACAACGAGAGGAAAATAAAACTATGGCAGACAAGAAAAAGTTTTATATCACGACCGCCATTGCTTATGCATCCACAAAGCCCCATTTCGGCAACACCTACGAAATCATCCTGACGGATGCCATTGCCCGCTACAAGAGACAGCGCGGCTATGATGTGTACTTCCTTACGGGAACGGACGAGCACGGCCAGAAGATCGAAAACAAAGCCGCTGAGGCAGGTATTCAGCCCAAGGAGTATGTGGACAAGGTAGCCGGTGAGATCCGCCGCATCTGGGACTGCATGGACACCACCTACGATCACTTCATCCGTACCACCGACGAACATCACGAGAAAGCGGTTGCGAACATTTTCAAAAAACTCTACGACAAGGGTGACATCTACAAGGGTCACTACGAGGGTTGGTACTGCACCCCCTGCGAATCCTTCTTCACCGACACCCAGCTGGTGGACGGCAAATGCCCCGACTGCGGCCGCGAAGTCAAGAAGGCACAGGAAGAGGCTTACTTCTTCAACATGTCCAAATACGCAAATCGTCTGATGGAGCATATCGAAACCCATCCCGAATTCATCCAGCCCGAGGCACGCTGCAAGGAAATGATCAACAACTTCCTGAAGCCCGGTCTGCAGGATCTGTGCGTGTCCCGTTCTTCCTTCACCTGGGGCATTCCCGTTCCCTTTGATCCGAAGCACGTCACTTACGTATGGCTGGATGCCCTGACCAACTACATCACCGCACTCGGCTACGATCCCGCAAACGAGGTGCAGCCCGAGTTGTTCCAGAAAAACTGGCCTGCCGACGTACACATCATCGGTAAGGACATCGTCCGCTTCCACACCATCTACTGGCCCATCTTCCTGATGGCACTGGATCTCCCGCTGCCGGAGCGCGTATTCGGTCATCCGTGGTTCATTTCCGGCACAGATAAGATGAGCAAATCCCGCGGCAACGTGATCTATGCCGATGAGTTGGCGCAGCGTTTCGGTGTGGACGGTGTGCGCTACTATGCACTGTCCGAGATGCCCTACGTGAACGACGGCTCCATCACCTACGAAAATGTGATCAACCGCTACAACACCGATCTGGCCAACAATCTGGGCAATCTGGTCAGCCGCACCGTTGCCATGACGAAGAAATACTTCGACGGCGTGATCCCTGCTCCCGCAGGTGAGGAAGGCACCGATGCGGAACTGAAGGAAACCGCTCTCGCCGCCATCAAAGCATTTGACGAGAAGATGGACACCTTCCACATCGCCGAAGCCATTGACGAGGTGGTGCAGATGCTCCGCCGCACCAACAAATATATCGACGAAACGGCGCCCTGGGCACTTGCCAAGGACGAGGCTCAAAAAGCACGTCTCGGTACCGTTATGTATAATCTGATGGAATGCATCCGCATGGCGGCTGTCCTGCTGGAGCCCATCATGCCCTCCACTTGCAAAGAGATATTCAAGCAGATCGGCACGGATAAGACGGATTATGCTTCCCTTTCCGCTTTCGGCGGCATGACTGCCGGTGCGTCTGTCGGCGAGGCATCCGTTCTCTTCGCCCGTGTGGATGAGAAGAAGATGATGGATGAGATCAACGCCGAGATCGCGGCAAAAGCCGCCGCTGCCGAAGCGGCTGAGAAAACCATCGAAAAGCCGGAGGGACTGGCTCTCATCGGTATTGATGATTTCATGAAGGTAGAATTGCGTTCCGCACAGATTCTGGCCTGCGAAAAGGTGCCGAAGGCGAAAAAACTTCTGAAATTGCAGATCGATCTGGGCTATGAGAAGCGGCAGGTGGTATCCGGTATTGCCAAGTTCTATGAGCCCGAGGCGCTGATCGGCAAGAAGGTGATCCTTGTGACCAATCTGAAGCCGGCGGTTCTTTGCGGCATTGAGAGCAACGGTATGATCCTGGCCTCCGGCGAGGACACGATCCGCGTAGTCTTCCTGGATCCCGAAACTCCGCTGGGTGAGCGCATCCGCTGATGGAATATTTCGATTCTCATGCCCATTATAACGATGCCCGCTTCGCGGACGAATATCCCGGCGGGGCGGATGCCGCCATACACGACGCATACGATCTGGGCATACGGCACATCCTGAACGCGGGCACCAATCCGCAGACCAGTCGGGAATCGCTGGCTTTGGCGGAGAAATACGACTTTCTGTATGCCGCCGCAGGTCTGCATCCGGAGGATGCCATGCACATCGCGGATGAGGATATTCCGTCCGTACTGGACGAGATCCGCGCCCTGGCATCCCATCCAAAAGTGGTGGCCATCGGTGAGATCGGATTGGATTATCACTGGGATCCCGACGGAAAAGAGCGGCAAATGCGCCTGTTTGACGCACAGCTGTCCATGGCGGAGGAATTGTCTCTGCCCGTCATCGTACATGATCGGGATGCACACGGGGACGCGTTTGACACCGTACGCGCCCATCCCCATGTGCGCGGTGTGTTCCACAGCTTCAGCGGCAGTGCGGAGATGGCACGGCAGTTGTCCCGGATGGGATGGTACATTTCCTTCTCGGGAACGATCAGCTACAAGAATGCCGCCAAGGTCCGCGAAGCGGCGGCCGTTGTTCCCCATGACCGTCTTCTGATTGAGACGGATGCCCCGTATCTCGCCCCCGTTCCCCATCGGGGAAAGATCAATTATTCCGGATATGTTCCCTGCACCGCCCGTGCTCTGGCCGATGCCATCGGGCTGGGGGAAGAGGAAACCGTCCGGCTGACCACGCAAAACGCAAAGAATCTATTTGGCATAAAGTAATTTTCCCGCCGCAGTACACCGGACTGCGGCGGTTTATTCACCGGACATTCCGCCGGCCAGATAAGCATGGATCCTGGCCAGGACGTTTTTCTCAATGCGGGACACATAGGAACGGGAGATTCCCAGCCGCTGTGCCACCTCCCGTTGGGTGATGGTGGGCCGGTTATCCAGCCCGTACCGCATAACAATGATCTGCCGCTCCCGCTCATCCAGTTCATCACGGATGTAACGGAGCGCGCGGGCGATCTTCCATTTTTCATCGATATCGTCAGCGATGGTATCATCCACCTTAATGATATCGATGTACGTGAGCGGATTGCCGTCGTGATCCATATCGATGGTGTCGTTGATGGACACCTCGCACAGCGTCTTTTTTTGGGCACGGAAGTGCATCAGGATCTCGTTCTGGATGCATTTGGCGGCGTATGTGGCGAAGCGGGCACCGTTTTTGTCGTTAAACGAATCGATGGCCTTGATCAGGCCGATGGTGCCGATAGAGATCAGATCCTCCTGCCCCGTTTGGGATGTGTAATATTTGCGCACAATATGGGCGACCAGCCGCAGATTGTGCTCAATCAGACGAGCACGGGCATCCCGATCCCCGCCGCGCATTCTGGCAAACAGCGCGCCCTCCTCCTCATGAGACAGGGGTGGCGGGAATTTTTGGGCAGGCGACACGCTCAGAACCAAATACGACAATCCGCTAAACAAAAGAATCAGAAAATCCGCAATCATATCGTCCTCCGGCACATTCTTCGTTGCTTCTACTATATGCGCCGCGGCGTGTCCTGTTTATCTTTTTTTGGTGATTTCTTACTGTTCCCGATAAAACATCGGCAAAAGGAGTATTTGTATGCGATACAAAACCGTATTCTGGGATTTCAACGGTACCGTCATGGATGACGTTCACCATGGCATCCGCTGTGTGAATCATATGCTGGCGAAACGCGGACTTCCCACCATCGATTCCGTGGAGGAATATCACAAGGTCTTCCGCTTCCCGGTGAAGGAATACTATCGGGACGCCGGTTTCGATTTTGATAAAGAACCATACGAAGTGCTGGCGGTAGAATGGGTGGAGCTGTTTGTGGCGGGGGAAAAATCCCTGACGCTCTGCCCGGGATTCACTGAGGTGCAAAAGACTCTGGCAGATCACGGCATCCGCCAGATCATTCTTTCCTCCTCCGAGCGGGAGATGCTGATGCGGCATCTGCATATTCTCGGCGTAGCGGACGCTTTTGATCACGTGATCGGTCTGGACAACATCTACGCCGGCGGCAAGGCGGAAACAGCGAAGCGGCTTTTTGGCGAAAACCAATCCGACGCGGTGATGATTGGCGACACGACCCACGATGCAGACACCGCTCACGCCATGGGTGCGGACTGCATCCTCTACAGCGGCGGCCACTGCGGGCGCGATGCCCTTCTGGCGTGCGGCTTCCCTGTCGTTGACCGGCTGACGGATGTACTTCCTTTGATTTTGTAATTACCAGAAATATCCACTGATAAAATCCCGCCAAAACGCGCAAGATAGGAATGTTCACCGCAGAAACTGCGGTTCAACAATGATTCGACAGGAGAGCGGCGGGATTATCCCTCGCAACATTTGCACATGTTTATGGACAGAATCGCATTGCTACTGGTTATCATCGGTGCCGTGAACTGGGGCAGCGTCGGCCTGTTCCAGTTTGACCTTGTATCGTGGATCTTCGGCGGACAGGACGCCCTGGTCAGCCGCATCATCTACACGGTCATCGCGCTGGCGGGACTTTGGTGCGTTTCCCTTCTGTTTCGTTCCAGAGAAGCCATCGAGGATTGACAGACAATGCAAAAGACGGAGAGAACTATCGGTTCTCTCCGTCTTTCTGTTACTCGATATAGGGGGTACGTCTCAGATACGCGTCCGCCGGGGCCACAGATCGCTGGCACAAGGTGTACAGCCGATCCGCCTCCTTGGCTTTGGCGTACCGGGCACGGGCCTCGGGTGAAAGATCCCGCTCATCCGACGGTTTTGTCAGAATCGGCAGGGACAGATCCTTCCGATGGGAGGCCAGATAGGCACAGCCCGTTTTATTGGCGGCCAGAAGCAGTGCATAGGCCGGGGTGGATTTTAAATCCGATTCCGCAACGGCCAAAAAATCAAACAAGGCCGCGCGGCGCAATCTGGCATGGGTATATTTCTTGGTGGCGGACAAGGCGTACATTTCCTCGCCGGAGCGGGCATCAGCAGCACAGCGGACCAGGCGATCCAGCACACCGCCGCCGCCCTCGGCGAAGGTATCATCATTTTTCCGGAAGCGCAGATGATGGAAAATCATCTCCCGCAGCCGTGCGGGATCGGCCAGGTGGCCGCACTCCGTTTCCCGCATGAGAATATCGTGGGAATAGGCCGGCATATGCGCCTGCACATCCCCGCCGGCATCCAGCATCTCCCGGATGCCAGTCGCTCCGATAAAGCGGGAATCCTCCCGATCGCTCAAGCGGAGAATCGGGTGAATCAGCATGGCGTATCCCGCCGCACGGATAGCTTTGACATACTCGATGGCCAGGATATCGTTAGGCGCCCCCAATACCGGCGACAGATCCATATCGAACTGTTTCTGCAAGCATCGCTGACGCAGCTGTGCGGCGCCAAGCGCGGGAAAGGCTTTCGCTTCCGCCTGCAAATCCGCGGCAAAATCCGGTGACAGGAGCACATCGGCGATGCGTGCGTACAGATCGCCCCGCTCCGCTGTCACGCCGAAGGCCAGCGTATCCGCCCCCATTGCGTGAGCCAGTGCCGTGCCGGCCGATGCGAAATACTCCGCGCCTCCACTGCACCAGGGATAAGGCAACTCCACCACCAGATCCACCCCGGCACGGATTACCGCTTCGGCACGGGCATACTTATCCAGAATGGCGCACTCCGCCCGCTGGACAAAATTACCGCTCATGACAGCGATGACGCAATCCGATGTTTTACGGATCTCCCGCAGGATGTGGGCGTGGCCGAGATGAAGAGGATTCATCTCGCAAATGATGGCGGTCACGTTCATTTTACTTTCATCCGTTCCACAGTATCTTTCTCCGGGGTCACATAGGCAGTCCAGTTGGTGGAGTAGGTGACAAAGCCGGGCTTGGATCCCGACGGCTTTTTCACATAGCGCACGCGGGTGTAATCTACCGGCACCATGACGCCGTCGGATGCTTTGGAGTAATAGGCGGCGATCATGGCCGCCTGGGTGAAGTCCCGGTCGGTGGGCTCATCCTGCTCCCCGTCGCAGGACATGACCACATGGGAGCCGGGCTGATTTTTCACATGGAACCACCAATCCGACCGATCGGCCACCTTGGTGGTCAAATAATCGTTGGCGGTGTTGTTTTTGCCGCAGAGCACCTGCCGTCCGTCTTCAGTGACGAAGCGCAGCAAGGTGGGGGCGGCGGGCTTTTTCCAGGTGTAATTTTTCATTTTGGAGGCGTATCCGCTCTGGTACAATTCCCCGCGGATCTCCCCCAGATCCTTTTCCGTTTCGGCACGGGACAAGAAATCCTGCACCGTGCGGATATATTCCAGCTCCGCCTTCGCCTGCTCGATCTGCTCTGTCAGATGGATGCGGGCGCTTTTGGTTTTGTTGTATTTCTTGTAATATTTCTGGGCATTCTGGGCGGGGGTAAGATTGACTTCCAATGGAATGGACACACACGCGGCATCCTCGGCGTAGTAATTCTCCAGATCCGCCTGCTTCATTCCCTTTTTCAGCCGATAAATGTTGGCGGTGATCAAATCACCGTACAGTTTATAGGTATCGCCGCTGTCGCACTCCGTCAATTCCGCGGTCTGCACAGCCAGTTTTTTCTCGATACGGGACTCCGCGTTGTGCAGAAGCCGCAGGATATCGGATGCCCGCTGCTGCAGCACATCCTGCCGGCTGCGCTGGGCGAAATAGGCATCGATCAAGGCGGAAAAGCTCTCCATAGGCGCGGTTTTGGCCCCGTCGCCGTACTGGCGGATATCCATATAAGAGTATTCCTTCGGTGCCCCCTGGGGGGACAGAATCAGCGTAGGTACAGCACCTTTTCCCTGCACCGCATCGCGGTAAGCGGAAAATTCCCGCCACAAGGAGCGAGAACACTCCTCCAGAGTGGCGGCGGTATGTCCGCCGGCGCGAAAGGCGATCTCCCGGGCATGGAGAGACGCCATACCGGCGAAGGTGGCAGTCAGTTTCTTTTCCGCCACGGCGGTGGGATCCGCATCCCCCATGATGCGGTTGAAATCCCGTTCCGTCACGGTCATGGGATCCAGTTTATCCTGCTTCGGCGGCTCCTCATAGCGCATACCCGGCAGAAGCTGCCGCTTCTGGCTGGTGGTGAAATCCACCGGCTTCAGGATGCCGATCATCTTATCGTCCCCGCCGCTGAGGATCAGGTTGCTGTATTTGCCCATGATCTCTGCAATAAGATATTTCTCCGTTTTGAAGCCCATTTCATCATAGGCTTCAAAGGTAAGGCGGGCGGCACGCTCAAAGCCGATCTGCTCCACGCGAATCAGTTTCGCGCCGCCGAGGTGCTTGCGGAGCGCCATACAAAACATAGGCGGAACCGCCGGATTCTCCGACTTTTCCGCTGTGATGCACATGCGCGGCGAGGAGGCCCCCGCATTGATCAGGAGGCGATACACATCCCGCCCGTTTTTCATCTGCAGAACCACCATATCCCGCTGGGGCATATAGATTTTTTCAATTTTTCCTCCGTTCAGTTTTTCATCCACTTCCCGGAGTATGCAGGCAAGCATACCGGCATCAAATGCCATAACGATTCATCCTTTCCGATGCGGCGGCTCCCTCAGCCGTCGTTTCGATAACAAACAAAACTGTACTTCCGTCCCGTCAGGGAAAATCCCGCTTTTTCGGCCACGCGGGCGGATGCCGCATTGGTGTGGCGGCAGACGTACTTCACGCTGTATCCCCGATCCAAAAGGAACTGAGACAGACGCACCGTGCAGGAGGTGGCATATCCCATGCGGCGATAGGCGGGAGCGCACTCCACGTGGATCTCGATCACGTCCATCTCCTCCGGGAAATCGTTCTCGGCGGCGTAGGCCGCTATGGTATTCCCGATCCGATGGACAGCGCAGGCAGCATCGGGATCGGCATCATCCATCTCCAAAGCGTGGGTAGTGGCGTTGGTCCACTCCGTCATATCCGTATGTCCGTCTGCCAATTCCGTATCGGGCAAAAGACGGGCGGTACACAGATCGCGTCGATCCCGCAGCCTGTATTCGAGAAAATGGACATCCGCATCCCGGGAGGGGGCCAGATCGTATTCTTTCACAAAGGGCGTAAGTTGTTCCTTCAAATAGGCGATGGCATCCGCCGAGAAGGGATCGGCGGAAAACTGCTGCAGAAATGCATCCGCCGTTTTCTCCAGGCCGGGGTATACGGTAACAATCAACTCGCCGTCGACAGGCTGATACACCTCAAAGGGGACAGCCACATACCCCTCCGTCAGGGAAAACTGCGCCAGATCGTATTCTTCCAGGCGGATCATGTACTCTCCTCCTGCTCGGATGCTTTCACATCTTCCTCTCCGTCCGTCACCACAAAGAATATCTCTGTGGAAAAGGCTTCGGTGTATGTGTATACCGATTTCTCACCGTTGGTCCATGTGGACGCGACAGAATACAGACTGTCGAAAAACCGCAGATCGTCCTGTTCCACCAGATAGACGGCAGTGGTACGGACAGGGAAAACGCGATCCCACGCACCATTGGTGGTAAAGCAGCGGATAAACATATAGTCCTCCGCCGATTTTTCCGCCTCCATACGGAAACGGGCATCCTTCGCCAGTCGGGCATCCTCCGTCAACACAAGCACGGGACGCCCGCTCTCCATGTGAACATTGTGGATGGCATCCAGCACAGCGGACACGTGATCCTCACTCTCCGGGACGGTTACGCCGAACAGCCGGTTCTGGGGAGGATAACTCTCATTCAGCGTGCGGAATCCATCCAGAAACGCTTCGTATTCCGGCGTAACTTAGTGATAGGAACGGATTTCGTTGCAGTGGAACTCCGCCTCGCCGGGCATGATGGAATCGACGCACCGGGCAGCATACTGGGAAGAAATCGAATCCCCATAGGCATCAATGACTACGCCGCCGATATTGATATCATGCTTCAGCGAAACGATCATATCCTGCAGAAGGGTGAAGGTGGCGGGGGAGGTGAAATCCATTCCCACGACGATCACGTCCATCTCCTCCGCATCCCGGCGGATTTTGAAATATTCCGTATAGGAATTATCCCCGCACACCACATCCTGCGCCGCACAACGCACATACAAAGGAAACAGTTTTTCCAACGCGCCGGTTGTGAAGAACAGGCAGAAAATTCCCTGCAGAACCAGTGCGCCAAGGACAAACACAATCACGGTCTTCCTCGTGCGGCTGAGCGTCCGTTCCATCCTATCACCCGATTTCATATAGATTTGCGAATTTCTCGGTCATTTAGATCTATTGTACCATTTGTCCGCAAAACTGTCAAGAACGGCACTCTCTTTTCCCGAAAGCGGGGCAAAAATCGCAAAAAAGAGCAGATAGAATCAGCTTTGTTATAGATTTGTTAAAAATTATGTGGTATAATATAATGTGATGTTTTGTCTCTACACGCTGTCTGTGAGACCACTCATCACGTTTCAGAACTGTTATTCTCGGAAAGGAGACTGTTTTATGCCGAGATTTATTGAAAAAATCGAAAAAATGACGCTTCCTGTCATTCCACTGCGCGGTCAGGCGGCGTTCCCGTCCATTCCATTTAATTTTGAACTTTCCCGTGAAATCTCCATCTCTGCCTGCAACACAGCCACAGAGAATGGTATGCATATATTTCTCGTTGGACAAAAAGACATCAGCATCGAATCCCCCGAGGCAAAAGATCTGTACACGGTAGGCACCGTTGCGAAAATCCGCCAGACTCTGAAAACGGCGGATGGCCACGTGCGCGTCATCGCCGAGGGCGTTTGCCGCGCCGGCGCGCTTTCTTATTTTCTCTCCGGCGGACACTTCCATGCGGAGGTGATGGCCAAGACCGTTACGCTGGACAAATCCACGGGCGGTGATGTGAAGGCCGAGGCTCTGATGTGGGAGGCAATCTCCGCTCTGGAGGCCATGATCCAGCACATCCCCGGTTCCTCGGACGATATTCTGCTGGCGGCCAAATCCGTGAAGAACCCGGGACTACTGGCCGATCTGATCGCATCCAACGTGCTGATGCGTCTGGAGGACAAGCAGGCCATTCTGGAAATTTTTGATCCTCTGAAGCGGCTGGAAAAGGTGGCTGTTCTTTTGGACAAAGAAGCGGAAATCCTCCAGATGGAGGCAAAGATCCACCAGAAAGTCCGGGAGCAGATCGACGACAATCAGCGGGATTACTACCTACGGGAGCAGATGAAGGTCATCCAGAACGAACTGGGCGGCGATCTCGGAGACGAGGTAGAGGAATACTACGCAAAAATCCAGCGTGCCGATCCTCCGGCGGAAGTTCGGGAGAAGCTTCTGAAGGAAGTTGCCCGTCTGAACAAGACCGCATTCGGATCCCCCGAGGCATCCGTTCTGCGCACCTATCTGGACACCTGTCTGGAGATTCCGTGGACCAAGCTGTCCCACGATCGGGCGGACGTAGCCGCTGCCAAGAAGATTCTCGATGCGGATCATGACGGTCTTGCCAAGGTGAAGGACCGCATCCTGGAGTACATCGCCGTGCGTCAGCTGGCGCCGGATCTGAAAAATCAGATTCTCTGCTTTGTGGGCCCGCCCGGAATCGGTAAGACTTCCCTGGCCGCGTCCATTGCCCGTGCCATGCGCCGCAAGTATGTGCGCGTATCCCTGGGCGGCATCCGGGATGAGGCCGATATCCGCGGTCACAGAAAGACCTATATCGGTGCCATGCCCGGCCGCATTGTGAATGCGCTGACCCAGGCCGGCACCCGCAATCCGCTGATCCTGCTGGATGAGATCGACAAGATGTGCTCCGATGCCCACGGCGATCCCGCCTCCGCTATGCTGGAAGTGCTGGACGGAGAGCAGAACAAGAGCTTCCGCGATCACTTCATTGAACTGCCGCTGGATCTGTCCGAATGTGTATTCATCGCCACAGCCAACTCCCTGGACACGGTTCCCCGCCCGCTGATCGACCGTATGGAGATCATTGAGCTGACCACATATACGAAGAACGAAAAACTGTCCATCGCGCAGAATCACCTGATCCCCAAGCAGATGAAGCGGCACGGACTGAACAAGCGGATGCTGAAAATCACGGATGACGCGGTGATGGAGATCATCGACGGATACACAAGAGAGTCCGGTGTGCGCCGTCTGGAGAGGGAGATCGCATCGGTCTGCCGCCGCGCGGCCCGCCGCATCGTGGAAAACGGAGAAAAGCGGATCACGCTGACGGAAAACAACGTATCCGACTTCCTCGGTCCCCGTAAGCTGATTCAGGATTCCATTTACGATGCCGATCCGGTAGGCGTTGTCAACGGACTGGCCTACACGGAATCCGGCGGCGATCTTCTGCGGATTGAAACGCTGATCATGGAGGGCACGGGCAAGATCGAATTGACCGGCTCCCTGGGCGATGTGATGAAGGAATCCGCCCGTCTGGCGGTCAGCTACATACGCGCCCACGCGTCGGAACTGGGTGTGGCTCCCGATTTCTACAAGACGAAAGATATTCATATTCATGTACCGGAGGGAGCTACCCCCAAGGACGGCCCGTCCGCCGGCGTGTCTATTCTGACCTCTCTGACCAGCGCACTGTCCGGCCGCCCCGTTCATCGGGATATCGCCATGACGGGTGAGTTGACGCTGACCGGCCGCGTGCTTGCCATCGGCGGTCTGAAGGAAAAAACCACCGCCGCCTGGTCTGCCGGGGTTACCCGGGTGATCATCCCCTACGACAATCGGGCCGATCTGGAGGAGATCGATCCCATTGTCCGGCAAAAGCTGCTCTTCATCCCCTGCCGCGATGCGGGTGAAGTACTGCGCGAGGCGCTGGTGAAGCCAGCCGATCGTGTACTTTGCACCGAGACCGGATCCACCGCAGAGGATGCCAAGGATACTTTCTCCACCCTGATTCCCGCGGGAGATGCCCGCATCCCCGCCGCAGTTCGGTAAATCGGAAGGAGTTTTGCGGAATGAAACTGAATCTGAACAACGCCGCATTGAAGATATCCGCCGGCCTGTCCCGGCAATTCCCTAAGGATGCTATCCCCCAGATCGCGTTCTCGGGCCGCTCCAACGTGGGAAAAAGCTCCCTGATCAATTCCCTGCTCCAGAGAAAATCCCTGGCGCGGGTCAGCAGCGCTCCCGGCAAAACCATCACCATCAATTTCTACGATGTGGATCGGAAGCTGTTTTTGGTGGATCTGCCCGGCTACGGATATGCCAAGCGCACCCAGACGGACAAGCAGAAATGGTCCTCCCTCACGGACGGCTATTTCACCGACAATCCCAACAGTGATCTGCTCCGGTTGGTGATCCAGCTGGTGGACAGCCGCGTGGGCCCCACCGCCGACGACCGGGATATGCTCCGTTATCTGCGACTGGCATCCATTCCCCACATTGTGGTGGCCACCAAGTGCGACAAGCTGAATGCCACCGAAAAGAAAAAGTGTGTGGAAACCCTCTGCGCTGACCCGGATCTGTGCGATGCGGAATGCATTATTCTGTATTCTTCCCAGACCGGTGCCGGTCGAGAGGAATTGTGGGAGGAAATCCTCGCCCACTGCAATCTGTAAATTCACGAAAGGCAACGACCATGCTTCACTCTTGCTACGGCATCAACGCCGAGGGACATCTGACCATCGGCGGTATCGATACACTGACTCTGGCCGAAAAACACGGCACGCCGCTGTACGTGCTGGATGAAGATCACATCCGGGGTATGTGCCGGATGTACAAATCCGCCTTTGCCGACAGCTTCGGCGGTGAATCCACCCCTGTGTATGCGGGAAAAGCCCTTTGCTTCAAGGGAATGTACCGGATCATGGCGGAGGAGAATATGTGCGCGGACTGCGTATCCCCGGGAGAATTGCACACGGCGAACGCCGCCGGCTTTCCCATGGACCGGGTATTTTTCCACGGCAACAACAAGACCGATGCGGATCTGCGCTACGCGGTTTCGCTGGGCGTTGGCCACATCGTGGTGGATTCCCATGAGGAATTGGATGCCTTGGATGTCATCGCAAAAGAAGCCGGCATCCGCCAAAAAATCCTTCTGCGGATTACCCCCGGCATCGACCCTCATACGCACAAAAAGATCATCACCGGCAACGTGGATTCCAAGTTCGGCTCCGCTATCGTGACCGGGCAGGCGGAAGTCATCGTATCCGCCGCCCTGGAGAAGGCGAATCTGATCCTGGACGGTCTGCACTGCCATGTGGGATCCCAGATTTTCGACATTGGTCCCTTCGCAGATGCGGCGGACATTATGATCGACTTTGTGGCGCAGATGCGGCACAAGCACGGGGCGGCTTTGCCCATTTTGAACATTGGCGGCGGCTTCGGTGTGCGCTACACCGAGGACGATCCGGAGATCGATTATGTGGCCAACATCCGTGCGTTGGGCAAGATCATCGATGACAAATGCGCCCGCTACGGCATGGAAAAGCCCACGATTCTGATGGAGCCGGGACGCTCCATCGCGGCAGCCGCCGGTATCACATTGTACACCGTCGGCAGCGTAAAGGAGATTCCCGGATTCCGCAATTACGTATCCGTGGACGGCGGTATGCCAGACAATCCCCGCTACACGCTGTATCAGTCCCGCTACACGATCCTGCACGCGGCTCGCGCCGGTGAGTGTGCCGATTACGAATGTACCGTGGCCGGCCGCTGCTGTGAAAGCGGTGATCTGTTGGCGGAGGGCGTGAAGATCGTTCGCCCCGTCCGTGGTGATATTCTGGCTGTCCTGGTCACCGGTGCGTACAATCATTCCATGGCATCCAACTACAACCGTCTGCCTCGTCCGCCGATTGTTATGGTATCGGGCGGCAAGGATCGGGTGGCTGTCCGTCGGGAAACCTACGACGATCTGCTTACTCTGGATGAAGATATGTAAGGCAAGGAGGTGCATCCGTTTATGTCGGAAGCTATAATCAGTTGGCTGATTAAAAAGCTGCTCACCATTCCGGCCATTTTGATTGCGCTCAGCGTCCATGAATATGCCCATGCCCGCATGGCATATGCGTTGGGCGATTCCACCGCCAAAAATTTCGGACGGATGACGCTGAATCCCCTGAAGCATCTGGATCCGCTTGGTGCACTTTGTATGTTTCTGGTGGGCTTTGGATGGGCGAAACCGGTTCCGGTTAACTCCCGCAATCTGAAGAAACCCAAACGGGATATGGTACTGGTATCCATTGCCGGGCCGCTGTCCAACATACTGCTGGCCTTTCTCGGACTGCTGTTTCTGCGGATTTTCGGCCGGTTGGCCATGCCGTTGCTGCTCACTTCGTCCTTGAATCCCTTCTGGGGACAGGCGATCTCAACCACTTATTTGTTTTTCACACTGTTCTGCACGCTGAACGCCAGCCTGGCCGTATTCAATCTGCTGCCGATCCCGCCGCTGGACGGATCTCATCTTCTGGCGATGATTCTGCCAGCCCGCATCTATTTCAAATATGTGCAGTACGAACGGTATATTTACCTGGTGCTGGTACTACTTCTTGTGTTTGATATTCTGAGCGTTCCCCTGTTCTATCTCAGCACACTACTTTTATCGGGGTTGGAATGGATCATCGGTCTCATTCCGTTTTTGTGATATGGAAACGATTCAATATAAAATCGATCGGTTCGAGGGGCCGCTGGATCTGCTTCTTGCCCTCGTGGAAAAGAATAAAATCAATATCGATGATATTCCCATTTCCCTGCTCTGCTCGCAGTATATGGAATATATTGCCCAGGCGCAGGCCATGGATATCGAGTTGTCCTCGGAATTCATCGTGATGGCCAGCGAGCTGATGCTGATCAAGAGCAAGATGCTCTTGCCCCGGAACGAAGAAACGGACGAAGACCCCCGTGCCATGCTGGCCAGCGCCATGCTGGAATACAAGCGGACCAAGGAAGCCTCTGTTTCCCTTACCCGGATGTTTGCGGAATTTGGCACCCGCATGATCAAGGACACGGATGAGATCCAGGTGGACACCTCCTACGTAGCGGATCACGACGCCCAGCTGCTCACCCGTGCCATGCTGAAGATGTTGTCCGAGATCCGAGTGTCCGATGAGGATGCGGTAAAGCGGTTCGAGCCGCTGATCAAAAAGCCGCCGGTTTCCGTGGTGGCCGTGGCGTCCCGTCTGATTGAGGCACTGAGCACCGGCAAGCCCATCACACTGCACAATTATTTCTCCACGGCGGATTCCCGCTCCACGTTGATTGCCATGTTTATGGCCATGCTGGAGATGCTGAAAGCGGGCGCGGTTTTGCTGGAGGAAACGGAATACACCCCGGACGGCGTCATCCGCTCCGATGAAACGGCACAGATCTCCCTGAATCGGGATGCCGATCCCGAGACAGTCAAGCGCATCCTGAAAGAATCCGCTAACGCGTAAAGGAAGTAGGTTGGATATGGAACATATGACAGACGTGTCGCAGATGGATGTCAGCGACGCAGTAGACATTCGCGAAATAAAACGAACCATTGAGGCAATTCTGTTTGCCGCCGGTCATCCGATTTCCTACGACAAGTTGGCGGATGTACTGAATAAAACACCCGCACATGTACGAAAAATCGTACGGGAATATGCCGAGGAATATAATAGCATCGATTCTCCTATCCCCCGCGGGGTTATGCTTCTGACATTTGATGATTCCTGCCAGCTCTGCACCATGGAGCAGTACGGCCAATACATCCGGGAAGCATTGGGAATCCGCCGCGGCGGCAATCTGTCCGCATCCTCCATTGAGGTATTGGCGATTGTGGCGTACAACGAGCCGGTCACCCGCGCCTACATCGACACAGTGCGCGGCGTGGATTCCAATTACAGTGTAAACACCCTGTGCGAGAAGCATCTGATTGAGCCCTGCGGTCGTCTGGATGCCCCCGGCCGTCCCATGCTCTACCGCACAACCGAGGATTTTCTGCGTGTATTCGGTCTGAATTCGCTGGATGAACTGCCCGAAATCGCTCTGCCCATGAAGGCAAAAGAGGGCGATGGGGCGGAGATAACGGATGCGGCTCCTGCGGAGGAAATCGAATCCCCCGCTGAAGCATCCGCCGAGGATGCCGATAAAAACGCATAATCCACACACCATACTTCCCCGAAAGGAGGCGCGCTTATGATCTTTCTGTGGATTCTGTTGGGAATCCTGCTGTTTCTCTGCGCGCTTATCCTGCTTCCCGTATCCATCAAAATCGGATACGATACGGAAGTCACTCTGTCGCTGGGTGCGTTCGGCATCTACTTCCCGCTGTATCCCAAGAAAAAGAAAAAACCGAAGCTGCTTTCCCGAAAAAAGTATCTCCGCCTCCGGCAAAAGGATGAGGAGCGCGCAGAAAGAAAGCGGCTGGCTGCCCAGGATAAAGCGAAGAAAAAGCAGAATGCCAAGGCGGCTAAAAAAGCGGAGGCAGAAAAAAAACTGCCGCCGTCCGAGATGGAGGACGAGCCGTCTGTTATGAAGATCCTTTTGCGGATCGTTGCCGGTGTGCTGGACACGTTTTTCGGGAAACTGCGGGTAAAGATCGCCCGGGTACACATTGTGGTAGGCGGTCCGGACGCGGCAAAAACCGCAATCACCTACGGGATTGTATCCCAGGGGGTAGCCTATCTGATGGAGCTGATTTCCTGTAAGACCAAGATGTCCCGGGAGGACAACACCTCCGTGTCCGTTGTGCCGGATTTTCTGGCAAAAACGACTACGGCGGATCTTTTGATCCTCTTCCGTTTGCGGCTGATCGATCTGCTCAGCACGGGCATCGTATTCTTTATCCGCTTTATGAAAGAAAAAACGGCAAGTGCGCCGAAAAAACAATAATTCTGAATGAGGTAGCAAAATGAGCGAGAACAAACTGAACGACATCATTCAAACCTCCCTGGACAGCATCCGCTCGATGGTGGATTCCAACACCGTCATCGGATCCCCCATCACCACGGCCAATGGAACGCTGGTGATCCCCGTTTCCAAGGTGTTCGTGGGCTTTGCCTCCGGCGGTGTGGATTATCTGGGCAAAAACACGCAGAATACATCCCACACCGTCAACAACTTCGGCGGCGGCGGCGGAACCGGTCTGACCGTATCCCCCGTTGCGTTTCTGGTGGTATCTCCCCACGGAGATGTACAGCTTCTGAACGTGAACGAGCCCACCTCTGACCGGTCCGATCCCATTTCCCAGATCGTGGGTCTGCTGGATCGCTCCCCCGAACTGATTGAAAAGTTGAAGGCGATCTTTGCCAAAAAATCCGAAGAATCCGATGAAAAGCCCCTGGCGGAGAATACTGCCAAGAGCTGAATCCTGGCGGAACCGTAAAATTTTTCAGCGGATAACTTCCCTCCCTGCGGAAAGGATAATTGCATCCAATCCGACAGGAGTGAGTTTTCTGTGAAAAAATTATGTCTTGCCGCCATGGCGGCTGTACTGCTTATACATGCTATCCCCGTAAATGTCCATGCCGCACCGGGGGTATCCGCCCACGCGGCGGTACTGATGGAAGCATCCTCCGGGGATGTGCTGATGGACACGAGAGCCCACCAGCGCCTGCCCATGGCCAGCACCACAAAAATTATGACAGCGCTGGTTGCCCTGGAGCACTGCGATCTGGCCCAGTCCGTGAAAATCTCCGACCAGGCAGTGGGGGTAGAGGGCTCGTCCGTCTATCTCAAAGCGGGTGAGATTCTCACCATGGAGCAGCTGCTCTGTGCGCTGATGCTGGAAAGCGCCAACGATGCCGCAGCCGCCATTGCCATAGCGGTGGCGGGGGATATCGAATCCTTTGCCGCTATGATGAACGAAACCGCCGCCCGGATCGGGCTGACGGACACCCATTTTACCAATCCCCACGGTCTGGACAATGCGGAGCATTATTCTTCGGCCTACGATCTGGCCATACTGACCCGGTACGCATTGCAAAATCCCGATTTTGCGCGGATCGTTTCCACGTACAAGATGAACATTCCGCTGAATGGGGATGAGGGCATCCGTGTGCTGATCAATCACAACAAGATGCTGAAATACTACGATGGCGCCATCGGCGTCAAGACCGGTTACACCAAGCGGTGCGGGCGCTGTCTGGTGAGCGCCGCCACCCGGGATGGCGTGACAATGATTGCGGTCACCTTGTCCGCGCCGGATGATTGGCGGGATCACACCGCTATGCTGGACTACGGCTTTTCGTTGTACGAATGTGCCGTGTCGGCACAGCCGGGGGAGATTCAGTGCACACTTCCCTGTCTGGGATCGCTGACGGAGGAAATACGCGTTTCCAATCACGAAGCCGTGTCTGTGGTTCTGCCCCGGGATCACGGGGAAATCACCCGTGTGATCGAGGCCAATCGGTATCTGTGCGCACCCGTTTGTGCAAGCGATACTGTCGGCGAGGCTGTGTTTTTTTGCGACGGCAAGGAGATTGCACGCGTGCCGCTGACAGCGGATGAGGACGCGGAAGCCATTCCCCGCGCAAAATCCCGGTGGGAATCACTACAAGAATTTTTTGCACCGAAAAAGTAGGGACTATGGAAACAATCAGATTACAGAAATATCTCTCCGACTGCGGCGTGCTGTCCCGGCGCGCCGCGGAAGCGGAGATACAGAAAGGCAATATTACGGTGAACGGCATCCGTGCGGAGATCGGCCAGAAGATCGATCCTGCGTCGGACTCCGTGCGCTGGAGGGGGCAAGTGATCCGCCCGAGGGATCAGCAGAGTGGGCGTACATATATCCTGCTCCACAAGCCGATCGGTTACGTGACCACGATGAAGGATGAAAAAGGGCGGCAGACCGCGGCGGAACTGCTTCACGGCGTCCCCGGGCGTGTGTATCCTGTGGGGCGTTTGGACATGTATTCCGAAGGAATGCTTCTGTTCACGGATGATGGAGATCTGACCAATCGGCTGACCCATCCTGCTCATCACATTGCGAAAAAATACACGGTAACGATCCGCGGTATACTGACGAAAGCAGATGTGGCCCGCTTCAGCGAACCGATGATGCTGGACGGTTACGAGCTCCGTCCGGTGGAGGCACACCTGATTGCATCGGGTGAGGTCATGCCCGACGGGACGGCGGTATCCGTGGTGGAGCTGATCCTGCATGAAGGCCGAAACCGGCAGATCCGGCGTATGTGCGACTTGCTCGGCTTCAAGGTGGTACGCTTGTGCCGCATCGCCATCGGCGAGATCACGCTGGGGGATCTGCCCCGGGGAAAATGGCGCTATCTGACGCCGGAGGAGATCGCCTATCTGAAAGATGCCACAAAAACGGAAAGCGAGAGATGACATGCTGGTAATCAAACCGATTGAAGATAAAGACGTACAGAAACATTTTGTGACGCTGTGCGGCGGTACATACATAGAATCCGATTTTGCCTATCTGGCCAACGAATGCGAGGAGGATGGGCAGACCGTTCGCTTCCCTATCGGCGTATGCCAGTTTTCCCTTAAGGGGGACCTTGGCGAGTTTCACGATCTGCGCTCCTGCCCCGGTGTGGAGGACGAGGAAGGCATGATGATCATGGCGCGGGCCGCCATGAGTTTTCTGTTCCGCTGTGGGATCCCCACCTTGACTGCAACCGATGGCTGTGCCGATCCCGATCTTTTGAAGAAGCTGGGATTTGCGATGGGCGAGGATGGCAAGTACGTCTTTGATCTGCAGAGATTCTATACGTCACATCATCATTGAGGGGGCTCCTGTGAAGAATTTATTTACTATCAACATGGATGACGACAACGATAGCGGTGCATACGAAAAATTCCTCTTGCGCCGTGCAGATGCGGAACTGATCAAAAAGCAGGATGAATCCATCGGATTGATGAAGGAACATGAACAAAAGGCATCCCTGCCGAAATGGCTTATCTTGATCCGCGGACTCTGCATGATGTTTTTCTTTATTGTTCTTATCGCATACATCAAATCCTGGAATGAAAACGGACTCAAGACATTCACTGCGGTGCCCTGGTTGACTGTAAGCGGTGCCATCTGCGGTTTTATAGCCCTGGTACTATGGCTGATCGAAAAGCAGAAAGCGAGCCATGTAATGGAAAGCCAGGATTTCCATCAAAATATGGAGAGTATAGTAAATATCCATAAGGAAAGCCTTGATTTTCTACAGGTTCCCGAAAACGCCCTGAACGTAGATGTTTTCAGCCGGCCCTACAAGATAAAGAACGGCAAGGAAAAACGAGCCACCGATTTGTTTGAATATATAAATTTTGATATGCTGGTCTTCCGCGAAGGCGAGATGCTTTGTCTGGCCGATGACAGATCAGTAATAGGCATACCCCTATCGGATATCACGGGAATTTATAAGATAAACAAACGGGTTAATTTTTCGGGCTGGAATAAAGAAGATGATTACAATACAGGCGCATACAAACCGTATAAGATAACGCAGAACAACTACGGCATACTTTACATAAAGCCCTATTATTCCCTGCGCTTTACGGGTTATGGCGAGGTGTATGAGATTCTATTCCCAGCCTACGAATTGGATACGTTTGTACGCCTCACCGACGCATCCGTAAAAGAGGATGCGTAACAAAAAATCACCCCACATCATGGGGTGATTTTTTCAATTCATATCGTATCTTCCGTCGAGAGCGCGTTTCAGGGTGATCTCGTCGGTGTATTCCAAGTCGCCGCCCACGGGTACGCCGTTGGCGATACGGCTGATCTTGACGCCGTAGGGCGCGATCAGTCGGGCCAGATACATGGCGGTGGCCTCTCCCTCCACAGTGGAGTTGGTGGCCAGAATTACCTCGCCCACGTTTCCATCCTCGATGCGGGCCATCAGTTCCTTGATCTTGATCTGATCAGGGCCGATGTGCCGCATGGGCGACAAAGCACCGTGGAGCACGTGATACAATCCCCGATAGCCGTGCATCTTCTCGATGGCGATCACGGCGCGGGGATCCTCCACCACGCAGATGACGCTCTCATCCCTCTCCTCGGAGAGACAGACTGAACAGAGCGGGCCGGTGGAGATGTTCTGACACTTCTCACAGAGGCAGATATCGGTTTTGGCGGCGATCAGCGCGTCAGCAAATTCCCGTGCTTCTTCCTCGGAGAAATTCAGAACGCAAAAGGCCAGACGGAGGGCCGTCTTCGCGCCGATTCCGTCCAGTCGGCGGAACATATCGGCAAGCCGCTGCAGCGGCTCAATGTATTCAGCCATATCAGAACATACCGGGCAGACCGGGGATATTGAGAGAACCGGTCACCTTGGACATTTCTTCGCTGTTGGTTTCATTGACCTTTTTGATGGCCTCGTTGACCGCGGCAACCAGGATATCGGACAGAGTTTCGATATCGTCGGGATCCACGATTTCGGGCTGGATATCGATGGACTTCACTTCCAGCTTACCGGTGATCTTTACACGAACTACGCCGCCGCCGGCGCTGATGTCATACTCGCGGTTATCCAGATCCTCCTGCAGAGCGGCCATATCCTCCTGCATCTTCTGTGCCTGGCGGAGCATACCCTGCATATTCTGGGGGCCGCCGCCCATACCCTTCGGCAATCTTGCTTTCATGTTGTAACCTCCGAATTTGTTTATAGATATAGTAATAATCAGTACAATTCGCTTTCCACCGTATTGGCGGCAGATTTCTTTTGCGTTTCCCGCACGGTAATCGCAGCCTGTCCCGTGGTGATGCGGCAGAGTGCCATGGCGCGGGCGATGGCATTCCTGGACGAATCCTTGGACAACATCATAACGGCAAAGGCGTTATCGGTAAAAATCCGCACCTGTTTTCCGTCGGCGGACACCAGAATCTCCGCATCGGAAAGAAAACTTTGCGCCTGTTTATCGATCTGTCCCATTTTCTCCAGCAGTTCACTGACATCGGGAAGCGGGTCGAATTCCATCTCCTCTGTTTCCGGGGGCTGGGGAATTTCCTGCTTCGGTTGGGTGGCAGGGATTGGTTCTGCCTGTACAGCAGGAGAACTCACCGGCACGGCGGCAGCGGGTTTCTCCGGGACGGAAATACCGCCGATTTCCACCATGGCCAGCCGATCTTCCAACTGGGCGATCCGGGCAGACAGCGCCTCATTGGACGAATCCAGCCGGGGATCACACATGCGCATGCAGGCAAACTCCGCGATGGTCCGCTTCATATGGGGGGATCGCTGCATAGCGGTCATGGCGGAATCCAGAACGGAGCAATGGTACATCAGCATGCGGATGGAGAACTGCGAGGACACATCGTGCAGGATCGCACTTTCCTGTTCTGTCAGATCCAGATAGGCGGAGGTGTCCGTACAGTATTTATCCACCATGATATCACGGTAGAAGGCAGTCAGCTCCTGCCAGAACACGGACAGATCCTTGGAGGAGGTGCATACGGAGTCGATCATGCCGAACAGGGATTGCATATCACCCTTAGCCAGGCTGAGGGCAACGGAGCGAAGAAAATCGTAGGAGGAAAGGCCCAGGATTTCCTCAACCCGGGTAAGCGTCACATCGGCACCACCGCCGCCGCACAATTCAAACAGGCTGATGGCGTCGCGCATGCCGCCCTGTGCCTGCCGGGCGATCTGCTGTGCTGCCGCGGGATCCAATCGGATATTCTCCTGTTCTGCAATATAGGCCAGGCGGTCGCTCAGCACCTGCAGGGGGATACGGCGGAAATCAAACCGCTGGCATCGGGAAATGATGGTGGCAGGCAATTTATGAAGCTCCGTGGTAGCCAGGATAAAGACCACATATTCCGGCGGCTCTTCCAGCGTTTTGAGAAGCGCATTGAAGGCGCTGGTGGACAGCATATGTACCTCATCGATGATGTACACGCGCTTTTTCAGCATGGCGGGAGTATACGCCACCGTGTCCCGGATGTCGCGGATATAATCGACACCGTTGTTGGAGGCGGCATCCATTTCCAGCACGTCGGGGGCACTGCCCGCATCAATGGCGCGGCACGCCTCGCACTGTCCGCATGGTTCGCCGTTTTTGGGATTCTCGCAATTGACCGCCTTGGCCAGAATTTTGGCGCAGGTGGTCTTGCCCGTTCCCCGGGATCCGCAGAACAGATATGCGTGGGAGATGCGTCCGCTTTCCGTCTCGTAGCGGAGGACGGATGTGATATGCTCCTGTCCGCACACATCTGAAAAGACGGTGGGACGGTATTTACGGTACAACGCCTGGTACATAATTGTCCTCCTTGTTTCATGAGATAAGCAAAGCCGCAAAATAAGACCATACACCTAAAGATCGAGCATGTATTTATGTGCGCATTCCGCAGAGTCTGCTCAGAACAGGCGACCTCGCGGCGCATCGACTCAACTGCTTAATGCTGCTTGGTTCCCCACCTGACATGGTTCACAGCCGCCGATCGCGCAAGACCCATTCCTCAACACAGCCTGCTGCGGCGCAGACCACACATCTACAGCCCTCAAAATAGGATTCCACCCCTGCTTCAGCGGATTTCAGGTACAAGGACCCGCTACCTCCCCGGCTGGTATGGCCTTATTTTGCGGCTTGCTTTTTGATTAGCCTATTGATTATATCACATTCTTCACCGAATTGCAAGAGGATGTGCCAAATTTACTGCACCCAGCCGCTATAGACTGCGTTTTGCCCCAATTCCGCCTCGATGCGGAGCAGGCGATTGTATTTAGCCACCCGCTCATAGCGGCACGGCGCCCCCGTTTTGATGAATCCGGCATTTGTGGCCACGGCGATATCCGCGATAGACGTATCCCCCGTCTCACCGGATCGGTGGGACACGATGCTGCGGTATCCGGCCTCACCGGCCATGCGGATCACCTCCAGCGTTTCGCTGATCGATCCGATCTGATTGGGCTTCACCAGCACGGCATTTGCCTCATTGGCCGCGATTCCCGCCCGCAGGCGCAGGGGATTGGTGACAAAGAAATCATCCCCTACCAAGAGAATTGTGTCCCCCAGCACTTCCGTGAGCAGCCGCCAGCCGTCCCGGTCGTTTTCGCCTACACCGTCCTCAATGGAAAAAATGGGATACTGCCCCGCCAATGCATCCCACCGCTGCACCAGATCCTGTGTGGACATATCCTTGTTTTCCTTGGGCATATGGTATTTGCCATCCGCCGCCCACTCGCTGGCCGCCACATCCAGTGCTACCTTCACCCGATCCGTGTCGTATCCGGCATCATGGATGGCGGTCAGAATATACTCAATGGCCTCCCGATCCTCTGCCAGATCGGGGGCAAAGCCGCCCTCATCCCCCACGGCAGTGCTCTTCCCCGCCTTTTTCAGATTCCGACCGAGGGCGTGATAGATCTCCGTTCCCGCCCGCAGGGCTTCGGAAAACGTGGTGAACCCGATGGGCACGATCATGAACTCCTGCACATCCAGATTGTTGGAGGCATGGGCACCGCCGTTAAGGATATTCATCAGCGGGACAGGCAGACGGATGCCGTTTCGACCGCCCAGATACCGATACAGCGGCAAGGACAGGCTGGCGGCGGCGGCTTTCGCCGTTGCCAGAGACACGGCGAGGGTGGCGTTGGCGCCCAGAGCGGATTTATCCTCCGTACCGTCCTTTTCTTTAAGAAGGCGGTCGACTTCATAAAAGGATGCATTCTTGCCTGCGATTGTTTCCCGGATCACCGTGTTGATGTTGTGTACCGCACGGGTCACACCTTTGCCGTTATACCGGTCCGCATCCTTATCCCGCAACTCCAGAGCTTCATACTGCCCGGTGGATGCCCCGGACGGTACGGATGCCCGTCCCACACTGCCGTCCACCAACACTACCGTGGCCTCCACGGTGGGATTGCCTCTTGAATCCAGGATTTCCTGTCCGTACACCGAATGGATCTTCACTGTTTTTTCCTCCTGTATCATAACTGAACTGTTTTCGCGCATATACTGAAACTATGCGCTTTTTATTTTTCCAGACATCGGGATTTTTATACAACGGGTAGCAATTTACGCTCCACAGCATACACTGGACAGTGACAAACGAATGGGAGGTTTTTATGATCATCTATACGGTCCAAAGCGGTGATACCGTTTACTCCATCGCCAGAAAGAACGGCACCACCCCCTCGCGGATCATCACCGACAACAATCTGGAAAATCCGGAAAAACTGACTGTTGGCCAGACGCTGGTGCTGCTCTATCCTACTCTTACCTACACCGTCCGCGGCGGGGATACACTGCAGTCCATTGCCAATGCCTACGGCGTATCCCTGAATGAGTTGTGGCGGAACAATCCTTCCCTGGCCGGCAGCAATTACATCTATCCGGGGCAGGTGTTGAACATCGCCTATGAGACGCCGCCCCTGGGCTCCATCCGCACCAACGGATATGCCTACCCCTACATAGACCGCAATATTCTGCGCACCACGCTCCCCTATCTGACGTATCTGTCCATATTCACCTACGGAATCCGCCTCGACGGCACGCTGATTCCGCCCACCGGCGGGGACAGCGAGTTGATCGCCATCGCCAAGGAATACGGCACTGTGCCCTTGATGATGCTCACATCCCTGACGGAGGAAGGCACCTTCTCCAACGAATTGGTGGCGCAGATCCTGGGGGATGAAGCATTGGCGAACACCGTAATCGACAACGCTCTTGCCACGCTGACGGAAAAGGGATACGGCGGATTGGATGTGGATTTCGAGTACATCCCCGCCCAGTATGCGGAAGCCTATCCCGCCTTTCTGAATCGGCTCAGAGAGCGTCTGGCACCGGAGGGATTGGTACTCTTTGCTTCGCTGGCGCCGAAAAACTCCCCCACCCAACGTGGACTTCTGTATGAGGGGCACGATTACGGAGCGGTGGGAGACGCGGTGGATTATACACTGCTCATGACATATGAGTGGGGATACACCTACGGGCCGCCTCTGGCGGTGGCACCGCTGCCGCAGGTACGGCAGGTACTGGACTACGCCATCACAGAGATTCCTCCGGAAAAGATTTTTTTGGGCATTCCCAATTATGCCTACGACTGGACGCTTCCCTTCGTGCGGGGCGAATCCATGGCCCGCTCCCTTTCCAATGTGGCGGCGGTACAGCTGGCGGCGGACAAAAAAGCAGAAATCGTATTCGATGAGCAGGCGCAGGCCCCTACATTCCGGTATTTCGAGCGGGATCCTGCCACGGAGGAGGTGCGGGAGCATGTGGTCTGGTTCGACGATGCGCGCAGTATGGATCAGAAGCTTCGTCTGCTGCAGGAATACAATCTGGCCGGCGGGAGTGTGTGGAACATCATGCGCTATTTCCCGCAGCTGTGGCTGGTACTGAATTCGCTGTATACCATTGAGCGGATCCCGTAACGAAGGATTTTCTACCGGAAGGAAAATTTATGCAGCACCACTTGACAATACTTGTGATTTATGGTACAATATCCTCCGTAATGAGGGAGTAGCGAGCGCACCTTGTGCGTAGCAAGTCAACATCCTGACCTTCCGGTCTGGCTTGTTTCAAATCGCGAGACTCATGTGTAACTGTGAAGCTATGCATGTGTCTGTGTTCCGATATCACGCCAAGCATGCTTTTTTCACATGCTTGGCTTTTGTTTTTTCGGAAAGCCTTATACTTTCCGAATCATCTGCCAACAATACACATACTTCCTTCATTCAGTAACAGGGCCCGCATGGCCCGCTCCCTTTGTAAATTTTATATCAGGAGGATATAACATTGGCATTCCACAATGATCCCGTGAAAGAGGTCCTGGACTCTCTTTCCACCAACGCCCAAAGCGGACTGACGTCCGAGGAGGTACGCTCCCGTCAGGAGAAGTACGGTCCCAACAAACTCCGCGAAAAGAAGAAGAAAACCACCATGCAGCGGTTCATGGATCAGTTCAAGGATGTAATGATCCTGATTCTGATCGCCGCCGCCATTGTTTCCTTTGTAGTTATCTGCGTCGAGAAGAACTGGGGCGAGCTGTTTGAGCCTGCTCTGATCATTCTGATCGTTATCCTGAACGCCATCATGGGTGTATATCAGGAAGGCAAGGCGGAAAAAGCTCTGGATGCTTTGAAAAATCTGTCTGCTCCCCACGCCCGCGTCATTCGCGACGGCGAGGAAAAGATCATCGAAGCGGCCGATCTGGTTCCCGGTGATATCATCCGTCTGGAAGCCGGTGACTTTATCCCCGCCGATGCCCGTCTGCTCCACAGCGTCAGCCTGAAGAGCGAGGAATCCGCACTGACCGGTGAGTCCGTTCCTTCCGAGAAGGAAGCCACCGCCGAGGTGGATCTGAAGGCTCCCCTGGGTGATCGCCACAACATGGTATTCTCCGGATGCAGTGTTACCTACGGTACGGCTACCGCCGTTGTTACCGGTACCGGTATGGACACGGAGATGGGTAAGATCGCCAACCTGCTGGACGGCGAGGAGGATGGACAGACTCCCCTGCAGCACAAGCTGGCACAGCTGGGTAAGTACCTGGGCATCGTTGCTCTGGGCGCCTGCGCCATCATCTTTGCGGTGGGTCTGATCAACAATCTGGATCCTCTCCATATGTTTATGACCGCCGTTTCTCTGGCCGTATCCGCCATTCCCAAGGGTCTCCCCGCTATCGTAACCATCGTTCTTTCCATCGGCGTACAGCGCATGGTGAAAAAGAACGCGCTGATCCGCCGCCTGCCTGCAGTGGAAACTCTGGGCGGTGCGTCCGTTATCTGTTCCGATAAGACCGGTACCCTGACCCAGAACCGCATGACTCTGACCAAGGCTTATGTGGACGGTGCCGCAGATGTGGAAGCCATCAACAATGCCAACTCCGATGCCATCAAGAACCTGCTCATGTACGGCACTCTGTGCTGTGACGGCTCTGTGGTATTCCACGGCACGGAGGAGCAGCACATCGGTGACCCCACTGAGACTGCCATCGTGCTGGCAGCGCACAAGAACGGCATGCCGAAAGAGGATCTGAACAAGAAGTTCCCCCGCCTGGCCGAAATCCCCTTTGACTCTGACCGTAAGCTGATGTCCACCGTCAACCTCATCGACGGCATGAACATCGTCATCGTCAAGGGTGCTTTTGATGTGATGATGTCCCGCTGCATCGCCGGCGATCTGGACAAGGCCAAGAAGTACACCGAATCCATGAGCGAGGACGCCCTCCGCGTACTGGCTGTGGCATACAAGGAAATCGACACCATCCCCGAGAATCCCACCAGCGAGGATCTGGAAACCGGTCTGACCTTCATGGGTCTGGTTGGTATGATTGATCCGCCCCGTCCGGAAGCAAAGGACGCCGTGGCTATCTGCCGCCGTGCCGGTATCAAGCCGGTTATGATTACCGGTGACCATGTAGTTACCGCATCCGCTATCGCAAAAGAACTGGGCATTCTGGAGGAAGGCGACCGCGCTATCACCGGTGCCGAGCTGGATGCTATGAACGATTCCGAGCTGGATGCACAGGTGGAGAACATCTCTGTGTACGCCCGCGTTTCCCCCGAAAACAAGATCCGCATCGTGAAGGCATGGCAGCGCAAGGGTCAGGTTGTATCCATGACCGGTGACGGTGTAAACGATGCGCCCGCTCTGAAGGCCGCCGATATCGGATGCGCTATGGGTATCACCGGTACGGACGTTGCCAAGGGTGCGGCAGACATGACTCTGACCGACGACAACTTTGCTACCATTGTAGATGCAGTCCGCGAGGGCCGCGGCATCTACGCCAACATCCGTAAGGTTGTAGGCTTCCTGCTGGGTACCAACATCGGTGAGGTTCTTACCGTATTCTTTGCCATGATCCTGTGGCACAAGACTCCCCTGCTCTCTATGCAGCTTCTGTGGATCAATCTGGTAACCGACTCCCTGCCGGCTATTGCGCTGGGCATGGAAGCCGTGGAATCCGACGTAATGGATCGCAAGCCGAAGCCGAAGACCGAAGGTATCTTCGCGAATGGTCTGGGCATTCAGGTAGTTCTGCAGGGATGTATGTTCGCAGCCCTTACCCTCGTTGGCTTTGTCCTGGGCGAGCGCTACACCGGCACGGTGGAAGGCGGACAGACCATGGCGTTCATGGTACTGGCGCTGACCCAGATCGTACAGGCATTCAACATGCGTACCGAGCACTCCCTGTTCCACATCGGTCCCTTCACCAACCGGACACTGAATCTGGCCGCACTGACCTCTACGCTCCTCGTGGCACTGGTTCTGTTCACTCCTCTCAGCACCATCTTCGGTCTGGTGATCCTCCCCTGGAAGATGTACCTCATCGGTCTTGGTCTGATCTTCGTTCCATTCGTAGTGATGGAAATCAGCAAGGCACTTGGTCTGATCAAGAAAAGACACTGATTTATAAAAGAAAACTCCGCTTCACAAAGGAAGCGGAGTTTTTGTTTTCTTAAATGCATGATATATTATTTCCCAACTCCGGGGCGCTCGTTTCCCATCATTTCGTCAATCGAAACGCCAAGGATATGGGATATATCCGGCAATAAAAATATATCGGGATAACAAATCTCTCTCTCCCATTTTGATACAGCAAATGCGCTCACCCCCAGTAATTTGCCAAACTCCCCCTGGGTCAGTCCCCGCTCCTTGCGGTAGTTTAAGATGCAATCGCCTATGCAGATTTTATTCATTATTTTTCCCTTTTATATGTCTCGTGATGGCGAGTCATCATGCCAAAGGCGATCATCTCCCGGCGGATAGTACAGAAATCCTCATGATAGCGTAAGATGAGTTCATTGACCTCTTTTTCCTCATACTCGCGGTCCCACTCGAACTGCTTCACTATCTCGGCAAGCACGATTTCTCGCTTCTTTCGCTGCGTCGGTATCTGTGTTAGTCTGCCATACTTGAAAAAATGTGAGATAACTTCCTTTTTGTATTTTTCCTCGCTGTCAACGATCGTCTCGTCTGTTTTTATCCATTCGTACAGCGGTTTGTCAAAAATTTCCCGGTTCAGCGAGTAGATGATATAGAACTGGGAACGAGAGCAGTTCACAACACCGGCCGACTCCATTTTTTTCAGATGGTAACAAATTGTGGCGGGTGTAAGCGAAAGCTCGCAGGCGATCTTTTCCACATAGGAATCTTCTCTCAGAAGAATGTTGAGAATCCCAAGGCGGGTTTCGTCGGCCAAAAGTTTTAAAAGTTCCAGTTTTTCTTTCACTCTACCGCCTCCTTTCGCTTTTCCCATGCTTCATCAAGACATTCTTTTGCGAATTGCAATCCGCCGATGCGCTCCTCCAACTCGATCTTTTCCCAATCGGTGGCAAAAGGAAGCTTTGCTGTAATCTCTGCGATTTTTGACTCGGTAAAAGCTATAACGCCATAATACAGTGCGTAATCGCGCTTCTCTTTGTCGGGAGCATCATCGTAGAGTGCCACATATTCAGGAAAAGTAATAAATACGTCGTTGACTTCGGGGGCTAAATAATGATTTTCCTCATTTCGTTCGGCTGTTCGATGACTATGGAATAACGCATACCATACATTCGTTACTCCGGCATATCTGTATTTCGCACATTTATATTCCGTGATGTTGCTTTTTCTTTCCGCCGGATTCTTGTCCAGTGCATCACAGAAATCGTCTATTCTTTTTGTTTCCGCATTTATCCGTTCGATTGCGGTTTGATAAAAACGTGAGTTGTTCATAATTCATCCTCCTTCTCAAAAGCAAAAGCAAACAAACCGTTTTGAAGTCGGAAGTCACGCCACATGTCCAAAACCTCATCCAAGACTTCTTTTTTGATTCTTGCCTTGAATATGGCTTGAGGATCGCCGTATTTTTCTGCATTGGCAAGTTCGGTTTGGTATGTGTTGTAAAAACTCGCCCTCATAAACAACTCAGGGTAAAGTGAAACCGCCATAATTTCCTTTTCTTCCTCAGGCAAACCGTGGTAATAGGCGGCAAGATCGGGAAAATGCCCCAACAGATTGACAAATCTTTTTCTCATTAAATCGGTAGCTTGGTCTATTCCCGATATAAGTCCCGCGGCTATTGCCACATGGTAAATACCTGCTTTCAGCTGCAAGGCTCCCCGCTCTGTGGGATGATCTCTGTCTACAGCGGCGGCGGCTTCCTTACAAGCATTCTGTTTTTCCTTTGTGATTCTCCACAAACCATCGTATATTTCTTGTTTATTCATATAGATTATCCACCTCTCTGTTTTGGCCGGCTCTACTGATATTATATCCATCTAATCACTTGCTGTCAATAGTGTTTAGACAGTTTTCTAATCAATTAAACCACCGGTATAAAAAACCGAGAGCACTCAGAATGAATGCTCTCGATTTGTTGTTTATTTCGATGAATCGGAATCGTTCACACGTTCTTTTTCCAGATGGAGGGAGAAAGGGCGATCAGCAAGGGATACAGCTCCAGTCGTCCTGCCAGCATATCAAAGGACAGAATCAATTTGGCAAATACGGAAAAATGAGCGTAATTGCCGGTCGCACCCACCATTCCGAGGCCGGGACCGATATTGTTCAGGCAAGCCACAACGGAGGTAAATGTGGTGGTAAAGTCGCATCCATCCAGCGCCACGAGAAGCGTGGAGGCGAGCATGATCAGCATATAGATGGCAAAATAAGAAGTAACGCCATGGGCTACCGCAGCGGGGACAGATACATTATCACAGCGGATCGCACGCACTTCCCTTGGATTGATCTGCTGACGGATCTCACGGAATGCGGTTTTGATCAAAATGATCACGCGGGATATTTTGAGGCCGCCGCCCGTCGAGCTGGCACAGGCACCCACAAACATAAGCAGCACCAGAATCACCTTGGAGAAGGTCGGCCACAATTCGTAGTCCGTGGTCACATAACCCGTGGTGGTGATGATGGACGACACCTGGAAGAAGGCATCCCGCAAAGCACGGAAGGCCGATTCATACCGGGGCAGGATGTTGACGGTGATACCCACCACGGCCGCCGCCACAATCCCCAGATACCATCGCAACTCCTCACTTTTGAGGATTTTCATCAGTTTTCCCGTCAACAGGAAATAATAAATATTGAAGTTCACGCCGAACAAAAGCATGAAGATGCCGATAACGTAATCAATATAGGCGCTGTCGTAGTACCCAATGCTGGTATTCTTGATACCAAATCCGCCGGTACCGGCTGTGCCGAAGGAATGGACGATGCTTTCAAACAAAGGCATGCCGCCGAGGCACAGAAGGATGATCTCGATCACCGTCATGCCGGCGTAGATCAGATACAGAATACGCACGTTGCGGCGGAGTTTTGATACCAATTTGCCGAAGGTCGGGCCGGGCGTCTCCGCTTTCAGAATATGCACCGCGGCGTTTCCGTCCGATCCTTCCTCTCGGGCACTGGGCAAAATCGCAATAGCCAGCGCCAACACGCCCATGCCTCCGACCCAATGCGTCAGACTTCGCCAGAAGAGAAGGCTGGGCTGCATGGCTTCCACATTCGTCAGTATACTGGAGCCAGTGGTGGTGAAACCGGAGACTGTTTCAAAGAACGCATCCACGAAGGAGGGGATCGCCCCGCTCAAACAAAACGGCAAAGCGCCGAACACAGAAAACAACAGCCACATGGCCGTAACGATCACAAATCCCTCCCGGGCATAGGATCTCCGGTCCTTTGGCTTGAAGCGGGATCCAATCAGACCTGTGACAAACATACCGACAGCCGGGAACAAAATCGCAAAAAAGCATCCATCTCGGTACAAAAGGGAAACAGCAAGCGGCGGGACGAACAGCAGGGATGCCAGCACCATGATCCGTCCCAGGTAATACACAATGAGTCGTTTATTCAAGATGATTCATCCTTTCCTGTCCAGAATGCCTTACTCCACAATCTCGTCCAGATCCTGGAAGAAGCGGTTGGTGGTGACGACGATTACGCTGTCATTCTTCATAACGCAATCGTTACCGGAGGGGATGATCACTTTATTGCCCCGGATGATTCCTGCAATCAGCAAGTCCTTTTTCAACGTCAACTCCCGCAAGGTGATGCCCAGAATCTTACTGCCCGCACGGGCGACGAATTCAATGGCTTCCACCCGATCATCCACCAATTTATACAGGGTGGAAATATGGCTTCCGCCGGAGTTCTGCACGGCACGCACATACTGGACAATCATATTGGCAGTCAACTGCATGGGAGAAATCAAACTGTCCAGTCCCACGCTGGCCGTCATTTTTTTCAGTGACGGTTTATTGACCTTGGTGATGATTTTGGCGTCGCTCTGGCTTTTGGCGAACATGGACAGAATGATATTTTCCTCATCCACACCGGTCAGAGCCACACAGGCATCCGCCGTGGCCAATCCTTCGCTGATGAGCAGATCCTGGTCAGTACCGTCGCCGCAGATGACGGTGGCTTTGGGGAATGCATTGCTCAGCCACAGACAGCGCTCCCGGTCGATTTCGATGATCTTCACGCGGATGCCGGATTCCAGCAGCTGGCGGGTCAGGTAATACGCAATCCTTCCGCCGCCGATAATCAGCACATTGCGGATACGGGACACAGCGCTTCCCTGCTCTTTGAAGAAAGAGGACAGATCCGCATGAGACGCCGTAAGATGAATATAATCGCCGGCATGCAGCACAAAATCACCGCTGGGGATGATGACATCGCTCTCCCGTGTCACGGCGCAGATCAGCAGTTTGGATTTATAGATGGTAGGCAGCTTGTACAGAGAAAGCCCATCCAGGGGACTTCCCTCTTCCACCTTGATCTCCGCCAGGTCGATCCGTCCTTTGGCGAAGGAATCCACTTTGATAGCGGAAGGCATCCGAATGATGCGGGAGATTTCTCCTGCGGCATACAATTCCGGATTGACCATGGCGGACAGGCCCAATTCGTCCCGCAGAAACGGCAAATGGCTGGACAGTTTGGGATCCCGCACGCGGGCGATGCATCGGTGGGTCCCCATCCGTTTCGCCATAATGCAGGACAGGATATTCAACTCATCCTGCGCCGAGGTGGCGATAAGCAAATCCGCTTTATCCGCACCTGCCGCCAACAGATCCTCATGGCAGGCGCCGGAGCCTTCAATACCCATCACGTCATACTCCGTTGTGGCATATTCGATCACGGAACTGCTCGGATCAATGAGAGAAATATCATGATCCTCGCAGCGCAGATTCTGCACAAGGCTCAAGCCTACCTTGCCGCCGCCTACAATAATGATATTCATAACTTACCTCCCATGCAAATTCTTGGTATGGTATCGTTTACATCTTTTCCATGGTAACGGACACGTCTCCGTCGGAGGGCGACAGGAGATAGTACCGCGCACTCATGGGCGGGATCTCGGGGGCATCCCCATGGAACACGTGATCTGCCCCCACCGCGATTTCAGGCAGGTGAACGGACAGAGGGCGATCGCTGCGGTTCAGAACCATCAGCATGGAGTGGTCTTTTTCGTTGTACCGCAGAACGATGGTGTGATCCTGGGTACAGCGAAGAAGCCGTACATAGCCATCCCGCAGAACCGGAGCACACCGATGGACCATGCCCATATGACGGTAGAACTCGGTCAGATCCCTGTTTTCCCGTCCCCACGGGAACGGACGGCGGCAGAAAGGATCACCATATCCCTCCATGCCTGCCTCATCTCCGTAGAAAATGCAGGGCACGCCGGGCATAATGCAGATCAGCTGATAGGCCATCTTCAAAAGACGCACCGCCCGTGCCATCTCATTCGCGGACATCCGCATACGCGACAATTCCTCATTGGAATGGCCATAGGGATGCGTACCGCCCAGGGCGGTGAGCACGCGGAGCGTATCGTGGGTGCCGAGGAAATTCATCAAGGTATCCGCCGCGGCTTTGGGGTAATGGCGGTACACCGTATTCACACAATAATCCAGCGCACCTGCATTGCCGTCACGGATATAGGACACCACCGCATCCCGCAAAGGATAATTCATCACAGAATCCAATTGCAGACCGCGGAGATACCGGCGGCGGTACGAATAGGCGATCTTATTGGATGCATCCTCCCACACCTCGCCGTAGATCATAGCGTTTGGATCGCAGGCGCGGACACGACTGCGCAAGCCGTCGAGAAATCCATCGCTCAACTCATCCGCCACGTCCAGGTGCCATCCGGCAATGCCCCGCCGCATATAGCGGGCAATGATTCCGTCTTCGCCGAGGATATATTCCCGATAGGAAGGATTATCGCACTGCACCTTCGGCAGAATACCGATGCCCCACCAACTTTCGTACACATTGGGATATTCCCGGAAGGAATACCAGGGATAATAGGGAGAGTCTACGGACTGGGCCGCGCCCAGGGCGTCATAGTGCCCTTGCTGATTAAAATACTTGCTGTCCGCCCCGGTATGATTGAACACGCCGTCCAGGATGATACGGATTCCCCGCTCCTTTGCGGCGGCAATCAGGGCGTCCAGCGCCTCATCTCCGCCGAACATACTGTCCACATGCTCATAATCGCCTGTATCGTATTTGTGGTTGGAGGCGGAATCAAAAATGGGGCTGAGGTACAGACAATTGGCCCCCAGGGAGGCGATGTAATCCAGTTTTTCAATAATGCCGTAGAGATCGCCGCCGAAAAATTCGTTATTCGGCAGATCCGCCCCCGGATAGGGCGCGAACTGGGGCGTGCCGTTGTCCCAATCCGGATTGAGGACGGCGCCGGGCTTCACGCCGCACCGGCCGGAGGAGTGGAACCGATCCACAAAAATGTGGTAGATGATGCCGCCGCGGAGCCAATCCGGCGTGGTGAAATCCCGACGGTACACAAGAAGCTGGCGTTTGCTCATCTCCCCGCAGGGGGTCAGATAGCCGGCCGCTTCCCCATCGTAGGTGACACAATGCTCGGGGTAATACAGATCGTAGCAGTAATAGAACAGCCCGTCTTCCGCCCCGGCGCAAAGCTCTGCCGTATCCACATCCGCCAAGAAGCGGATTTTTTCTCCATCAGCCCGCTCGGGTGTCATGGGAAACACAGACATTTCGCCGGTGGTATCGTTGTGAATACGGAGCATGGCGGTGCTCACCCGATCCTTTTCGGGGACAATGACGCAGAATCGAATTTTATCACCAAACGGGAAAGAGCTCAGGGGAGTAAACTCCGCTGAGCCTTCACCGAGGATATACTTTTTTTCGATAACTGAATACTTCATCAGTCTACAGGGCGCATGTGCCAGATGTTTTCTGCGTACTCACGGATGCTGCGGTCTGCCGCAAAGAAACCGGCCTTGGCGATATTGACAAGGGACTTCTTGGACCAAGCCGTAGAATCGGCGTAGGTCTTACGCATATTTTCCGATGTGGCAAAATAGGAATCGAAATCTGCCAGGCACATATACGGGTCGGAAACGCCGTAACCGTACAGCAGATAGCCTACAATATTGGTAAAGTTGTTTCCGGCAAATCCGCGGCTGAGAGAATCCATAATGCGGCGCAGGCGTTCGTTGCCCTGGTAATAGGACAGGGACGCATAGCCGTTCTTCCACAACTCATCCACTTCCTCGGCGCGCAGACCGAAGATGTAGATATTATCCATGCCGACGGCATCCGCCATCTCCACGTTGGCACCGTCCATGGTACCGAGGGTGAGGGCACCGTTGATCATGAACTTCATACAGCCCGTACCGCTGGCCTCTTTACCGGCCAGGGAGATCTGCTCGCTGATATCGCTGGCGGGCATAAGGATCTCGGCGGTGCTGACGTTGTAATCCTCCAGATACACCACGCGGATGATTTCGCGCATCTTGGGATCTCGCTCGATCTCCTGACCCAGGCTCCAGATCAGTTTGATAATATCCTTCGCCATATAATAGCCGGGAGCGGCTTTACCACCGAAGATAAAGGTGGTGGGCTGGATATTGGCATTCGGATTCTCTTTCAGTTCGTTATAGTATGCAACGATTTTCAGCACGTTGAGAAGCTGACGCTTATACTCGTGCATACGCTTGACCTGTACGTCGAAGATGGAGTTCGGATCCACCGTGATGCCGCGCTTTTTCTGCATTTCGGAGGCAAAGAACTTCTTGTTCTCCGCTTTGATCTCCTGCAGGCGAGAAAGGACGGAGGTATCCTCGCGGAACTTCATGAAGTTATCCAGCTGCGAGGGATCCTTCCGATAGCCGGTGCCGATGCAGTCATCCAGCAAACCGGACAAACCGGGATTGGAGTAGCAAAGCCATCTGCGGTGGGCGATACCGTTGGTCACGTTGGTGAACTTATACGGCATAGCCTTATAGTAATCGTGGAACACGCTCTTCTTCAGAATATCGGAGTGCAGTTTGGACACGCCGTTGACCGTATGAGAGGCGGCAACGCTCAGATTCGCCATGCGGATCTGGGAATAGCCGACGATGGCCATGCGGGAAATACGATCCCAGTCGCCGGGATACATATTCCACAGATCGGCGCACAGGCGGCGGTTGATCTCCTCTACGATCATATAGATGCGGGGCAGCTTCAGGCGGAACAGATCCACGTTCCACTTCTCCAGCGCCTCGGGCAGAACGGTGTGATTGGTATAGGAAACCACGCGGGTCACCACAGACCAGGCCGCATCCCAGTTGTAGGAATAGGTATCCATCAGGATGCGCATCAGTTCCGGCACGCACAGCGCGGGATGGGTATCGTTGATGTGGATCGCCACCTTATCGGCGAAGTTATACAGGGAGCCGTAGGTGTTCAGATGCTCGGCGATGATGCTCTGCAGAGACGCGGACACCAGGAAATACTGCTGGCTGAGACGCAGCAGTTTACCCTCATCGTGCTCATCGGAGGGATACAGCACCTTGGAGATCACTTCCGCATCGGTATTCTTCTGCAGGGCCTGCACATACTGTCCCTGGGAGAACAGGTTCATGTTGAAGTTGGTGGTGTTGTGGGCCTTCCAGAGACGGAGTTTATTGACGGTCTTGCAATCGTGGCCGGAAATAAACATATCGTAGGGGACAGCCTGCACCTCATCGTACTCCGTATGGGTGATGGTGCAATGGTCGCCTTCCCAATTCTCCTGCACGCGGCCGCCGAAACGGACGGTATAGGCCTTATCGGTACGGGGAGCCAGCCAGGCATCGCCGAAATTCATCCACACGTCAGGCAGTTCCACCTGATTGCCGTCGATGATCTTCTGCTTGAACAAACCGTACTCATAGCAGAGGGAGAATCCCATGGCGGGATAATCCAGCGTGGTGAGGGAGTCCATAAAGCAAGCGGCCAGTCGACCGAGACCGCCGTTGCCCAGACCCGGATCCGGTTCCATATCGTACAGGGATTCCAAATCGAATCCCAGCTCCTTCAGGGCACCCTGATACTGGGCGGCCAGATCCAGATTCCACAAATTGTTCTTCAAAGACCGTCCGATCAAAAACTCCATGCACAAATAGTACACGGTTTTTTTGCGTTGTTTTTTCAGCTGCTCTTTATAATCGGCGCGCTTCTGCGCAAGAATATCTTTCACGGTCAGGATAGTAGCCTTGTACACCTGCTCCTGATTGGCTTCATCCGGCGTCACGCCGAAATATCTGGCCAATTTTTCTGTCAGATTCTGTTTGATCTGCTCTTGATCCATAACTACTGTACTCATCGTTATATCATTCCTTACTATGTCAAATTTGGCAAAAACACAAAAAGGGGATGCTGTAACCAGCATCCCCCAGCGGTTTGTGCCGAACTACGGGAACTATTATACCATATTTTCCGCAAAAGGTAAAGGGGGTAACGCAAACTTTCCCATTTATGCGGTATTCCGGGCCATTTACTGCTCACGCATACCCGTGTACAGCTGCAGATATTTCTCAGCGGAGGCATTCCAGGAGAAATCCACATCCATGACGTTCTTCACAAGAGCGTTCCACTTTTCCTTATCGTTATACAGTGCCACAGCGCTCTCCAGGACGTGCATCATCTCGTGGGCATTGTAATTGGTGAAGGAGAAACCGTTGCCCTCGCCGGTATACTGGTTATAGGCATGGATGGTATCGAACAATCCGCCGGTCTCGCGCACCACGGGAACGGTGCCGTACTGGGATGCGATCATCTGGGCCAGGCCGCAGGGCTCACTCTTGGAGGGCATCAGGAACATATCCGCGCCGGCATAGAATTTCTTGGACAAAGCCTTATTGTATTCCAGTTTGGCGCAGAACTTTCCGGGATACCGATGTCCCAGATCCGCAAAGAAGCCTTCCATATCCCGCTCACCCGTACCGAGCAGAGCCACCTGCACGTGATTGCGGTTCAGGAATTCCTCAATAACGTGACGGATCAGGTCAAACCCCTTATGGGTAGCCAGGCGGGAAATCATAACGATCAACGGCACATCGGGATCCGGCTCGAAGCCGCAGACGGCCTGCAGATCCATTTTATCCTTCACCTTACCGGACAGATCGTCCTTGGTGAACACGGCGGCGATTTCCGGATCGGTGGCGCAGTTGTAGTATTCTGTATCGATACCGTTGATGATACCGCTCAGCTTATGAGAGCAGGCATGCAGCACATGGTGCAGGCCGGCGGAATAATACTCCGTCATGATCTCGGAAGCATAGCGGGGGCTTACGGTACTGATGCGATCGGCGCACATAAGGGCGCCCTTGGTCAGATTGATGGCACCGTTGTATTCCACAATGGAGCGATCCCACTCAGCCAACTCAAACACATCCCCCAGGATAGAGAAATCGTACACACCCTGATACTCGATATTGTGAATGGTATATAAAACACGAATATTCTCATAACCGGGCGCCAGACCGAATTTCCGCTTCAGGTAGATCACGGCGGGGGCGGTCTGCCAGTCATTGGCGTGCAGGATATCCGGGAAGAACTGCATGGTCGACATCAACTCCAGCACGGCTTTGCCGAAGAAAGCAAACCGCTCGCCATCGTCAAAGCTGCCGTACAAGGCGGGACGCTTGAAATAATACTCGTTATCGATGAAGTAATAGGTAACGCCCTCGCGCACGGTGCTCCAGATGCCGCAATACTGGCTTCGCCAGGACAGGCGCACGGTGGTTTCGCACTCAAACTTCATCTGATCAAAGAATTTCTCCTTGACAGAGGGATACATGGGAATAACCACGCGGACATCGCCCTCATCTCCCAGAGAACGTTTCACCGCGATAGGCAAAGAACCGAGCACATCCGCCAGACCGCCGGTAGAGGCATAAGGCAGGGCTTCCGATGCCACATACAAAATTTTCATACAATTTATCCTTTCTCACAGGGAAAGTGACCGCGGAGATATACCGCGGCCACTCCGTCATCAGATCATCTTACCCTTTTCGATATAGTACGGCTGTGCATCGCATCCGGAAAGCATACGTCCGTCGCGGATGATCACGTTCTTATCGCTGATCACATAATTGAGGAACACATTTTCCCCGGTGATGGTATCCTGCATGAGGATACAGTTCTTCACGGTACAGTTGCGGCCCACCTTGACACCGCGGAACAGAATGGAGTTTTCCACCGTTCCCTCGATCACGCATCCGTCTGCGATCATGGAATTCTTCACGCTGGATGTATCGCTGTAGTAAGTAGGCGTGGAATTGCGCACCTTGGTATAGACGGGACGATTGGGCACATCAAAGAGAGATTTGCGGGCGTATTCGTCATTGATCTGTTCCATACTGCAGCGGAAATAATCCGCCAGGGAGGACACGCAGGCGAAGTATCCGTCGTATTTATAGACGCGGAAGTTCTTAGTATCCTTATAACGATTGATGAAATCACGGGTCATACTGTTGTAATCGTGCGCGATGGCATCCTGCACCATCTGGAGCAGATAATCGGTACGCATCACCACGATGTTCAAACTCACATCGGCCTCACCGCAGAAGTTCTTCGGATAAGGATGCACGTCCGTAATCCGTCCATTCTCATCGGAATAGAACAGCACATTGGCGGCAGCCTGCTCGTCCGTCAGAGGCATGGTCTTCACGGCCACGGTAATATCGGCCTTGTTCTTGATGTGATCTTCGATGATGGCTTTGAAATTCACATTGCAGATCACGTCGCAGTCGCTCATGACTACGTACTCGTCTTTGATCTTAACGATGGAATTATATACACTCTTCAACGCTTCCAGGCGGGTGGTAGAGGAAGTCCGGCGAGCGCTGTCTCCAGCCATGATATTGGGCGGCAGGATCTTGATACCGCCGGAATGGCGGGCCAGATCCCAGTCTTTACCGCTTCCCAGATGATCCATCAGGGACTGGTAGTTGGATTGTGTAATGACATCAATATTGAATATGTTGGCATTCACCATGTTGGACAGGGTGAAATCGATGAAGCGATACCGGCATCCGAACGGAACAGACGCGATGGTACGGAGTCTTGTCAATTCCGGAATATTGTTGTCGTGAATATTGGAAAAAATAATACCTGTAACAGCCATTGGATGTCCCCTCCTTACTTATGCGCTTTCTCGGCCAGGTATTTGGCGTTGACCATAGCTCCGCCCGGGATATCCGTTCCCGGAGCAATGCTCAATCCGCTTCCCACCAGGGCGATGTTTTCCGGAGTACTCTTGGTGCGGCCGATAACGGATCCCGCACCGATTTCCGTATCGCTGTCGATGATGGAGTAATTGACCGTTGCGCCCTCTCCGATGGTTACGCCACTCATAATCACGGAATCCTTTACATAGGCACCGCGGGCAACCTTAACGCCGCTGGACAGCACACAGTTTTCTACAACACCCTGAATTTCACAGCCTTCGGTGATCAGAGAATTGGTGACACGGGCAAAGTCGCCGATGAGATGCGGCGGCTCCGCATTATTCCGGAAGTAGATACGCCATTCGGGATCGTGGAGACGGAAAGCGGGATCGCTTCCCAACAAATCCATATTGGCCTCCCACAAGCTGCCGATGGTTCCTACGTCCTTCCAATAGCCCTCAAACGCATACGCAAACATACGGCGGCCGTCGTTCAGCATCGCGGGAATCACGTTCTTACCAAAGTCCTTGGAGGAGTTCGGGTCCGCTTCATCGCGGATCAGATACTCGGTCAGGAGCGCACGGTTGAAGATATAGATACCCATGGAGGCCTTGGTGCTCTTGGGATGGGGGGGCTTCTCCTCGAACTCCAGGATGCGGTTCTCCTCATCGGTATTCATGATACCGAAGCGGCTGGCCTGATCCAGCGGCACATCCAGAACGGCGATGGTGCAGTCCGCGCCGGTTTCCTTATGCTGCTTCAGCATCAGGCTGTAGTCCATTTTGTAGATATGGTCGCCGGAAAGAACCAGAACATAGTCCGGATCGTAGCGATCGATGAAATTCAGATTCTGATAGATAGCATTTGCCGTTCCTTTATACCAGTCCGCACCGTTGCTGCCCTGATAAGGGGGCAGTACGCGGACACCGCTTGCCACACGGTCCAGATCCCAAGGCTCACCGTTGCCGATGTACTCATTCAGCACCAGGGGCTGATACTGCGTCAGGACACCCACAGTGTAGATACCGGAGTTCACGCAGTTGGACATAGGAAAATCGATGATGCGGTACTTACCGCCAAACTGGACAGCCGGTTTTGCGGTCTGCTCGGTCAGTGTGTACAGTCTGGATCCCTGCCCGCCGGCAAGGAGCATGGCCACACACTCTTTCTTTTTGTACATGTTTGTCACCTCATATTGTTTGTTCTCTTCCCGGAAGGCATTTGCTTTTGGAATATGACAGCGCCAAGCGGCGGAAGGGTCATAGAAATTGTATGCGTGCGGCTGCCGTCCTCATGCTTGACGGATGTGGTTTTACACACACCGTTGAGACGATCCTCACCGCCAAATTCGGCTCGGTCGGTGTTGAGGATCTCGGCATAGGTTCCGCTCTTCGGAACCGGCACAATCAGATTGTCCCGCTGCACGGGAACGAAATTCAGCACCACGATCAGCTCGTGGCCCCTCGAATCGATCCGACGGTAAGAGAGGATGCCCTCGTCCGCATTGTCCGCGTCGATCCACTGGAAGCCGTCCCAGCCGTCATCGATCTCCCACAGTTCCGGATGCTCCCGATACAGGTGATTGATCGCTTTCACGAACTGCTGCATCTGAGCATGGCGGGGATATTCGGTCATAAACCATTCCAGGCTGTTCTTGTAGTCCCACTCACGGAACTGAGCAAACTCGCTGCCCATGAACATGAGTTTCTTGCCGGGCAGCGTCATCATATAGGTGAGGAAGGTGCGCATGGACGCAAACTTTTCGTCATACGCGCCGTACATCTTATCGATGAGGGATTTCTTACCGTGCACAACCTCATCGTGGGAAACGGGGAGAATATAATTCTCCGAGAATGCGTACATCAGGGGGAATGTCAGTTTGTTGTGGATACCCCGGCGGAACAAGGGATCGGTCTGCACGTACTCAAACATATCGTTGGACCAGCCCATATTCCACTTGAAGTTGAAGCCGAGGCCGCCGTCATGGACCGGTTTGGTGATCATTGGCCATGCGGTTGACTCTTCCGCCACCATCAGGATATCGGGGAATTCACCGAAGACGGTGCTGTTCAGTTTGCGGAAGAAAGCGATGGCTTCCTTATTGTGATTACCGCCGTCCTCGTTGGGAATCCACTCACCGGGAGCCCGGTCGTAATCCAGATACAGCATGGATGCTACCGCATCCACGCGCAGTCCGTCCGCGTGATATTCACGAAGCCAGAACAGGGCGTTGGAGATCAGGAAGGACTGAACCTCGGTGCGGCCCACGTCAAAGCAGCGGGTACCCCATCCCTTATGCTCCATCCGATCCCATCCCTGGTATTCGTACAGCGGGCCGCCGTCGAACTCGTACAGGCCGTGGCCGTCCTTCGGGAAATGGGCGGGCACCCAATCCAGAATGACGCCGATGCCGGCGCGGTGCATGGTATCCATGAAGTATTTGAAATCCTGCGGGGTGCCGAAGCGGCTGGTTGGGGAATAGTATCCTGTCACCTGGTATCCCCAGGAGCCGTCAAAGGGATGCTCCATAACGGGCATCAGCTCCACATGGGTGTAGCCCATCTCCGTCAAATAGGGGGCAAGACGATCCGCGATTTCGCGGTAGTTCAGATAATTCTCGCCATTCTCCACCGTGGCATCGCTTTCGGTATGCCAGGATGCCAGATTCATCTCATAGATGTTCATCGGCAGCGGATAGAAGTGACGCTGTTTTTTGCGTTTTCCGATCTCGGAATTCTTCTTTCTCTGCTTCAGCCATTCCTCATCGTGCCATTCGTAGGCAATATCCGTGCGGATCACCGACGCGCTGTCCGCAAAAGGCTGATTCTGCAAAGCATAGGGATCCGCCTTCATGAAAGTGCGCCAGCCGCGGCGGATGGCATATTTATAGTACGTTCCCTCCAGGGAGGTGTTGCTGATGATCGTGGCTTCCCACACGCCGGAATCGGGGATACGCGTCATGGGCCATCCGTCGGTCCACGCGCAAAAATCACCGATCACACGGACATCATCCGCATTCGGTGCCCAGACACGGAACGTATATTGATAGGGTGCATCGCCGGATGCGGCGTGCACACCCAAAAATTCGTAAGAGGCATAATTGGTTCCCTGATGGAACAAATACAGCGGCAGGGATTCTTGTTTTTCTTCACAAAACTGGTCAATCATTTACATACTCCTGATCATTACTGAAACCGTTGCAGCAGAAAACATATGCCCAAACTGCAAAATATTTCCTGCCCTTTTCATTATAGCACTACACTTTTGAAAAAGCAATAGGTTAATTGGCATTTTGCCCATTTTTGGTGAATTTATTTGCACAATATTATGAAATTTCCACACATAATGTGACTAAATACGCAGAGAACGGATCCGATTCCCCATCGAATGAAAAAGAAAAGGCAGAGGTTTTGCCCCTGCCTGTCGGAATATATCACTGCAGCCGTTTGGTCAGTTTTTCGATTTTCTCATCGGTTCCCACCACGGTGATGGTATCCTTTTCCTCAAAGAGTGCATCCGGGCTGGGCAGAACGTCCAGCCGACCGCCTTCATGCCGCACAGCCACCACCGTTACACCATACCGATGGCGGATATGGATATCGATCATGGACCGGCCCACCCATTCCTTGGGCACAAGGATCTCCACGATGGAATAGTCGTCGGAAAAGCTGAAGTACTCCAGCACATCCTTCTTGAACAGCACCTGTGCCAGACGGTGGCCCATATCCTCCTCGGGGAACACGGTCATGTCGGCGCCCACCCGGGTCAGAATCCGTTTGTGCCGCTCGTTCATCGCCCGTGCCACCACTTCGCTTACACCCAATTCCTTGAGGATCATGGTGGCCAGGATACTGTCACTCATGTTATCGTCAATGCACACCACGGCGCAATCGTAATCCGCCACGCCGGCAGAGCGCAGGACCGCCTCGCTGGTGGGGTCGCCGATCACGGCGCTGGTCACCTGATCCGCGATAGCGTTGACAGCCTCGGCGTCCTCACTGATAACCATCACCTGTGCTTTTTTCTCCAGCAGGGCGTTTGTCAGCGCCGTACCGAAGCATCCCAGACCTACAATGCAAAAACTTCTCATATTTGTATCCTTTCTCCGTTATCCAAATAACAATTCCCGACGCGGGCTCATCCGATCATCAAGTGGATTTCCGCGTACTGCATCTGGTTTTTCTCCCGGACTCCCTTATCGCTCAGCAAAGTCGCTATGGTCAGAATACCTACTCGTCCGAAGAACATGAGTGTCATTACCACCAATCGGCTGGCAGCGGACAAGGTAGGGGTAAGCCCCAGAGACAATCCCACCGTGGCGCTGGCAGAAAAGGTTTCAAACAAGGCCGTCATCAAATCCGCTCCGTCGCCGATCAGGAAGAATGCCCCCAGCAACGTAGCGCAAAGCTGCACGGTCACCAGAGTAAACACGCGCACCACATCCTCCGCGGGAACGGTGCGGCGGAATACGGTGATATGCTTCCGCCCGCAGGCATACAGGATAGCGGAATACATCAGCAAACCGAAGGTACCCACTTTCACACCGCCTGCGGTGGAGCCGGAGGCTCCGCCGATGAACATGATGATCAGTGACACCATCTTGGGCAATGTATGCATCTGATCCAGAGCGATGGTATTGAAGCCCGCAGTGCGGAAGGTGACGGACTGGAAGAAGGAAGCCATCGCTTTCTCCCACGGATTCAGCCCGCCCAGCGTGGCAGGATTGTTCCATTCGGGGATGGCCACGATGAGCGCACCGCCGATCCACAAAACAGCAGAAACGGTAAGCACCAGTTTTGTATACACAGAGAAACGGCGGCGCTCTTTTATCCAATAGAGGATATCGTCCCACACCACGAAGCCGATGCCGCCGATCATAATGAGAAGGGCGATGGTTACATTGATCAGCGGATCGCGGGCAAAGGACGTAAGGCTGGTAAACGAACCGCTTTCCGTACCCATCAGATCAAATCCTGCGTTGCAGAACGCAGACACGGCGTGAAACACGCTGTACCATATGCCCTTCCCCCATCCGAACCGAGGGATGAAGCGAAAGGCAAGGGCCATGGCACCGCACAACTCGATCAGCAAGGTGCCGCCGAAGATGCGGCGGACAAAGGGCATCAATCCTTCAAAGGAGATCAGGTTGTAGGAATTGGCCAGGAGCACCCGCTCCCGGGCCGATACGCGGCGGCGCATTAAAGCCGACAGCATGACCGCCATTGTCATGAAGCCGAGACCACCGATCTGGATCATAACGAGGATGACCGCCTGTCCGAATCCACTCCAGGTAATGGCCGTGTCCACAACGATCAATCCGGTCACGCAGGTGGCACTGACGGAGGTGAAGGCGCAATCCAGAAAAGGAACCGCTTCCCCGCTCCGGGAGGCGATGGGAAGATGCAACAAAGATGCACCGATGAGGATCACCGCCAAAAAGCCGATGATCAACACCTGTGCCGTTGTCAGGCCGCGTCGTTTTTTCATGTGCTTCATCCTCCCGCTGTGCTGTGGTATATCTATATTATAGCACCACCGCTGCACCACTTCCATAGTTTTTTGCAAATATTTTCCCAAACATAAAAAATGCCGCACAAAGCGGCATTTTTGCATCTTATCCGTTTTTCTTTTCGAAATATCCTTTGGGATACATACAGGTGGGACAAACGGCCGGCGGCTCCTTGCCCTTGTGAATATATCCGCAGTTCAGGCAGATCCAGAGGGTTTCGGCGGAATCGGAGGAATAGGCCTTGCCGTCCCGCAGAGATGTTTCCAGCTGTACATACCGCTCCTCGTGCATCTTTTCCACCGAGGCCACATAATCAAAGAGGGATGCAATCTGGGCAAAGCCCTCCTGGCGGGCGGTTTCGGCAAATCCGGCGTACATATCCGTCCACTCCCAACGCTCGCCCTCCGCCGCCTGGTGCAGATTGGTTTCTGTATTGCCGATCTCGCCGATCAGCTTCAGCCAGATCTCCGCGTGGGCGTATTCGTTGCCGGAGGTTTCCCGGAAGATCTCCGCTATGGAATAGTATCCTTCCTCCTCCGCTCGCTTGGCGTACAGCTGGTACTTCAGATGCGCCCGGCTTTCGCCGCTGATCGCCTCATTCAGATTTTTTTCGGTTTGTGTGCCTGCCAGTCCCGGAATAATCGGTGTTCCCATACGTTTCTCCTTTCAATTTCCATGCAACTTTTGATACGATGTATCGATGAAAGGATTCCCCAACCGCTCCAAAATATACAAGTGCGGGGAAAACTCCCCGCACCCGCACCGTTTGTTTTACTCTTCTTCCGCTTCCAGCACCCGGAAAAACTCCAGATCCGCACCGCCCGGCGTGCGCACAAAGGCACACTGCACCGTCAGGCGGACGGGATGGGAATCCAGTTTCCGCACCGCTGGTTCCATAACGCAGGATGCTCCTGCCGCGATCGCCTTGTCAAATGCAACTTGGGCATCATCAACTTGCATAGCAAAATGCATATAGCGGCTATCGGCAGGTTCCGCATCACTTCCGTGAGAAAACAATTCCACCATACCGCCGCTGCCCAGCTCAAGCAGCAGAATTTCTTTGTCCCCGTTTTTCCAGGATGTATAGGGCTTCAATCCCAGCCCATCCACAAAAAACGCTTTTTCCCGCTGAAAATCCTTCACGCGGACAGCAATATGATGAAATCCGAGCGTCGGAATTACATGGTTCGCCATGGTGTCGCCTCCCACTCAGTGGTAGTAGCGGAGCGAGGTGATGACCCGCCCCAGAATTTCCACGGAGTCCACAATGATGGGCTGCATCGTGCTGTTTTCCGGCTGCAGGCGATAGTGACCGTCTTCCTTATAGAAGGTCTTGACCGTTGCCTCATCTTCAATCATAGCCACAACGATCTCACCGCTGTCTGCCGTTTCAGTCTTCTCCACGATGACCACGTCCCCGTCTAGAATACCCGCTTCGATCATGCTGGTACCATAGACGCGCAAGGCGAAAAGGCCGTCCGTTCTGCCGTTTTCTTTGACGGTGGGGAAATTGACGTATCCGTCAAAATTCTCCGTGGCCAGAATCGGCACGCCGGCCGTAACCCGGCCGAGAATCGGGATCTGTGCGTTGAAGCCGATGGATGCCTGATAGGCGGGATCCACCCGCAAAGTACGGCTCTTGCCGTTTTCTTTGCTCAGAAGTCCCTTTTCCTCCAGGCGCTGCAAATAGGTATGTACAGTCGAGGTGCTGCGAATGGAAAGCGCTGCCTTGATATCGCGCACGGAGGGAGAATATCCCTTCTCATTCACGATCTTTGCGATATACGCCAGTATATCTTTCTCGCGGTCCGTTAATTTTTCCATATCCGACTCCCAAATACAATATATAATGTATGAATTTGCTTTGTGGTTTACTTATTATAACACATTTGTTCGCCCATGTCAAACGTTAGTTCGTTTTTTGTTCGAGAAATATTTTTATTCATTTTTGCAAGTTCGGTTGTCATTTTATGCATTTTGCACTTTTATTACCGAATTGTAAAAAGAAGTTTCGTGAGGAAAAGCACTTGCTTTTTCATGGAAAATGGTATATAATGTATCCAGTGAACTGAAGTAACTAAATTAAGGAGATTAGCAATGACCAAAAACAAGTATATCCTTAACTGGATAGACGAGATGGCTGCCATGACTCAGCCCGACAAAATCGTTTGGATTGACGGCTCCGACGAGCAGACCGAGGCTCTGAGAGAAGAGGCTTGCTCCACCGGCGAAATCATCAAACTGAACCAGGATCTTCTCCCCAACTGCTACCTGCACCGCACCGCTGTCAATGACGTTGCCCGTGTTGAGGGCAGAACCTTCATCTGCACCAGCAAGAAGGAAGATGCAGGCAACATCAACAACTGGATGGCTCCCGCCGAGTGCTATGAGAAGCTGTCCAAGCTGTATCGCGGCGCCATGAAGGGCAGAACCATGTATGTTATTCCCTACTCCATGGGTCAGGTCGGCTCCTCCTTTGCTAAATACGGTATTGAGCTGACGGACTCCATCTACGTTGTTCTGAACATGCTCATCATGACCCGTGCCGGCGCACATGTGCTTGAGGCAATGGGTGACTCCCCCGACTTTATCAAGGGTCTGCACGCCAAGGCAGACATCGATGAGGAAAACCGTTATATCTGCCACTTCCCCGAGGACAACACCATCTGGAGCGTAAACTCCGGCTACGGCGGAAACGTTCTTCTGGGCAAGAAGTGCTTCGCACTCCGCATTGCTTCCTATCTGGGCCGCAAAGAGGGCTGGATGGCTGAGCACATGCTGATTCTGGGTCTGCAGAATCCCAAGGGCGAGATCAAGTACATCTCCGCTGCATTCCCCTCCGCTTGCGGTAAGACCAATCTGGCCATGCTGATTCCGCCGGAGATCTACCAGAAGCAGGGTTACAAGGTATGGTGCGTCGGTGACGACATCGCATGGCTCCGTGTGGGCGAGGATGGCCGTCTGTGGGCCGTGAACCCCGAGAACGGATTCTTCGGCGTAGCTCCCGGCACCAATGACAAGTCCAACCCCAACGCACTGGAGACCACCAAGCGCGACACCATCTTCACCAACGTAGTGCATGATCTGGACAACAACACCGTTTGGTGGGAAGGTCTGGACAACAATCCTCCCGCAAACGCCATCGACTGGAAGGGCAACCCCTGGGACTACAAGAAGTTCGACAAAAAGGACAAGTCCACCTGCGGTGCTCATCCCAACTCCCGCTTCACTTCCCTGGCGAAGAACTGCCCCTGCATCTCCGATAAGTTTGACGATCCCAAGGGTGTGCCGATCTCTGCGATCATCTTCGGCGGACGGCGCGCGAAGACCGCTCCCCTGGTTTACCAGTCCTTCGGTTGGCAGCACGGTACCTTTGTTGGTTCCATCATGGCTTCCGAGACCACGGCAGCCGCAGCCGGTGCAGTCGGCGTAGTACGCCGCGATCCCATGGCTATGCGTCCCTTCGTTGGTTACGACATGGGTGACTACTGGGCACACTGGCTGGCTATGGGCAAGACCATTCCCAACGCACCGAAGATCTTCCACGTAAACTGGTTCCGCACCGACGACGAAGGCCACTTCATTTGGCCCGGCTTCGGCGACAACATGAGAGTTCTTATGTGGATTCTGGATCGCTGTGAGGATAAGGTAGACGCTGTTGAAACCGCTATCGGCTATGTTCCGAAGGCGGAGGATATCAATATCGAAGGCTTGGAGGGCATCACTCTGGATACCATCCGCGAGCTGGTTTCCGTTGACGTGGAATCCTGGAAGGAAGATATTGCAAATATCAAGGAGTTCTACAATCTGGTCGGCGAACGCGTTCCCGCTGAGCTGAAAGAAGAGCTTGCTGCTCTGGAAGCAAGACTGGGCTAATACAACACAAAACCCGATGGCAGATGCCATCGGGTTTTTCTTCGCTATGACAAAAGAAAACCTCATGCCTAAGCATGAGGTTTTTCGTTTGCATTATTCATCCTTGGAGCCGGCCTCTGCCAGATCCTCGTTGGATTCCTGCTGATACACATAAATGATGGTATCGCCTTCGTTGACGGCGGTGTTGCCGGCACGGCCGCTGGTGGGCTCTTCACCGTTGATGGTGTAGGTCCAGAAGTAGGTGTATTCACCGTCGGTCTTATATGCGTTGCCGGCAATGCTCTTGATACCCATATCGTCGGCTTCATAGTCGATATCGTTCAGCTCAAGTGCCTCGCGAACTGCCTGCAGGATGGTAGGAGCCTCGGTATTCTGCACTTCCACAGCAAAGGGAGCCAGAATGAACTCTTCACCTACATACACGCCTACTTTTACATTTACCTTGATCTTGGGGGTGCCGCAGCTGATGAGGCACACGGAAAGCATAGCAATCGCAAGGGCCAGAGCAATAATCTTAATCTTTTTCATAATGAACCTCCAAATTATTGGGAATTTTTCTGTGAATAGTATACATCATCACACAAAAAATGTCAAGTGTCATTTTGCGAAGGGAGTGAATTTTCCACAGGGGATGCCGCCTACTCGTCGCCGTAAATATCGTCCTCATCGATGGGATCATCGGGAATATCTGTATTCTCCGGATCGGGCAGATCCGAGGTGTCATCCGTATCTTCCGTTTCCTGCTCCAGCAGTTCCCAACGATAGAAATTATAATGCTCGTAACAGAACTTATTATAAAATGTCCATGTGTCGGACTGGCCCACGAACACCCCTTCCGGAATCGCATTCTGGAAGAAGGGCTCGCCCCACCATCCGCCGGGGCGCACATCAATGGGCAAAGTGCGGTACACGTACTGCGCATCCACCACCTTGATTTCGATGGGGAAATTCCGATTCTCCACGCGGATCAGTGCGGTATCGATCAGATTGGCCGGGTTGCCCGTGTATTCCGCCACGTTGAGCACCACGCCGCCCACCTCGGAATCGTACTTGACAACCACGTGCACATCGCACTCCTTGGTTGGCATATTATCCCGGGTGAAATAGCCCTTGGCGATCCGATGACCGCGGGGATCCAGTTCACAGGCGGCCGACGGGAGCATACCGGAATCGAGACAGTATTCACATTCCACGATGCCGGCGGCCGGAGTAAAGGTTTTCAGCGGCTCGCCGCCGTTTTTGGCATCATCGATGTATCCCTGGTGCAGTTTCGTCATGACCGTATCCCAGACGATACAGGAAGGGTTCTGCCGGAAATCGCTGAGAGTCTGGTTCATTTCATAACCGAACCAAACGCCGCCCACATAATAGGGAGTATATCCGAGGAACCAGCGGTCGAAGTCGTTACCGGCGGTACCGGTTTTACCGGCCACATCCACGGTATTGCGCAATGTGACCACGCGGCCCGTACCTTGATTCATAACGTTTTCCAGCATCATGGTCATAATGGATGCGTTCTGGTCGCTGATGACGATGGTGGATTCCTCTTTGTTTTCCAGAATCAGATTGCCTTCGCTGTCGTACACCGACAGGAAGGTGCGAGGCTTGTTATACACGCCGTTATTCTGGAAGATGCAGTATGCCGCCGTAATTTCCTCTACGGTCAGACCAAAGTTCATCTGGCCCAGAGCCAGCGGTGCCAGCAGTTTATCCGTATACACGGTTCCGTTAGCGGAAACGTAGGTATCGATAAAGCTGCTCATGCCCAGTTTATTCTTGACGAAATCGAAGGATTTGTCAATGGTCAGCTCCTGCAGGACACGGACAGCCACCGTGTTCTTGGAGGTGATGATGGCCTGATTGACAGTGGTCAGACCGGCGTAGGTGTTCGGCAGATTGGCCGGCCACGCCCGGGGGGCTGTCTTTTTTACCACCGTTCCGTCGGCGGCGGTTTCCTCCACGTTCCAATCCTCATCGTAATCGCCGAAGGTGACGGGCACATCGTCATATACGGAGGCATAATTGATGATGCCCGCATCCAGGGCCGGCGCGAAAATGGACAGGGGCTTGATGGAGGAACCGGGGGATCGTTTGGACTTGGTAGCATGATTGGAACCGCGGTTGATGGTTTTCTCGCCGCGTCCGCCTACCAATCCCAGCACGTCGCCCGTATAGGGGTCGATCACAACCATGGCGGATTCCGGCTGAAGGCCGTCATTGGAACGGGGGAAATACTCCTCATCGTTCTCGTAGACCTCCTCCAGAGTATCCTGCACGAAGGGATCCATCACCGTATAGATCTTCAACCCGCCGGAGTAGATCATCATACTGGATGTATACTCATCGTAGCCGTATTTTTCCATGAGGGCCTTTTGTACGTCACTGAACACCGCCTCTTTATACCAGGAGAAGATGTTGCTGCCGTCCCCGTCCTCTTTTTGGGCGTTCAAATTGAGCACCAGTTCTTCCGCCTTGGCGGCGTCGCACTGGGCCTTGGTGATATAGCCGTATTCCAGCATCTCATCCAGCACCAGGTTACGGCGCCAGATATTGTTATCCGGATAACGCACCGGATCATACGTATATGGGGAGTTAACAATAGCTATCAGCGTAGCACATTCGGTCAGTGTCAGTTCCGTAACATCTTTGCTGAAGAAATAGTTGGCCGCCGCCTGGACGCCGCGGCAGTTGTTGGAGAAATTCACGATGTTGAGATACATCTCCAGAATTTCTTCCTTGCTCTTTTCCTTATCCAGATTGATGGCACGGAGAATTTCCTGAATCTTTCGCTGGACACGCACCTCGTTATCACCGGTCAGGTTCTTGACCAACTGCTGGGTGATGGTGGACGCACCGCGTACTTCCTCAAACTGCAGAAAGAAATTGACAACCGCCTTACCCGTACCAAGGATATCCACACCGTTGTGCTGCCGGAAACGGTGATCCTCAATGGCAATCAGCGCATCACAGAGGTACGGATTCTTCTCCAGCTGAGAATAGGGCACCCACAGGCCGTTTTCGGAGGCGTAAATACGCTCATCCTCCAACTCAACCGGCGTTCCCGTTCGATTCTTCCGATCCTCCGGCGTTTCGTAATCCATATAATAGATACGTGTGGTGGTATCCGTCTCCGCTTTGAGAAGCAGCGAGGTATCCATGGTAGGATCGATATAATTCTTCACATAGATAGCGAACACCGTGCCGACGATCACGCCCGTGATCAATCCGATCAGCATGATGGTCAGGATAATATTCAGCACATATGTCAAAAGACGCAGAAGCACCCGGCCGATGATGGCAAAAGCGCGGAGGACTTCCCGTCCCCAATCCACTCGGCGCGGCCCCGGTCTTCTTCTTTGGTTACTGGTCACAGTTTTACACCAACCTTTCCGTCAAGGGATTAGACGTGCGTTTTCGGCAATCGGTTCCCTCGGACAGATGAATACTTGTATTGTAGCACATTATTTTGAATATAGTATTAAATTTTTACCACATTTCCGCAGAATATGAAAATTTACAATCGAAATCCGGACATTCAGCGGCAAATCACCGCGTCCTCTCCCAGAATACAGCGCAGTTCCCGCAGAACGAAATCGTTCAGTTCCACGCCGTACCCGTCCGCGCGAAAATATTTGCCGGCAGATGCGTCATAGAACACCACGGGGAAAGATCCGGGGAATATTTCAATAAAACTTTCCGCTCGTTTGTACTGCTCGCTGTCCATGCTCTCCACTTTCAAATACAGCTTAGCCGGTGACTTCTTCTCCTCCTTCGTTGGCGCAGAGGGGGATTTCAGCGGCACAAACGATGCGTTATCGCTGAGCAATTTGGCACTCCGAAGCAGGATTTTGGGCTCCTCTTCTTCCCGCAGAGAGATGGTTCCGCTGATGGCTACCGCCTCATTCAGAAGGAGAGCAGTCCCAAAGGCTTCCAGTGATTTGGCGAACACGATCACCTCGATTTCGCCGGTGCGGTCCTCCACCGTAAGAAAGGCCATCTGTTCCCCGCCCCGGGTGGCCTTATTCTGGCGGCGGGCAATGATGCCGGCGATCTTCACGGGCTGTTTATCGGCGTACTGCTTTCCGCCGCCGGCGGGAACTTCCTCCTCCATCTCATCGGAGGCAAAGGATGCTTTGATCGACGCGATGGAATCCGGCTGAATCTGTTCCACATGGCGGGAGTAGTCGTCCAGGATATGGCCGGAGAAGTAGAGGCCTGAGCTGTCCTTTTCCAGCGCCAAGAGCTCCCTTGCGCTGTATTCGGGAATATCCGGCAAGGAGATGGCGGGGATGGCGGGGCCATCCTCCACAGCCGCGGGGGTGGAAAACAGATCCAGCTGACCGGCCACGCTTTGCCGATTGGCCGCGGAGCGGGCATCCAGCACGGTTTCGTACACGGTAAGCAACTGACTGCGTTTCGCTCCCAGACCATCCAGCGCGCCGGATTTGATCAGCATTTCCAACTGACGTTTGTTGCTGATCGTGTCGCCCATGCGGTGCATGAAATCGTCAAAGGAGGCGAATTTGCCGCCGCGCTTCCGCTCCGCCAGCAGGGATTCCACAAAGGGACGTCCCAGATTTTTGAGAGCCAGCAGACCGAAGCGGATATTCTTTCCGTCCACATGGAAATCCCGATCGCTCTCGTTGACGTGGGGCGGCAGGATTTTGATTCCCACCCGGGCACACTCGGCGATATACTCCGCCATTTTATCGGCGGAGCCGAGGACAGAAGTGAGAAGCGCGCTGTTGTATTCACGGGGATAATGGGCCTTCAGATAGGCAGTGCGGTACGACAGCACACCGTAGGCCGCCGCATGGCTTTTATTGAAAGCGTAATTGGCAAATCCCACGATCTCCTCGAAGAGATCGGCGGCCGCACTTTCCGCAATGCCTCGCTCTGCCGCGCCGGCAAGGAAGGAAGCACGCTCGCTTTCCAAAACAGACAGTTTCTTTTTGGAGATAGCGCGGCGGACGATGTCCGCCCGTCCCAGAGAATAACCCGCCACCACGCGGAAGATCTGCATAACCTGTTCCTGATAGACGATGCATCCGTTGGTCACATCCAGAATCGGTGCCAACAGGGGGGTGGCGTAGCGGATGCGGGAGCGGTCACGGCTGTTCTCGATATATTTGGGAATAGAATCCATGGGGCCGGGACGGTACAGCGCGATGGCCGCGATAATGTCATCGATCCGCTCCGGCTTCATCTGCATCAGCGTTTGCCGCATACCGCCAGACTCCAATTGGAATACACCTTCCGTTCTGCCCGCCGTGATCAGATCGAAGGTACGGCGATCATCCACGGGAATGGCGGAAATATCGAAGACGGGATCCTTCTCCCGGATCTGCTCCTCCGCCTGCGAGATGATCGTCAGGTAGCGAAGCGCCAGAAAGTCAAATTTCAAAAGGCCCAGATCGGCCACCGTGTTCATATCGAACTGGGTGACCGGAATGGTACTGTTGACGGCAAGAGGAACGTATTCACTGATCGGCCTCTCGGTAATGACCACGCCGGCGGCATGGGTGGACGCATGGCGGGGCATGCCCTCCAGCGCCATGGCGGTATCCACCAGGCGGCGCACATCGGGATCCTCATCATACATTTTTTTGAGGCCGTCCATCTTCAAGGCATCCGCCAGAGTGATCCCCAAGGTGCGGGGAATCTGGCGGGCCACTTCGTCCACATCCGCATAGCTCATGCCGAGGGCCCGTCCCACGTCCCGGATGACGGCACGGGCGGCCATGGTACCGAATGTGATGATCTGGGCGGTATGATCCGCGCCGTATTTATCCCGCACGTAGGCGATGGCCTCATCCCGTCGGTCATAGCAAAAGTCGATATCGAAGTCGGGCATGCTAACCCGCTCGGGATTCAGAAAACGCTCAAAGAGCAAGTCAAACCGCAGGGGGTCGATATCCGTGATTCCCAATAGATACGCCACAAGACTGCCCGCACCCGATCCGCGTCCGGGGCCCACGGGGATGCCCGCGGATTTGGAATGGCGGACAAAATCCCACACGATCAAATAATACTCGCTGTATCCCATCCGGGCAATGACGGACAATTCGTACTCGATGCGTTCCCGATACTGGGATTCTTCCCTTCCCGCCGTAAAGACGATATGGCCGGCCGCCACACGGGATGCCAGGCCTTCCCACGCCAGGCGGGCCAGGTACTCGGAGGGATCCGATCCGTCCTCGGGCCGGAAACGGGGGAGCTGTGTCTCGCCGAATGTGAAATGGAAATCGCACATATCGGCGATTTTGGCTGTATTCGCAATGGCACCGGGATACGCGTCGAAAAGCCGCTCCATCTCCGCGGTGGATTTCATATAGAACTCATCGGTTTCAAAGCCGATGGGGCGCCCGTCGGTGATCACGTTGTTGGTCTGGATGCACATGAGGATCGCCTGGGACTCCGCGTCGCCCCGGCGCAGGTAATGGACATCGTTAGTGGCCACCAGAGGGATACCCGTCTTTTCGGATATGTCCAGAATCGCCCGGTTCACCGTTTTCTGCTCTTCCAGGCCGTGATCCTGTATTTCCAGATAAAAATGATCCTCCCCGAAGATGGCACGCATCTCCCGGGCATATTTTTCCGCCTCCTCGTATTCCCCGCGGACGATGTGCCGGGGGATATAGCCGGCCAGGCAGGCGGACAAGGCGATCAGCCCCTCGTGGTGCTGCCGGAGCAGTTCCATATCCACGCGGGGTTTGGAATAAAAGCCTTCCGTGAAGGCCAGGGACACCATGCGGATCAGATTGCGGTATCCCGTTTCGTTCTCGCAAAGGAGAACCAGATGATAACTGGAGGAATCCAGATCGTGTACTTTGTCAAACCGGCTGCGTTTGGCCACATAGACCTCGCATCCGATGATGGGCTTTACGCCCTCTTTTACGCAAGCTTTATAGAACTCTACCACGCCGTACATGACGCCGTGATCGGTGATGGCGACAGCGTCCTGCCCCATCTCCTTGGCACGGCGGGGAATATCCGCCACGCGGCATGCGCCGTCCAGCAAACTGTACTCACTGTGCAGATGCAGATGTGCAAAGCGTTCCATAAGAGCCTCCTTTTTTAGTCTTCCATTCCCGCGGCGCGGGCAAAATCCATAATTTTGGCCAGCCGGTGGCTGACGCCGGATTTGGTGATGGGCGGCTCATGAGCCTCGCCCAGCTCCTTCATGGACATCTGATCGAATTTCACCCGCAACTCCGCCGTTATCTTCAAGGAATCCGGCAGGGTCTGGATGAGCCCGCTTTCCGCCATGCGGCGGATCACCTGGATCTGCCGCTCCGACGCCTGCAACGCCTTCTCGATATTGGCGGTATCACAGTTCACCTGCCGATTGACATTGTTGCGGAATTCCCGCTCGATGCGGGTATTCATAAAGTCAAACACGGCGGTGTTGGCACCGATATAGGCGAAGAAATCCGAGATGCTTTCCCCGTCCTTGATATACAGAATGTACTTATTTTTGCGCACAGTCTGTGCCGCCGTAAATCCCACCGAAGCCATCAGCGACGCGATGGCATCGCATTCCACCGCCGTATCCACGGCAAACTCCATATGATTCCGCTTCGTCGGATCGGTGACCGATCCGTGGAGCAGAAACAGAGCGCGGATAAAGTGAGACATACAATTCGGGCATTTGACACGGGATTGGTAGGCGGCGATTTCCTCCGCCCGCTGCTCCGGGGGCAGCGGCCCCTCGTACAAGTCGCGGGCATCCCGCAGAGCGTGGACACAGCACTTCTTTTTGACGGGAAGCGCGTCCAACGATTCCCGCAGTTTTTGTGCATAGGATTTTTCCGACATAGTATTTTTACACAGTAGAACCGTTGGCACCGTCCATATTCCGATGGATCACCACGGAATTGTATCCGTTCTCCTGGAAAATGGTATTCAGCCGATCGGCGATGGCCACGGAGCGATGCTGACCGCCCGTGCATCCCACAGCCACGGTAAACTGTTTCTTTCCTTCTTTTTCATACAGCGGAAGCATAAACAGAAAGTACTCCCGCAGGCGTTCTATGTACTGATGGGTTTCCGGGAAGGAGAACACGTAGGCGTTCACATCCGGGTGGAGTCCGTTCTTCTCCCGCATGCCCTCCACATGATAGGGATTGGGGAAACAGCGCACATCAAACACCGTATCCGCCTCAGGCGGGATACCGTATTTGAAGCCGAAGGACATACAGCAGATATAGATGCCATTATGAGCTTCGCCCACAAGAGCGTGCTCCAGCAGCTGCTTCAGTTGGGCGGGGGTGATATCCGAGGTATCGATGCGCACATCGGCACACTCATAGGCATCCCGCAGCATCTGCCGCTCCCGGACCAGCGCGTCGCCCATGCTTGTCCCATAGCGGATCGCCAGCGGATGCATCCGCCGGGTAAACTTATACCGGTTGATCAACACGTCATCCCGACAGTCCAGATACACAACGCGGCAGGTATCCCCCGCCCGGCGGAGGGATTTGGCCAGCGGGGCCAGCTCACGAAAATCCGTGGTGCACCGGGCATCGGTAACGATGGCCAGCTTATCCCCTGCGGTGGAATTCTTCCGATGCATATCCACCAGCACGCCGATCATATTGAGGGGGATATTGTCCACGCAGGTATATCCCCAGTCTTCCAGAATATTGGCCGCCCGGGATTTTCCCGCACCCGAGCATCCTGTCAGAAGAACAATGTTCATAGCTGTCTCCCTGTTTTATACTTCCCGTCCTGTCGGCGGCACATACACAATCTCCGGCCGGATATCCACGCCGAAGCGATTTTTCAGTTCACATTGAATATGGGCGATCAGTGCGCGCACGTCCGCCGACGTGGCACCGCCCCGATTGATAATGAATCCCGCGTGCTTTTCGGACACCTGCGCCCCGCCGACGGTGAAGCCCTTCAGCCCCGCCTGATCGATCATCTGGGCGGTAAACCGGCCCTCGCACCGTTTGAAGGCACTGCCCGCACTGGGATATTCCAGCGGCTGTTTCTCCGTGCGTCGGCTCATCAGATCGTCCATAACGGCACGGATTTCTTCTTTATTCCCGTCACGCAATGCAAAAGCGGCAGACAAAACAACGCGCTCGGGATGATGACGGTAAGCGCTGTCGCGGTACGCGAATGCGTGGTCCTCCGCCGACAGCGTTTTAATCGAGTGATCCTGTCCGTCGTAATAGGTACTCTCCGTGAGAATCTGGCAGATCTCCCCGCCATAGGCACCTGCGTTCATAAACACGGCACCGCCCACACTGCCGGGGATGCCGAAGGAGAATTCCATACCGGTCAATCCCTGCTCCCACGCGGCATTGGCACAGGCGCTAAGGGATGCGCCTGCCCCTGCATACAGGATATTGCCCTCACAGCGAACCGTGCGCAGACGTCCTGTGGAGATCACCGCACCGCGGAACCCCGCATCGTCAAAGAGAAGATTGCTTCCCCGTCCGATGACGATGGTACGGATATCCCGCTTGGCCGCTTCCGCCATAACAAAGCAGAACGCGTCCTCGGTGGCCGGCTCGATATACACATCCGCCGGGCCGCCGATGCGGAAGGTGGTGTGGTCGCGGAGGGGTTCCTTCTCCGCGAGGAAAATCTCCCCGTGGGGATATCCGCGCAGGGCGTGTATCAATTCCATAATCATATCACTCATGCTCGTCTCCTTGCCCGACATCCGAAAGATACGCCGGCAGCTGCCGTATATCCTGCAGTATATGCGTGATGGCCCGTCCCTGTGCATCTCCCGTGCCGCGGTGATCCAGCCAGATGGCATCCATCCCGGCGGCAAGGGCACCGTCCATATCCGAAGACAGAGAGTCCCCGATGACGCAATAGGCCGACCGATCCTCATCCCCCACGGATTTTACCACGTGATCAAAGAACACCGGGGAAGGTTTGGCGGCGCCGATATGCTCCGATACAAAGATGTCATCGAAATACTTCTCCAAAGGAGAGCCGAAAAAGCGTCCCTTCTGTACCTCATAGGTGCCGTTGGTAACGATATACATCTTATAGCGAGGGCGCAGGATTCGGCACACGTCCTCCGCGCCGTCCATCATAAACTGCTGGCGGGAAAGTTCGGTGAAATACCGGTCACTGACCTCCCGGCTCTTGCCGTCGTCCGGGATACCAAGCCGATGAAACAGCATCTCATAGCGCAGATCTTTCAGTCTTTCCCGGGACAATTCACCCTTTTCCAGGCGTTTCCACAATCCGGCATTGATCTCATGATACAGCTTATAGACATGATCGTCCGCCACAAGGTCGGACGCGGAGAATGCGGCGTAAAACGCCGTCTCCTCCGCGCGATCAAAATCCATCAGTGTATTATCGAGATCAAAGAGTAAATACGTGTACTCTCTCATTACCGGATGCAGAAGCGGCGGTAGGTCTTCTTACCTTTTCGAACGATGATGCCGTCACCCGTCAGAGCAGCCGCATCCACCGTTTCGTCGATGGCCTCTACCTTGGCATCGTTCACAAGCACACCGCCCTGCTGGATGAGACGTCTTGCCTCACCCTTGGAGGGGGCCATCTTGCTGATTACCAGCAGATCCAGCACAGCAATCTTGCCGTCGGTGAGATCGCTTTCGCTCAACTCGGTGGTGGGCATATCTGCGCTCATGCCGCCGGCGGCAAAGATCTTGTGGGCGGCATCCTGTGCCTTATCGGCTTCTTCCGTGCCATGGATCAGAGCAGTCACTTCATAGGCCAGCTTCTCCTTGGCGCGATTCAGTTCACTGCCCTCCAGCTTTTCGTACTCGGCGATCTCCTCCAGGGGCATGAAGGTGAGCAGTTTCATGCAGTTGATGACATCTGCGTCGGCGATGTTGCGCCAGTACTGATAGAAATCGTAGGGAGAGGTCTTCTCGGGATCCAGCCACAGAGCACCCTTCTCCGTTTTACCCATCTTCTTGCCTTCGCTGGTAAGCAGGAGCTTGAAGGTCAGGCCGTATACTTCCTTGCCGGTCTTACGGCGGATCAGTTCTACGCCGCCGATGATGTTGGACCACTGATCGTCGCCGCCGAACTCCAGCGAGCAGCCGTAATCCTGGTACAGGCGGTAGAAGTCGTAGCTCTGCATGGTCATGTAGTTGAACTCCAGGAAGGTCAGACCGGTATCCAGACGGGACTTGTAGCACTCGGCCGCCAGCATACGGCTGATGGTGAAGTAGGGGCCAACCTCGCGGAGGTACTCGATGTAATTCTTGTTCATGAGCCAGTCGGCGTTGTTAACGAAGGTAACCTTATCGGGATCCAGCAGCTTGGACATCTGCTTCTTGAAGCACTCGATGTTGTGGGCAATGGTCTCCTCGGTCAGCATTTTACGCATATCGCTCTTGCCGGAGGGGTCACCGATCATACCGGTACCGCCGCCGAACAGGGCGATGGGATGATGGCCTGCCCGCAGCATATGAGCCATAATCTTCAGCTGGATAAAGTGACCGATGTGAAGGCTGTCCGCCGTCGGGTCAAATCCGATATAGAACGTCATGGGCTCGCCGGCAAACCGCTTGGCAACTTCTTCCTCGTTGGTGCACTGGGCAATCATGCCTCTGGCTTTGAATTCCTCAAAAAGATTCATAATAACTATTCCTTTCAAACTGGTAAACATATCTCCGCTGTGCGGATGTTATTGATTGTTTTCGATCATTTCCCGGGCGGCATCCCGCTGGGTATCGGTGACGGACACACCGCCGATGATCCGGGCGATCTCGCTGACGCGGCCGTTTTCGTCCAATTCCTCAATCTCGCTCTCCGCCCGTCCGTCCACGACTTTTTTGCGGATGCGCAGATGGGTATCCGCCAGAGCGGCGATCTGCGGCGAGTGGGTAATGCACAACGTCTGCGTCCCACAGGACATTTCCTTCAATTTGATGCCGATCTTCTCCGATGTACCGCCGGACACACCCGCATCGATTTCATCGAACACCACGGTGTTGGCACCGCTTTTGGTATTCATCACGCTGCGCAGGGCCAGCATCACCCGGGACATCTCGCCGCCGGAGGCAATCTTGGCCAGCGGCATGGGCGGCTCGCCGGGATTGGTGGCAATCATGAAGGTTACATCGTCCGAGCCGCAGGGGCCGAACAGCTCCTCACCGCCGGCATAGACTTTTTGTATATCCACAAGGAATCGTACCTTGGGCATATCCAGATAGGACAGCGTATCGCACACGCTTCGGCTGATCACTTCCGCCGCCGTTCGGCGGGCCTGGGTGATCTCGGCCGCACTCCGGCTCAGGCGAAGGCGCACATCGCGGATACGATCCTCGATCTCGCTCAGTTTTTCGTCGCCCGATTCCAGATCCGCCAACTTCTCCCCGGCCTCCCGGCGGAAAGCCAGGATATCCGAGATGGTATTGCCGTATTTCCGTTTCAGACGCTCGATGAGGCTCAGTCTTGCCTCAATCTGATTCAGCTGTTTTTCGGGATCCCGCACGTCTCCGTCATCCAGCAGTGCCCGTGCGCTCTCGCCGATATCCTCGATTTCGTATCGGTAGTTGTCCAACCGGGCGGCCAGCTCCTCCGCTTCGGGCATCACGTCCGCCAGCTGGCGGAGCGCCGCGGAGGATTTCTGCAGAAGCACCGAGGCAGTGGCTCCCTTTTCGCTCTGGGTCAAAGCACGGTAGACGAAGGAGGAATACTTGGCGATGCGCTCGATGTTCTTGATCTTCGCCCGGGCGGCCGTCAATTTTTCATCCTCGTCCGGCGCGGACAGCCGGGCGGCATCGATTTCCTTGATCTGGTACTTCAGGATATCCGTCAGCATATTTTTCTGCTGGAGGGATTCTCTGAGTGCCTGTGCCGACGCGGTCAACTCCTGCCATTCCCCGTAGGGGACTGCGTATTCCCGGAGCAGATTTTCCGTGCCCGCGTACTCGTCCAGCATGTCCAGATGGAAGGATTTATCCAGCAGATTGCGGGTTTCGCTCTGGGATTGGATGCTGACGAGGGACGCCCCCAATTCTTTCAGCACGGACAGCGGCACACTCCGCCGATTGATTTTCACAGCGGACCGGCCGTCCGGCGTGAGGGTACGGCAGATTTCCAACTCTCCGTTTTCGTCCGCCTCAATCCCCGCGTCCCGCAGAGAGTCCGGCAGTACCACATCGGAAAACACCGCGGACACCACAGCCCGCTCAGCACCTGTCCGGATCATTTCCCGTTGGGATTTTCCGCCCGTGATCAGGGCCAGGCAATCGATCATCACCGATTTGCCCGCACCGGTTTCACCGGTAATCACCGTGAAGCCGGGGGAAAGATCCACATTGAGCTGTCTGGCGACGGCAATATTTTCAATATATAACGATCGCAGCATAGAGGCCACCGTTATTCGTTGGCGATCTTACGGAGGCGTTTGCACAGATTCAAGGCGCTTTCCGTACTGTGGGCAATCAGGATGATGGTATCATCGCCGGCCACACAGCCCAGGATATCGTGCTCATGGAGTGAATCGATGCCTGCGGCCACGGCATTGGCCAGGCCGGGATAGGTTTTGATCACGATGTCGTTCAAAGCACAGTCCACGCTTTTGATACTGCCGACCAGTGCCTTGCTGTACACGTGTCTGCCGTCGTTTTCCCCGGATTTGGGCAGGACGTATTTATAACTGCCCGTCTCGCACATGACCTTGGCCAACTTCAATTCCCGTATATCGCGGGAGATGGTTGCCTGAGTCACATCAAATCCGGCCGCGCGCAGCTTATCGATCAGTTCCTCCTGGGTTTCGATATTGCAGCTGCCGATGATCTCCATAATTTTGTTATGACGCTTTACTTTCATTATGTCCTCCTGCTTGTGTGACAACACATGGATTTATGACAATTTTCTTCGTAGTGCGCTGAGGAATCCGCCTTGTTTGATGCGGATCAAATTGGTATGATAAGGAGAGCGGAAAATCCGCACGGTATCCGTGGGGTGCAGCATAATGCTCTCCTGTCCGTCGATGGACAAAAAAGCGGTATTTCCGCGGCTGCTTATGTTCCGGAATTCCAAGGTGGAATCCCCGCTGAAAATAACGGGGCGATTGTTCATGGTCTGGGGACAGATGGGCGTGGCGCAGATGCAGTTGAGGCACGGATCCAGAATCGGGCCGCCCGCCGACATGGAATAGGCGGTGGATCCGGTAGGCGCCGCCAGAATCATACCGTCGGCGTAGCAGTTCTCCACCAGTTCCCCGTTGCAGTACAATCCGAAGGAAAGCAGTTTTGGCAAAGGGCCGTTGGTAAGGACGATATCGTTGAGTGCGGGGGTATCCACGCCGAGGATCGTATCCTCCCGAAGAATCTGCACATCCAGCATGATGCGCCGCTCGATGATTCCCTCCCCCGTCACGATGGCGTCCAGAAGATCGGTTTCGTTGCTTTCGATCTCCGCCAGATATCCCAGCCGGCCGCAGTTGATGCCCGCAATGGGGATCTCCCGGCCCACGCTGCTGCGCGCCGCCCGGATGATGGAGCCATCCCCGCCGAAGACCAGGATCAGATCGGCCTTTTCGTATAGCGGGTCTTTATCCTCGAAGAAAGCAATGCAGGCCTCCGCCTGGGAAAACATGCGTCGGCTGCTCTCCGGGGCACGGAGGTCGCATCCGATCTCATGCAGGTGGAAGACCAGACTGTTCATCCACTGCGGATCAATATTCTTTTCCGTATTCGGCATCAAAACGATCCGTTTGCGCCGCAAAGTCATACTCTCACTATCCTATCTATATCAATATGAGATACGTCGATGGGTCCGGGTGTATCGGATTTGATGCACCACATAAGAAACTCCCGGTTGCCGTCCCCGCCGGTAATGGGAGACGGGATCACCGCCTGGGGCAAAAGGCCGCAAAGGAGGGCGCTGTCCAGGACCCGGGTAATGGCCGCCTTATGCTGGGCGGGGGATTTAACGATCCCATGCCGATCCAGCGCACCGCGGCCACATTCAAACTGAGGCTTGATCAGGCCCACATAGATGCCGCCGGGAATCAGGATATCCCGGACATTGGGCAATATGTAGGTCTGGGAGATAAAGGACAGATCCGCCACGGCCATATCGCACAGGCACCCGAAGGTGTCCGGGGTCAAATTCCGGGCATTGAAATGCTCGATATTGACCACACGGCTATCCGCACACAGGGTGGGATCCAACTGGCCCGCACCGGAATCCACCGCAAATACGCGGGCGGCGCCGCGGCGCAGAAGGCAATCGGTAAAGCCGCCGGTGGAGGCACCGATGTCGGCGCAGATCTTCCCTGCCGCATCGATACGGAAGGCGGTCAGCGCGCCATCCAGTTTCATACCGCCGCGGCCCACAAAGGGATGGGTCTGTCCGGTGACACACACATCCGGGGACAAGCTGTCATCGATATCGAAAGACGGCTTGCGAATCACGTTTCCGTTCACGGTGATAAATCCGCCGTCGATCCATTCTTTTGCGCGGGTACGGCTGGGGGCCAGCCCCGCCGTCACCAAATAGGTATCCAGCCTCATGACATGGGAACCACAAAGGGGATCACAATGCCCAACAGGGCGCCCATGACCACCTGAAGGGGGGTGTGGCCGATCAGTTCCTTCAAGCTGGCCTCCGCCAGAATCGGATCGCCGGAGGTAAGGCCTTCCAGCAGGCGATTGAGGATCTTCGCGTGTTCACCGGCGGCACGGCGCACACCGGCCGCGTCATACATGACAACGGATGCCAGCACAAAGGTGATGGCAAACAGCGGCGATCCCACGCCGTACAATCGGGCGCAGGAGATGCACAGGGCCGCCACGGTGGATGCGTGGGAGGACGGCATGCCGCCGGAGGCAAACATCAATTTCATATCCAGTTTGCGATCCCGGATGATGCAGATAATAATTTTCAGAATCTGTGCGAGGAAGTAGCCGATCACCGCACAGATCAGCATGTAATTGGACAAAAGAGACGTCAGAAACTCCATCTCAGCTTTTCCTTTTCATAAGATGCTGGGCCAGAGCGCACAACAGCTCACTGCCGGGGTAATCGCGGATGGCGTCGATGGCGTCCTGTGTGCATTTGCGGGCCAATTCTTCCGCCTCTGCGGGAGAATAGAAGGTGAGAATGGTCTTTTTTCCATTTTTCTCATCACTTCCGATGGGCTTGCCCAAAACGGCCACATCGCCCTGCACGTCCAGAAGGTCGTCGATGATCTGGAACGCCAGACCGATTCCGTCCGCATAGCGGTGGATATTGGCGATAACCTTGCCGTCCGGCTTGTCCGTGGCGGCATAATAACCCAGCAGGCACGCAGTGCGGATCAACGCACCGGTTTTCATCTGCTGGAGACGAACCAGCTCGTCAAAGGTGGCGCACTCCTCCGCCAGGTCGTAATACTGACCGCCCGCCATGCCGAGAGCACCGGCACCATGCGCCATTTCTCGCACCGCCAGGCGGATCGCCTCGGGAGAAACGGAGGGATTATACGCGGCCACCTCAAAGGCCTGCGTCAGCAGTGTATCGCCTGCCAGAAGCGCATTGGCTTCGCCGTAGGCTTTGTGGCAGGAGGGCTTGCCGCGGCGCATATCGCTGTTATCCATACAGGGCATATCGTCATGCACCAGAGAATAGGCGTGGATCATCTCAATAGCGCAGGCAAACGGCAGAGAGGCCGCATCCGTTCCGCCGAAGAGCCGACAGAAATGGATAGTCAGGAATCCGCGGATTCGCTTGCCACCGCCCATGGTGGCGTACCGCATGGCTTCCGCCAGCGGGGTATCCCCCGAATACACGGGAGAAAGCCAGGAATCCAGTGCAAACTCCGTCATCTGCGCGGCAGCGTACAATTCATCGTTAATGGGCAGCATCGCTGTTTCCTCCAGTCATATCGTTTTCCTGCGCTGTACCGTCCTCGGCAAAGGTCAGGATCTTCACCCGCTGTTCCGCATTGTCCAGGCGGGTATTGCAAAGCCGCACCAGGGCGACTCCTTCTTCGTACAGGGAAAGGGATACGTCCAAGGGGGCATTTCCGCTCTCCAAAAGACGCACGATTTCTTCCAGGCGGGCCATGGCCGCCTCAAATGTCATAGTTTCATCCATTTTCATGATGGATTCCTCCGTACTTCCCGAATCTGCGCATCCGCTTCCCCGTCCGCCAGGCGGAAGGTGATGGACGCACCGGGTGTAAGTTGATCGGTGTGCTTGATGATCTCGCCGCCCTCACCGTACACGGCGCTGTACCCGCGGGACAGAACAGACAGAGGATTCAGTGCCTCCATCTTTCCCGCGATGGCTTTCAGCTGTGCCTGTTTGATGGAGAGCGAATTGGTCTGGGACAACGCAAGCCGTTCCGTCAGTGTGCTCAGGTGCATCCGTTTATCGTCGATGAAATTCATGGGACTGCGGAGCGCACGGGAATCCGACAGGCGTTTCAGATATTCCCGGCGGCGGGCGATGACTTGCGTCAGCACCGCGTTCTCCCGGGAGATGATGTTGTTGATTTTTCGCTTCAATTCGGCCGTTTCCGGCAGAGCGATCTCCGCCGCGGCGGAGGGGGTTGGTGCCCGCCGGTCGGCCACGAAATCGCAGATGGTGAAATCCGTTTCGTGTCCCACGGCGGAAATGATGGGTATCCGCGATGCGGCCACGGTCCGTGCCAGCTGCTCATCGTTGAAGGCCCACAGATCCTCAATGGATCCGCCGCCGCGGCCGATGATGATCACATCGGCGGAAGCGGTGCGGTTGAAATACTGCACGCCCTCGATCAGCTGTGCCGCCGCGCCCGGTCCTTGGACGAGAGATGGATACAGAATCAGTTTGGCGAAGGGGAATCGGCGTCCCGCCACATGGATCATATCCCGCACGGCGGCGCCGGTGGCCGAAGTGATGATACCCACGCGGGTGGGAATCTTCGGCAGGGGCTTTTTCCGGGAGGGGTCAAACAGTCCCTCGCTCTCCAGCCGTTTTTTCAGTTGTTCGTAAGCGATGTACAAAGCGCCCACGCCGTCCGGCTCCAGGGAATCCGCGTACAGCTGATACTGTCCGTCCCGGACAAAGGCGGACACCCGCCCGTGGACCACCACGCGCATGCCGTTCTCCGGCATGAATTTCAATTTAGCCGCGCTGGAGCGGAACATGACCGCGCGGATCAGACCGCCATCATCCTTTAAGGTGAAGTAGAAATGGCCGGTGCCGTAATGATTCTTGAAATTGGAGATCTCGCCCTTCACATACACATCGGCCAGCTGCGCGGAGCCGTCGATGAGCTGCTTGACGAATTCATTCAGTTGGGTAACGGTAACCGCGCCGGGAAAGCGGCCGCTTTCCTCCGGGACGTTATGCATGGTCTCCGACATGATCTCTCTCCGATTGCAAATAGGTATGGCGGGCCAGCAGAGCCGTCCCCGCCGCATTATCCGATGAAAACCGGGGCTGTGCGAAATAGGCCCCCTCCTCCGCCAGCATATGGCGGATGCGCTGACAACTCATAACGCCGCCCGCGAACACGATGGGCAGATCGCCGTGCGTCTCTCGCAGATGATCCCGCATGCCGCACAGGGTGCGTCCCACAAAATCCAGAACGAAAGCGGACGTCATGGCCGCGTCGCCCGTGGTATCGTACATCTGCCGCGCTTTATTCTCCACGCCGGACAGATTGCACGTCAGGCCGCTGACGGACACTTTGGCTCGCTGTACTTTCCCCGTATAGGTTTCGGCCAGCCGTTCCATTTCCGCTCCGGCGGGAAAACGAAGGCCCATATACACGCCGGCCCGGTCGATGGCCTGTCCTGCGTTGATATCATTGGTACCGCCCAACTTGGTCACGTGGAACACGTGCTCCCCGTGGGGCTCTACATACAGCACTTCCGTGGTACCGCCGGACACATGAAAGGCGGCAAACGGTTTCCCGATCAGATGCATGGCATCGGCGGAATGAAGAGCCGCCATCACGTGCCCCGCCTGATGGGAAAACGGAAGCACAGGTACGCCCAGCATGGCACCGGCGGTCTCTGCCGCCGCCATACCGGACAAGAAGCAAGGCATATACGATCCCTCGGCATCCCGGGGATAGGCGGACACGCCGACAGCGACGATCTGGCAGGGCTCTTTTGCCTTGGCATCCGTCACCGCACGGCGCAGCTGCGACACCACTGCAGGCAGATTGCGTACATGATGGAACACGGCATCGCTCTGCCGGAGTCCCCGCTCCCCTTCCGCTACGGGAAGAAGCTGCTTGGCGTTGCAGAGCACATTTCCCGCCTCATCGCACAGTGCCGCCGAGGTGGTATAATTGCTGGTATCCAGCCCGACGAACAGCCGCTTGCTCATTCGGCACTTTCCGTTTCCGTCTCGGCGGGGGCTGTCAGTTTGCCGCTCTCTTTGGCAATCTGATTCAGAATGCCGTTGATGAACGCAGGCGCCGCCTCATCGTCATAGATCTTGGCCAGCTCCACCGCTTCGTTGATGGCGGCGCGGGGCGGAACCTCCCCCCACAGAATCTCATACACCGCCAGGCGGAGAATGGAGCGGGTCACGGCCGCCATACGGGACAATTTCCACCTATGGGCGTTCTGCGCAATCAAGGCATCCGTTTCCGCCCGATGCTCCAAAGCCCCGAAATAGGTATCCCGTATGTAGGGCGTCTCCTCCATGCCGCGCAATTCAAAGGCGTTGGCATAGATTACGGACGGAGTCTCGGACATATGAAATTCCGTTTCAAACAAAAGCTGGAAAACTGTTTCTCTCTCTTTACGTCTGGACATACACAGCACAACTGCCCGATGGGGCAGATCCTTTCCTCAGTTGCATATAATAACATATAATTATCTAAATTTATTCATTGTATATTATACATTCCCGCGCCTGTATTGTCAATCCGTTGAAGGAATTTATTCACTGGATTTCTGTATATCGGGAAATAAATATATTGTAGGAATTGCGCCGGAAGAAACCCATTTCTGCCGTAAGACGGCAGGCATATTCCCCTTTTGCATAACACATATTTATACTGTATATGCATATAGCACATCATGTGGGAACAAGCACACTATGCATAAAAGCAAGAACGCGGTCCCCATCGGTCAGCCGTTTCCGACAAAATATCTTTTCACATTGGGAATTCGCACACATAATCCTGCACCGGCGGGAGGATATTAGCACATTGTCTAAAACAAAAAGGCGCACGCCTATTATGGAATGGGGGTCGCTGTGCAGGAGATGCCGGAACATTCCTCCGATCGGATGGTGAATAATTTGTAAAATCCTCGCAAAAACGCGCAAATCTTGCCGATTCTCTTGCAAAAAATGCATTTCCATGGTATCCTATGTAGAGAAATTGCGCAAAGGGGTTATTCGTCCATGAAAGCACTCGCACGGCTGGGCAAAATTTTGTCCGTCGCCTGTATATACTTTACTGTTGTCACCCTGCTGTTGTATACCTGCGGCAGTATAGTTGCCGAATCCGGCCATCAATGGATCCCTACGCTGCAAATGCTGTACATGCTTCTGGTATTTTGTATTCTGTTCGAAGCGGTCAATCAACTGGTGCTGCGGACCCGTCTGCCGTATGTGCTGAAGCTTCTTCTGCACTACGGTGCCTGCACGCTGATTTTCTCCGTAATTTTTATCGTGTGGGGACAGACCGCTGTCAACGCCGGCAGTACTCTGGTAATCCTGACCGCGTTTACGCTGGTCTATGCCGCCTGTGCCGTGATTCTTGCGTTTATTCGCTCCCTCGGCCGCGCCAAGCAAAACCGGGAATCCGCCTACGAAAGCCAGTTCAAGAATGTCAAAAAATAATCTTTGTTGTATAAGCAGGCAATTGTATGTATAAAAACTATAAATCATCTACCAACTCCCGCTTCTTCTTTGTGGTGGTCGCGGTCATGGCGTGCGTGCTGATTGTAGCCGGATTGGTTGCATCCCACGGCGCCTTATTCCAACGCACAGGGCCGAAGGACACCCAACCTCCCGTTACCGATCCCACTCCGGGTATTCCTCCCGAGGACACCGGATCGGCAGAGGACACGACAACGGCGCCTGATGGCACCACCGAGGAGCCCATAACCGAGCCACCCGCCACCGATCCCGTAACTACCGATGCGCCGATTACCGATCCGCCCGCAACGGAGTCCGGCACCTCCGCGCCGGATGTTCCGCCCAGCGGTGACTATATCCTGAGTGAAACCCCGGATGCCGGCGTAGAATATCAGGATAGAATCGTATTTCTCGGTGACTCCACCACCTATTCCCTCCTGTATTACGGGGTATTGAGCGGCGGACGGGAAAGTCTGCAGGTATGGACACCCAAATCCCGCACGCTCTCCCTGGATCTGGCTTTGACCACGACGATTCTGTACCCGGAAACGGGCGATGAAATCACCATCAAGGAAGCAGTTGCGCAAAAGAAGCCCGAGATCATGGTCATCACGTTGGGTGTGAACGGCATCTCGTACATGCACGATAAAAAAGATTACTTCATCTCCGTATACACAAAACTGGTCAAGTTGATTCAGGATGCATCCCCCGATACAGAGATCATTCTGCAATCCATTTATCCCGTGGCACGGAGCTGGGAAAAGACAAAGTCCATCAACAACGAACGCATCCGCCTTGCCAATGAATGGATCTGCCAGGTGGCGGAGGACTGCGGCATCCATTATCTGGACACGATCCGCGTACTCGCCGATGAGGAAGGATTCTTACCGGAATCCTATCAGAACGGCGACGGACTGCACCTGAACGCCGCTTCCTGCGGCATCGTACTGAATTACATCCGCACCCATGCCCTGCCGGAATACATTACCGAATAAGAAAGGACCGGACATCCATGAAAAAACGAATTCTGACGGCGCTTCTGGCGCTGGCACTGCTGGCACTTCCCTCCTGCAAAGGAAACACTGCCCCCACCTATCGCGCCGATATACCATCTGCCGATGTATATGCTTCCGTTGCCGAGGTGATCTCCCCCGATGCACCGCTGGCCGCCGCCGATGAGGACTACATCCGCTACCGCATGATGCTGGATACCACCATTATGGAGGACTGCTCCATCTACATGCAGAATACCGGCTCCTCCCTGGACGAAATCGGCATCATTAAGGCGATCGGTGAGGACACCGCCGCCGTAGAGAAGGCTGTACAGGACTATCTGACCCAGCGAAACGAGGAATGGACCGGCATGTATCTGGTAGAGGAGTATCCCAAGTTGCGGGACGCGGAATACAAGGTATTCGGCCGGTATGTGGTGTACGGAATCCTGTCTGACGCAGACAAAACCGCGCTGTTTGAGGCTGTATCCACCGCTTTGGTTGAGAAATAATGACAAAACATAACCGGAAGGCATATGCCCTCCGGTTATATCTTTTATATTAGCCGTTGCAGTTTCCGCAGGACTTCTCAGCCACAAAGGATTCGCAATCCGTACACTGGCTGACGGTGGGATTGGATTCGTGGGTGCCTACCTGGATCTTGTCCAATGCGCAATAGTTGGCGGTCTTTACATGATTGCGGCACTGGGTAACGGTGCAGGCAATGCAGTAATTAGCGGTCTTGTTTTCCATAGTTCGATCTCCTGTGTTTGAATTGAAACCGTTGTGATTTCACATATCAGTATTCCCCGCCCAGGGTGTTCTATGTATCGAAATGTGCAATATTCAGCCCGCAGAATCGCGCAATATTTATCTATTGCACAAAATTACAAAAAATATGAAAAAACACTTGACGCGCGCAAAGTGATGTGCTATAATAATTAGGCTTTGAGAGAGCATCTGGGTGTGGCGCAGTTGGTAGCGCGCTACCTTGGGGTGGTAGAGGCCGCTGGTTCAAGTCCAGTCACTCAGACCAAGAAAACGGGAGATAAAATCTTCCGTTTTCTTTTTTTATCTCGTTTTTTCTCTGTTTTTCGCCATTGTAACGAGATTTGGCCTCTACACTTTTAATTTTCAAAATCGAGGCAAAAACGGGTTTTGTGCATAGTTTGTGCATAGTTTCTTTTGGAGTGCTGTATCAGCCGATTGAAATGAAAAATTTTAGGAGGCTTTTATGGCAAACATCACGAAACGAGCAAACGGTACATACCTTATCCGCGTATCCTGCGGTCTTGACGAAAACGGAAAACCGATTCAGCGGTCGAAAACCTTTCACCCGTCAAGTCTATCTCTCTCCGAAAGCAAAAAGCAGAAAGAACTTGAACAGTTTATTTTTGCATTTGAAAGCGAAGTCAAGGCGAACGCCGACATCATCAAGGCTTGTCCGAAGGAATATACCTTCGCCGCATTTTGCACCGAATACAAAAAGATCAAGGCATCCATCCTGTCTCCCGACACTTGGAAATTCTACGAGAGAGTGCTTGACGAGTTTTTTATTCCGCGACTTGGAAAGCTGAAGCTCACCGAAATTCAGCCTGCACACGCACAGCAGATGGTGAATATTCTCATGAAGCCGGGCAGCCGACAGGACGGCAAAGGAAAATATCTCTCCCCTGCCACGGTCAAACGATACATCACGGTACTGCAATCGGTGATGACCCTTGCCTGCAAGCAAGGCTTTGTTCATTCCAATCCAGCCGATGCAAAGAAGCTGGAAATCCCGAAATCCATCGCTCCCGATGTGGAGGTTTTCGATGACGATGAAACGCAGAACATCATCAATGCCCTTGAAAAAGAGCCGACTCACATCCGCGCGGTGATCTCGGTTGCACTGTACACAGGTGCAAGGCGAGGTGAGATTGTCGGCTTAAAATGGGACGATATTGACCTTGACGCGGGGACGCTGTCCATCAAGCGAAGCGTGTATAAGCCCCACGGCGAACCTGCACGGGAGAAGCCGCCGAAGACGGTCAGCAGTATCCGAACCATTGCCATTCCGCAGGTGCTTTGCGAAATACTGCGCGAGCATAAGTCTGAGCAGGACAAGCGGATTGCCTATCTCGGTGACAGTTGGTATCGTGGGAATTATGTTTTCACCGAAGCGGACGGTCACGTGATGAATCCGCAAACGCCCACAAAGCAGTTTGACCATTTTCTGAAACGACACGGCATTCGTCATCTGAAATTCCACGGACTTCGTCACACATCGGCAACCTTGCTTCTCGCAAACGGCTGTGATATCAAGACGGTTTCCTCCCGTCTTGGGCATACTTCGATTGACACAACAAATATTTATCTGCACGTTCTGGCAAAGGCAGACAAGGCTGCGGCAGATTGCTTTGACAAAATGGCAGAGAGAAAGGTAAATTGAAATCCTGAATGATGTACCCCTGGGCAAGCACACGTTGTGCCTGCCCTTTTTGTTTTATCCAACCTCGCGCGTGCATTTGAACGGTATCGCCGCATTTTCGATGAGCTTATCCGCTTCTTCTCTTGCTACAGCGCTGGCTGTCCGCACCTTCGCAGGCGAGTTTTTCCCGTTGCTTGGTGTAGGCATACCCCCAAGCAATTTCCTTGCACAGAGGAAGGATTCCATCGCCACAAGCTGTTTTGTGCCGCAGGTCAGTGCTTTCACTCTGCCGTCATCTACCAATTTTCTTATAAAATCCTCGGTTATTGCCGTGTCGGAATCCTTTTCTTTCAGCTCCTTTGCGGCATCACGAATGGATCGGATTTTCGGGATATGAGCCGTACCGAGAATCTTCGGAACTCCCATGATCTTGCGAAGCTCCCCGAGCAAAAGCAAAATATCCACGAGTGTTCGGTTGCCGTGCTTTGCCGAAGTGATTGTTCCGTTCTCGGCAAGGGCGGAAAGAAAATGCAAATTGAGTGCTGTGTTTTCGTCGTTTCCCTTTATATATTCCATCGCTTGCGTCAGTGTTCGCAGCTGCATTATTTAGTTCACCTCGCAGGTTCTGTAATTGATTGCCTTGCCGAAATTCGTTCCGGCTTCGATCAAAGACGATTTCAGCGTGTGTACATACCGCTGTGTTGTTTCCCAATCGGCATGACCGAGGGCGGCTTTGACTGTCTGAATGTCTGTGCCCTGTGCCATCATCAGCGTTCCGCAGGTGTGACGGAGTCCGTGAAATTTCAAGTGCCGCAGTCCGTGTCTTTTCTGAAAATCGGAGCAAATTACGGTGGGTGCATACAAGCTCATCATTTTTCCATGCTCGTCCGTGAAAATATATCCCTCATCCCACGCCGATTCTTTTGCGTTCTTTCGGATGGATTCTTGTTCATCTCGCCAAAGACGGAGCGATTCAAGAGCATTTTCGGTGAGAAAAGTACGGCGAATACTGGTAAGTGATTTCGGAAGCTTTGTTTTCTGCTCCCCGCCTTTCGGCTTATATGCGCTTCGGTTGATCGATAATAATCTTTCGTGAAAGTCCACATCCGACCATTTGAGCGCCACAAGCTCAGCTCGTCTGACTCCTGTTGAGAGTGCGACACACAGTAATGCACGGGTGCGTGCATCTTCCAAAAGCAGCTTTGCGTTGAATAAATTTGCTTCTTCCTCGCTGTAAACCTCAAGCTCGGGTGCGGCAATTTTCGGATAACGGATATATTTTTCGGCAAGCGGTTTCTTTGGGGTCAAATGATTTTTCCACGCCTCCGTCATAATGGACGACAACACCGTGGCGTATCGTTTGATGGTTGAGGCAGCAAGCGGAGTCCCTTTTTTCTTGTCAATCCGCGCTTCCGGCGTACAAAGGAAGTCAACGAAGCTCTGCATATGCACCTCATTCAGCTGAGCGATCGGTAAGTTCCCGAACGACGGGAGGATGAATTGCCGGATCACTTTTTCATAATTTCGGCAAGTGTTGGGGGAAAGATGAAGCGAAATTCCATTTATATAGTGGTTCTCAACGAACTCCCGGACGGTCATTCCACGATTTTTACAGAGCGCATCCGTCGCATCCATCCCCTTGACATAGCCGCCGCTGTGTACAAGATTCTCGAACATAACCGCAAATTCATTTGCCGATTTTCTCGCCGCACGCTCGGTTGCGCCCGGTGCAGGATGGAAGGTGTAGTTGACAAATACTTGTTTGCCGTCCTTCATTCCGTTGGATACACGAATCAAATATGCCTTGTTTCTTTTTATTACTGCTGCTATAGTTATCACCTCAAATCTGATTTTTCTGTTACTCTGCCTGCCAATCCATCGCTTTTTCCATTGTAAAAATGCCGTGGATTTTCTTGACTTCCCTTATACATTCACCTCGAAGCTTGGTCATCGTCAGCTCGTCCACCTCATTTGTGGCGGCAATAAGGTTTTGCAAAATTGCAAGCTCGACCGCAATTTTGAATAAAAGTCCGCTTGTTCTGTTGTCACTTTCGGCTACGATTCCTTTCATGGTTGATAAAAACATCGACGGCAAAAAGGATTTCGGCTTGTCCGCTGTGAGGTATCCGAGGTAAAAAAGAATAGCATTTTCAATAAATTCGGACTGGCTTCTGCAGTTATCCTCGCGATAGTTTTCTCTTACTCCTTGCATAGTGGTTGGTCTTACCCACAGAGCAAATTTTTCTTTATCCTTTGGTAATGGCATAATTTTCTCCTTTCATTTTGAGGTCAAAATCGATATTTTGAGTTTGACCCCGATTGTTGTTCTAAATTATCTTAATTTTGTCGCAACCCCTCTGAAAAGCCTTGTATATACAAGCAGAAATTGGTTTGCAACCCCGTAAAACGCAGATCTCCTACGCAGCAACCCCTTTTTGAAAAAGAGAGGAAAGTGGGCGAATTTCCCCAAACGGTCGGCATTGCCGTCCGATGTTTGGGGGTGTGGGGAGTATCAGCAACCCCACGCCTTTCACCTGCTTCACTATCGACCCTGTGCTGTTTCTGCTTTTGTCCTCGATTGACGATCATATCAGATCCCTCCCGTTTCGTACTATCCGCTGCCAACAACACATCGGGGGCCTGCATCGCGCGTTTTGAGGGCGTTTGCTTGGTGATATTGCCGTAGTTTTGGGACGAACCTTATCGGGTAGGGGTAACATACCACCCACCTGTCACTTTCTCACACAACGCCGTGACGCGTCCATGAAAACGGAGTGCTTGTCAGGCGTGAGTCGGATGGTGACCTTCTCGGTGCGGTTTTGTTGTCCTCGCTACCCAAAATAGGGGGCATGACTGTCAAAGGCGATACTTACCCATCCGTGTCGGTGTGTCGGAAATTTTGTAAACGAGCATCATCACCGACTCTGCCGACGCACCGACGCATCCCTCTGTCAGCTTGCATTTTCTTTTATGCGATTGATCTTAATTTTCTTTCCTTCATGTGTTCGGAAAAATTCGCACGCATACCCGAGAGAACAGAACTGTTCATGTCCGCAGAGAAGCTTTTTTGAAAGCACAGCAGGCGTGATATCGATCATACCATGTGATTTCAGCTTTTCCGCAAGCTCGGTAGCACTTCCGCAAAAATCATCCGTACCGCTTTCCGTGAAATACCGATCCACCATTTCCACAGTCGGATCAATCAGTTTTACAAGCTCCGGGTTAGCATCCCGCAAAAGCCATGTGTGACTTACTTCAGAGAAGACCAACGGGATTTCCAATGTTTTGATATCTCTTCCGGTGCAGAACAACGTTGCCGCATTTTCTGTGCGCTTGTCCCGCTGCAAAATGAACGTGCTGTCTACCGCACCCGAGATTCCCGTCGAACCCGTGAGCGTGTTCACGGGATCGTTTGCCCCCTGCTTCCTGAGATGATGAACCAGCAGGATAGCAAGCCCGTGTTTGGATGCAAGTGATTTCAAAACACCAAGTTCCTTGTAATCGTTCGCGTAGAGATTTGTGTTGCCGATGTCCTCGCGGATTTTCTGAAAGGTATCAACGATCACAAGCTTTGTGTTCGGATTCGCTTCCATGAATCTGTCGATCTCATCACAGAATCCATTCGCAAGCGACTTGCACTCCACCGCGAACTTGAGCGACGGCGAACCCTCATCGGTGATGTCAAGAAGACGACGCTGTAATCGCTCGAAGCTGTCCTCAAGGGCAAGATATAAAACCGTGCCTTGTTTGGTTTCAAAATTCCATATCGACTGACCTTTTGCAATCTGTAAACCGAACCAAAGCATCAGCCATGACTTACCGATCTTCGCCGCACCGCCGATGATGTGAACCCCCTGTGGTATCAGCTCTGACACAATGAATGGTGTTGCTTTCAGCGGCGTGCTCACCAGTGTGTCCGCGTCCATCGTTTCCAGTCCTGCGAGTCCGAGAAACGCAAGCTGCTGACGACGCAGTTCTTCATCGTAATTCAATTCTCCGTTCAATCGTTACCTCCGTTTTTCTACTCCGACTATACTCTGCGCAGACGTCGGAGACTTGTTTTGTCGACAATAAAATTTTACCATGCATATTGACAAAACACAATAGATAATATATACTATCTCTACGGTTATCTATTGTGTTATCTACTGAGCACTGGTTTACAAACTGTTTACAAAGGCTGTTTTCCCTTATATATCAATGCTTTTTGGCATTTTTGCAAAGCCGGAAGCAAGTGTTTTGATAAGTTTTTTCGGCAAAAAATATTTTTGTTCCGAACAGTATTTCCGAATTGAGAATGAAAAATTTGTAAACATTTCGACAATTTTTGCATAGAGGAGTGATTTCTGCATGGCGAAGCTGCCGCCGAATCCGTTTAAGATTACCGTATATTATTCGAAAAACACCTGTATCATAGATGAAAAGCACAGCTACCAAACCTGCGAAGTGCTTTGTAAGCTGCTCGGTTACACCGGCCGCGATCTTTCACTTTTGCGGGATGAGTTAAAATCGCTGCTGCAATGTCTGCTGTTTAAATTTGATGTAAATTTCAGCGCTTGGGAGAATTACGATCAGAACGTGCACATGGCGCAAGCGCGTTTGAATGATGTGAAGGAGCTTCTGCTTGAACTGCCTCTGTATCGCTATGTGACAGATCCCGATGCGTTTGATTACGAGGATTTGATTCATACGCTGAGCCTGCATTCTTCGATGTTTGATAACCAATATGATGACAAAGAAAGCCGTGCAGAACAGGAAGAGAAGAAAGCCGAGCTTCGCAGGCGCGGTGTTCCCGAGGATACCGTTAAGAAAATGTTTGATCCTTTCGAAGAAGATGAAGAAGATTACGAGGAATTTGAAAATCCCGCAGATCCATATTCTTTTATGGAAGATGAGCGATACAAGGAAAGAGACTACGGGTTTTATGAAAGCCACGTGCTGGAATCGGTTATGAGTGAAAAGGATGATATGCGCCATTTTCAGCCGTATTGGCACAACGGAGACATGGAGCTTGAGGATTATTACGGTGCGGAGCTTCTCAACAATGACCTGCGTGCGCTGATCGAACCGTACATTGATCTGCTCGATACGCTCACGCATCTGCAGGATACTTATGGGCATTTCCTGGATGAATATGTTCATGCCGCGGGAAAGTTTCTGATCGATGAGGAGATTGCAAAGGTTTACGAAAAATATATGAAGACAGCGGAACGAAAGATCATCAAGCCGTCCGGTGTTATGTCGCTCGAATGTAAAACCATAAAGCAAGGACGCAAATCTGTATGGTGCGACGTTTATACATTCAACAGCCTGTCTGCGTTTCTCTATTTCGATTTCTTTCGCGGACTGCGAAGCGGGTTTATTCCCAAGCGCTGTGAACACTGCGGCAACTATTTTCTCCTGACCTCTGGGCGATACTACGATTTCTGCGAGCGTCCGGTGAAAGGCACCGACGGCAAGACCTGCCGCAATATCGGTGCGCACAAGAAATACGAGGAAAAATGTAAGAGCGATCCTATATGGCTTGCCTACAACCGTGCGTATAAAAATCACTATGCAAGGGTTCTTAAAAAGAAAATGACCAAGTCTGAGTTTCGAACCTGGTCGGATTGGGCGGTGGAGTATCGAGATAAGGCGCTTGCGGGAAAAGTGAAAATTGAGGAGTACGAGAAGAAGATCAAGGAATGAATCGTGCGCCCACAGGGGGCACAAGACAGCTCACACGGCGAGATGTGGGGATCGTCGGGCCACACGCCTCATAAAATGATAACCGCCTGTGTGCCGTTTGTGGGGCAACACGGGCGGTTATTTCTGTGCCTTGCATCACGATTTATTCTTTGTCGGTTGTGTATGTCATCACCGCTATGATGATCTGTGCACCAATGGTGAATCCTTTCACAAACGCTTCTCGCTCGGTCAGATCGTGCATTTCGTTTGAGCATTCTGAATATTTTTCGAAGATTTCCTTTTCCTCGTCGTTCAGCCGACTGAGCAGATCATCCTGATGTCGAATCACCAGTGCCAGCAGTTCGGCGTATGCGCTGTCCTTCTTGAACGGCCGCTCCCACGGGGAGATGTTGCCGAACCACAGGTCTTCAAGGATGTTCATGTTCGCCCTCCTTCATAAAGCAAGAGCGGCTCTGCACGGTGAAACCCGCAGCAAAGCCGCTCTTTTGGTATGGAATTGTGTATGATTTTAGCATATTGTGTGCCTCCTTTTCGTGGTAGCACACAGTATATCACAGGAGGTGGCATCAATCCAGCGAATGCGGATTTGTTATCAAAGAAGTAACATATTTCTGATTCTCACTCAACATATAATCCGCGAAGCGTTCCCAGTTTGCGCGAAGTTGACTGTATACGTCAATTTTGTAGCACTTAGTAACATTGACATGGATTTGTTCGGGAAGCGGTTGTTCCGGGGAACGGTTGATGTGGTATTCGGAAATAATCCGTGATATCTCGTCAGAATTGATATGCGGAGGCCAGGTTGTGATAAACATCTCCCATTCAATCTTTGCCCGAAAATAGTGATGAATCTCTTGATCAAGTTCGCTCAAAAAGCGTTCTTGTGGGTATTGCCTTTTGAAAAGATTCTCCATCGAGATTCGGAAATCAGGATATTCGAAAATATTGTAGGACTTAAAATTTCCCGTTTTCGAATCCTGAATAATTACATTCCATTTCATATTGAGTGCTCCTTTCCGTTAGTAACATACAAGATACCACAGAAAGGAGCGGAAGTCCAGCACAAACCGTGTTAAGTTTTTGATAACAACGCCGAGAGATTCAGTTGCTTTTTTTGCGTTTCTTTTTGTCCTTGGTTGCCTCGTAACTCGCGTTCACAAGAAATTCGATCAAATCGTCGGATGCGTCGGGAAGAAGCACCGAAATCCAATGGAGTTTATTCATGTGATACGCTTGATACACACCATCAGCCGCGCCAAACGAACCGAACATTTCAAGCGGCAGCTTGAGGTTTACAACGTCGATTACCTCATCGCTGTCGAAGCCGAACTTCTGCCGAGATACACGCATCACGATGGCGTACCATTTGCGGTTGTCCGCATGGCGGAGTACAGCGGTTTCAAAGTCTTCGTCGAAGGGGTAGTCGGGGGGGGAGTGTTGTATGTATTGATGCAGTGGGTGAGGAAGGTTTGTTTTGTCATTGGTACCTCCTAAATATCGTTGTAGCTATGTTTTTAACAAATGTCCGGTATGTTTATTGTTTATCGCATATTTTTATTCCTAATTTAAGAGCACAACTACGGCATTCATTTTGATTACAATCACTACATTGAGCTTGTTGCTCTGCAATAAACGCATTAAACTGTTCGGAATTCCATGCTTCCAAAATGCTATTTTTATTCAAATCTACTCGATACTTATCTTCCATCCACCCAAAAGAACAAGGATAGGCTTGATTTTCGCAATCTATATACATAGAGAATCTTGCTGATTCACAATACTCCAATGATTCTTCCGCAATCATTTTCCCATACACTTTTAGAGCAGGAGTCTGACACGAATCAAATCCAACTTTGAATTTATAGTTTCTACTACTTACCAAATGTATAAACTGTTTGTATAACGTATCGTTTATCGTTGGCATTTTAAAAAATTCACCTTGTCCCACAGGCTTATATAACAAAAAGACGCATGCATTTATACCTTGTGGAAAAAGATTATTTTCTAACCGATAAATTATTTCATCAATATTTTGTTTCGAAATTACATAATGAATATTTGTAGTACATCCTGCCTCAATCAAACGTTGTATTGCTTGTATTGTTGTATTATTTGATTCTTGTCCATCTCTACACAATTTGGAATAAAACGATACCGCCACCGCTCCGCAATATTTTTTCATTAAACTAATTTCATCATCTGTTAATTGATATCCGCTTGTCGTTAAATTAGGAACTATACGATTACTTCGTGTTGTTTCAAGAATATCCTCAAATCTTTCATGTTTATTAGGATCACCAGCCCCACCCAATGCAACTTGAAATGTTTTTCCTTTGCTTTGATCAATTATTCTTTTATAAGTGTCAAACGACATATTAGCACGCTTTCGTTCTGAAGCATTTTGATAGCAGTCTACACCAGCAACTTTACACATTCCGTTATCACAAGCAGTACAAGTGCCCATAATACCTATATCGATAAGTTCCGGATATGAGCGTCTTAGAGGAGAAATAGATGTCTCTTCTCCGCTTTCTATAATATTGCTCCTCATTAGAAATCCAGTGTCTTCGTTAAACCATTCAACAAATTTATATTGTTTATCCTTGTAAATAATCATGTTACCACACGCAATTCTTCCCGTCCATGTAAAAATCTTTTTTATCAATAATAAAGCAATCTGTAGTCATAAATGATGCAAGACATTCATCATCAGAACTTGTATAACCGATGTATGTATGAAATCCTTTTTCAGTTAGTTTGCGATATTTTTCGGCGCTTTTCTCACCAAATATTTTTAAAATGTTTTCATAGTTGATTTCGTCAACATCAAACCACCGAACCCCTCGACTTGTTCCGAAGATAATTTGATCGGATAAGTCATCTCCCAATGGACGAAAAATGGCATTGCTTTTGAATCCTAACTTTTTTGATAAGTATTCCAGAGTTAATTCCTTTTTACATATAATCATAAAATTAGTTGAAGAACTGTTTGTTACAAAACCATCTCTAATCTTCATTTCTATCATCACCCAACCATTTTTCTATAATTTCTCGCATATCATCATGCTCTAAAAAATCCTTTATATTAGTATCAGGAGTAGATGATAAGTCTTTACAAAATAGACGCCATGAAGCCATTTTTTTTGCTTCACCCTCAAACATATTGTATTTACTTACAAGGAATTCTTCAAATGAACCAAACTCCTTTCTATAATACATAAAGTATTCAGCAAAAAGGTTATTCGATCCACCACAAAAATAATCGTACATCCGTTTAACAATACTTCCTGCATAACTATTCTTTTTAACCCCCAAAAAGTGGTAAACCCCTACTGAAGATGTATTAAAACTTTTTTTATAAAAATATAGAGTGCCTATGTTCATTCTTTCACTTCTTTCAGTCAAATTGTTTTAGAAAACCCTTAATACTATAAACACCATTCGTTGACGTTCTATTTTTGCGTTGTTTTAAATTACCGACCTTGTCTCTTAGTGTTCTACACTTTGATTTACAAATGATAAAATCATATAATGAATCTTGAAACTCTATAGGTAATCCCGCCTTCGTCCAATACCATTCGGTGAATTCATATGAGAAAATCAATAGCAAAATCATCCTTATATTATCCGAAATAATCCCCCTCCTTGAATGACACATATCAATTTTATTATACAAGATCTCAATTAATTTTGGACGATCATGATAATACTTTTCTTGTTTGACAAGTTCAACTATCAAGGCCGAAAGTATCTCATCGTCAGTTACGCTAAAAATAATATCCAAATATTGGTGTAGGTCTGGTTTTTCATTGGCTATTTCGTTGTTGAGTAAGAAAAAGAATACTTGGACATTGCTACGGATTGATTCTTTGATTGCATCATGAACGTAAGTTCTCTCGTATTCTTCGAGGTTATTTCCGCTCATATAAATTAGTGTTAATCCAAAATCATCGAAGTAATAAGTCTTTTCTCGCTCATATCGAGTCATCCGGTTGTAATTTTGAATATCATCCTTCCCATACACAACAAGTATTTTTTCTGATAAATCAAAACGAGTATTCTTCTTAAAATAGTAATATCCATATTTTAGCACACCTTCAAGTGGGGCTATATGGTTTTCACTCATATGTGTAATAACGCTAAAATACGGAGTAAATTTGTTATCGCCGATATCTTCGCATCGAATAATAAGTTCTCTTGCAATACAAAAATCCCTAAACTCATCAAAAATAAAATAGAGAAATTCATTTGTTCTTTCAGAAAGTCCGTTCCCCAATTTTATTGTTTTATTAATCAATAGATTATTATCCAACATATCAAATAATGCTCTTTTTTCTGAGTCAGATAAATATAATTCACTTATATCAATTTTGTCATAGCATTGATTATCAATCATTATTGATGAGATTTGTTTGATTATTCTTTGAACATCTATCTCCGTATGTTCTGAAGCTACTTTTTCGATATATTGTTTATATATTTCTGCATTCTGGAACTCTAAATTCTCGTGAGGTCTACCACAATTTACCTCGAAAAAGATTTTCATAAGAAACAATGATTTGTTTATTTTATTTTTAACGTTTGAGGAGAACTGAATTGGTACGTTATAATAATTACTATATTTCGTAAAAAATTTTGTTATTGCGCGAGAATCATAGTCCGCGGTATTCAACTGAATGATATGTGGATGTATTTCGCTTGCATCAAACAACTTCTTATATCGACAATCAAAATATTCGCTTCTACAAGATAGAATTATTTTAACTCTATTGTATCTATCAAAAAAATCAAAAACCTTTCCTATTGACTTCAAAAATTCGCTTGAATCATTTTCATTGATTGCATCAATTATTACGAAAATGTGTTTTTGGCTAAACTGAAGGATAATATTTACAATCCAAAGAAATACTCTTGGATGTTTTCTTACTTTCCACATTAATGGAAGCTTATTCAAAACATAGTCTATTACATTGCCATCTATATCTCTTGAATTAATGAGCAAACAGGGATAATTATTTCTCATAGCAGTTTCCGTCGCACGGCAAAGCAAGCTGGTTTTTCCGTTTCCGGCACTTCCTACGATGATTAGATTTTTACATTCTATTTTAGAACAACATGAAAGCAAATCATCGATGACATTTATGCAATCGTAAGTTAAGTTTTGTGCAATATAATAAAACTCCCCTAATTCCTCTCGTTTTATCTTTCGATCATCTTTAAATTCTCGTAAAACATTATTTGTTTCTACCAATATTTTCTTCAAAGTGGTGAATTTAGAGAGATAGGATATTTTGTAATATATCTTGTTTTGATAAGTTTGCTTTAATTGTGCTCCTACATACCCTTTAAACAATAAGTTATATCTTCTAATAATTCTCCATTTCCAACAATATGAGAATATGAAATATCTCAAATACTCCATATTATCATTTAGTTCAACATAGAGATCGGGAGCATATTTTTTCACTCTAATAAAATCATCTATTTGCTTTTGACTAATCTTATTTACCTTTTTCTTAAACAGAATGATGCATGTAAAAAAAACTATTATGAACACTCCGAAAGTTAATATGCTCCATAGCGTCTGTCCTTTACCGATACAATTGAGCAATTCATCAAAGCTGAAAATACTATTTTGGGATTGCACTGCTTGTGTATTTGTAACAGAAGTTTCCGTCATTTTTGTTACCCTTTCATTTTTCTGTTGCTTTTCAATGATACTCTGGCATAGACATTATATATATATTATCTAAGTGTATTGTTCAAATACTTCATCAGCTGCACGGTTGCTTTACTCCGCCCTTGGACGCTTATAAGACCATTTTCTTTAAGTTCCTTCAGCGGATATTGCTCGACAGGGTATTTCTCAATCAATTTAAGTTTCATATAGCGGATGTCTGGATCTTTCGCCAGCTCCTTATAATACGGATAATCGTCGGTAGAACGGTTACCGTAAAGATCCGCACCAACAACCTCGCATTTGAACATAATCGACTTGTATTTCTCTCCAACGTATATGTAAACCGTATCTCCCACGGTTGTGTTGGTAGATTGACTCCATTCGATTACATCGAGGTGGTCAAACGCAGCGACTATATCGTAATATTTCGGGTTGCAAGGAATAATCCACACATCATCAAGGCGCGAGGTTACCTTCCAACCTTCTTCCTTGGCACGGAGCTCGTTAAGCCATACGCCGTTATACTTGAAATATCGAGGTCCGGCAACGCCCCATTTGCTTCCTGTAAGCTCGGTTGCGAGGGCGGAAAGGGATAATCTGCGCCCCTGATAGTCAACCGTTTTATCATCCACTACAGTACATTGTGCGCCAGAGTTAGCGTTGCCCTGATGAATAAACGTAATCGTTGCACCAACAGGGATTTTGCACTTGGAGAAGGCAAACGGAGAAAGACGCTCAATGTGTTCTTCCTCAATCTCCTGTGCCAAATTCTCGCTCTTTTTCTCCTCCGTGGTCGGCTCATACAGATGAAGCCTGTCCTTGCGCCCGCCGAGAATAGCAATCGTTTCAAGGATAGAATACGCCTGTTCCTTCGACATCGCATAGAACTCACGAACACGCTTTTTGCCGTCCACTTCGTCGATAGAACGCAGATTCGGATTGAGCTGGTCAATCAGCGCGTGAAGCTTCAAATCGGTCAAACGCTCCTCGACCTCGTATGTAGCGTAAATTCGGAAAGCAAAAGGTATGCACTCGCTGTTATTCAGTTGTTTCAACCGCGATTCCACGTTATCTGCATAACCGATCTTTACATATTGAGGGAAAGACGGGTTTGTAAGAATGTAAATTACACCTTTATTTTGATTCATAGAGAATGCACTTCGCTTTCACATGTATTTTCGTCTGTTACATTTAGCATCTCTTCAAACATCATATCGCGATCCTCTTTTGGAAGGCTGTCTATGTATTTATCCCAATCCAAAATAGAGTAATTAAAAAACGTGAACTTTTCCTTGTTCTTATTGTAATAGGACTCTGATGCCAAACAAAGTATCATGCAAAGTCTTCTGACATTGACGCGATATTCACGATGCTCTACGCCATTATTATCAATGGTTAAGGAGCCTGCTTCTCCACCGTATATTTTATATGGTTTCTCGGTCTCGACAACAATTTTGAAGTGTTCGATTGGACACTCTTTTTTATTGCGCTTTTTGTATTCATCATTATCCAGGTTGGGATTTCCTTGATGGAACAGCGAACTTCTGAAATTATATACAATTTCACCGCTCAAATAAGGCATATCTGGCACTCCGTCAATAGACGGAGATTTTTCATATTGTCCGATATACTCATCATACCAGAGCTTATAACGGCTTGTGGATCCTTTATCTGGATATTCAGCTTTGCCGCATATATCAGGAAGAGTAAGTGCCAGTGATAGCGCAGCAAAATATAAATTATGAGATAAAGCTTCGTTGATTTCTGCAATAAGTTGGTTTATCAAAGGCACACACATCCTTACTTCACGTGGTTTACCAGGTATTCTACAAATAAAATATCATCGGCAGTCAAACGCTGAGCATAATCCTTTACCTTTTCTACAATTATTTTTGCCCCTTGCATCTGCAAAAAGTTCTCAGCATTAACGTAGGATTGCTCAAATGTTGTCGGTTGAGCAGTATTCACAGTATTCCAAACAAGAGTTTCAACAAGATACTTATTCATCAGATTGCGAATATGCTCTTGCATTTGAGAATATTGCTGTGTAGCATGGTAATGTCGGAGGAGGATTACATCGTCGATGTAATCCTTAACCTCTTGGACATCCTTGTATTTTTCGTATATCTTCAAATAGTCTGTCATTTTTACTCCATCTCCTTAACCATTGACTCAATAAATGCAATTTCTTCTGCGGTTAAGTTATACTTAGCATACAGTTGTGCATCAATCTCGCTTATCGTTTTGCTCCAATCAATATCAGAAGCTGCGGTGAAGTCTTGCATAGGAACATATTCCCATGTTGCCTTGGGATTGTGCTGTGTTACCTTCTTCACGCCCAACAATGCGCGTGCAAACTTCGTTTTGATATACTTTCTCAAGCATTCTGCTTCAGCTTCCGTTGCGAACAAACCCATGCTAATGAATGTATCAGCAGAACCTTCTCCGGGCGCCGCGATAAGGGGTGCAACTAATGTTTCAAATGCTCCGCTTCCATTAGACTCGGGAATCATAACATTGAATGTATCGAGATAGGAGTTGTCCTGTAAATATTCTCTGCGAATATATTTGAACTCACGACCGGCTTTGGTTTTGGCAAGGAATTTTACGCATGCCGTGCCTGTTCCGGGTGCATCCATAAATACGGTTGGAAGCGAATCGACAATCTTGGATATAATTTTAGCACCAGTTCCGTTGCCCGAAAGTGTTTCAACCTCGGGATGATCTACGAACAGTTTATCGGAGAAACGATAAATGCCTTGAGAGGAAATAATAGAATCCAATTTTACTTTTCCTTCTTCTGCGGTGCTTACTTTTTTCAAGATGCTATTCAATTCCGTATAGGCAGTAAATACGCCAATCTTACCGCACTTCTTTTTAGAATCACGCATTGATATGGCTACGCCACCTTTGATTTCAGCATTCGAGAAAATGGTGGATGCATCGGGTTCATACATCATAACTTTGAAATGCTCATCATTAAGCATTTTTCTGTTCCAATCCTTAGCGGTCTGACCTGCTTCAAACAAGAAGCGCGCCGGGGTTATTAAAACAGCCTGCTGAGAGATTGTATAAGATATATCCATAAAGGAATCGTAAATTGGCAATTTGCGTCCGTTGTTGAATCCTTCCTCCTGATAGGGGGGATTGCCTACTGCAATATCAAAATTCACTATCTCATCTCCTTCTGTAATTTCATCGTTCATTCTAATACTATCAAACGGTTTGTTCTGCCTTAACAAGGCTACTATCTTCGTATAGTCGATATCTCCGTCCTCGTCCTTAACCTCCAAAAGGTTGTAGGAGGTGAACTTGGAAGCGATATTATCCACGTTCAAGCCCAAAATCTCGTATATCATACGGGTAAACTCGTAGGTGATGCCTGACGTGGGAATGGTGTAAATTGCATCCTTCAATGCTTCTTTATCATAGCCCAACGCGATATACTTTTCAAACACGGCAAGGGCGAATTCGCCTGCCTTGCCTGCGATATCAAGCACCTTGTTTCCACTATCGATTACGGCTCTCAAATCGGCATCGTCAATCATATCGATCATATCCTTGCAGATATGTTTCGGTGTGATAACCTCGGATTCTCCGAGCTTTCCAAATTTCTGAACGGATACGGATGCACGCTTAATTGGTTCAACGCTATCGTCGTGCGAAAGTTGATTGAGATTGTGGATTTTATAATCCAAACGGCTGAGAACAAACTTGTCAGCGTGTGCCAACATTCCTTCAAGCACAACCTTGCTTATGCCGAGGTTTCTTGCAATACGGGCGTTATTCGGCTCGTCGATGCAGTCAATAATATCGCTGAGAGAAATAACCGTGTTCTTGGTAAGGAATGCAAAGAACAGAATTCTCGCATAGTAAGATCTGAACTGCTTTACGGCATCCTTGGTTTTTTCTTCTGCCTGTGTTGTGTCGGCAGGTTCGCCGGTCGGCGTATCCGTTTCTGTGGTCGTGTCTGTTCCTCCTGTGGTATCGGCCTGCTCGGTATCATCGGGCGTGTCCAGGTAATCGCCATCACCGTCTGCGCCCTTGATGGTGAGACCTGCTTTCGAGCCAAGTTCGTTTTCACGCTCAATGGCTGCACGAATAGCTGCAATATCAAGCAAGGACATATCTACGGGGATTTCAACGGTTTCTTCCGCTACTCCGCGCGATTTGGAGTATTCGCTAACAGTTTTCAGTATATCCGTTGCCGTGATCTGAACAATCTTGTCCTTGTTCATCACGATAACGGGAGAGATACGCAGTTCTTCCTCAATACGCTCACGGAGCTTGCTGTTTCCAGCTTCATCAGTATTGACATTATAGACCTGTGCCTTTTGCTCTTGCATAACGAAAACACGGTCGGGATCAAAGTCAACGAGAAGAGTTTGAGGCTTCATATTGAACTTGATCGTTTCGCCGTTTTCATCCACAAAGGTCTTTATGTACTGATTCTGCAAACGGAATACTGCCTGATCGTATTCCTGCGGAGAGGATGTATCTTTGAGGAACAGCATAGTATCCCATTCGGGAACAGTACTACCTGTCAGCATGCGGTTGACCGTCAATGTAATGGTTTTCTTTCCTTGTGCTTCGCAGGTGCTGATTGCTTTCTTGATATCACTCGGTTTCTTGTATCTGTTAGGATTGTCCACGCCGGAGATGTTGATAATCTCGTAGTCGTTCAGATTCTTGAATTTATCGGCGTTGCCTCTGATCAATGCTTCCATTGCATCGCAAGAAGCACAGTACGGCAAAACAATAACGATATGGCGACACATTTTGCCGTCCTTGATTTTATCGTAATCAAGGAATCCGAGCAGTTCCTCATCCTCCTTGCTTCCATCAATAACTTCAAGCAGTTCAAGGATTTCCTGTTCGTGAACGAACAGCTTGTGGCTTCCGTCATCGGCTCTGCCAACGGATTTTGGCTTGAAGAGCGCGGAGAAAGCATCCGACATACCGCTTTCACGCAAAGCTGCCATGCGCTTGCGCGCGGACTCATTCGGATTGAATGCAAATCTTATCATCTGAGGGAAACCGAAATAAGGATTTTCCCATTCTTCCTTCGGCTCGTCCTTGGCAAAGTTATCTCTATCCCATTCCTCCTGCTCACGGACGATATCGGTGAACTGATAAAATGCAATCAAGTCTTGCTCTCTATCGAACTCATCGCTCATCAAAATGCGATACGGCGTGCCCGAAAGGTGAACGGTCACATTGACATCGAATTCCTTCGTGCTTTCCAAAATATCCTCAACAGCATATTTTTCTTCCTTGGAAAGCTTCTCGCCTTGACTTGCACGAAGCACAGCACCGTATTTCTCGGCTCTCGCGCCAAAGTGTGTTTCATCGACGAGAAGGAGATCAATCTTGCGGCCGAAAATCTGAGCGTGCTTGTCCTTAATATTCTCGCCTTGAAGATCCTGCAAGGTTAAGAACACAACGACCTTTTTCGGTGCGGTGGGGTGATCAAGAGTATCGGTAATGATGCTATAATTGTTTTCCAAATCGGCAGAAGAGAAAAACTCATACTCGTTTCTGAAGTTCTCGGCACTCTCTACCGTTTTTCTCCACTCATCGCGAACATCGGCTTTTGCGGAAACTACCACAACTAGCTTTGCACCCATTTCCTTCGCACAGCACATGGAGGTGAAGGATTTACCGAAACGCATTACGGCGTACATAAGCAGATGCGTTCTGCCGTTTGCTACGGCTCTCTTAAACGCATCTATGGTTGCCTGCTGATTCGGACGAGGAAACCACATGCCCGTGGAGGCATATTTCTCGGTAGTCGGCAGTTGTGTAGTGGCATCATAATAATGATATTTACCTGATTTTCTGTGGTAGTCGTCGTGAATATCTGTGATTGCTTCTTCCACATCACCTACGGTCGCTTCTCTAAAGAATTCTCGCGAATAGTAAACTCCTTCAGGGAGATCGGTTTCTGCAAGACGGGTTCTATGTTTTTCCGATTCCAAGAAGTAATGCACAGCAAAGTCACGGAAATACACATCATCCGCAATTCTCGCACTACCCTCAAACTTCTGTTCAAGATTCGGGAAATACTCTCGCCATTCGCTGAGTCGCTTGGACACAGGACGGTAGGTATCGCCAACCTTCAGATAATTCGGGATCGTATTCGTGGTAAAAGCATATATATGAGGTTCTACGCGACCTGTTATTAAGCTGTCAAGTATGCTTAAGTCTTTCATCATAATGCTCCAATCAATCTTTTTTCAGGAGGGACACGAAGGTAACCTTCTTGTTTGCCTTCCAATCCTTAATGATACAGTAAACACCTGTGTGTGTATAGGGATTGTTCTTGGCACATCCGGGGCAAGGCTGTTTCTCAGTGTTCGTGTCGAACAAGGAGAGTTGCCCATCATCTATCTCTTTGCAACTTTCGGGGATAACGAATTTCAAACCGTCCATCTGCCATATATTCCACGAGAGGATTTCGGCGATTTTTTTGAGAATGTCGATGCCGGGTTCTTTATCAAACTTCGCTTTGTAGTAGTCAATGAAGGTAAAGAGCAGGTTTTCTCGTGCCAGAAGCACATTATCGCCCTGCCAATCGTAGCCGTAGGTGTTCTGAACTGACTTGATTGCCCATTTCAGCCATTCTTTTTCTGTTTGTGTATTCTCGCTTACGACACGGAGCTTCCTGTCAAGTAATCCAATGCGCTGTGAAAGCTCGATCATATATCCGCTGACGGTATCGTAACGGCTGACAAGGTACGGTGCTTCGCCGCAGGTGATCTCCAAACGAACATCGTTGATATAATCTTGCCATGTCTTGCCTGTTGCCGTGGGGAACACGATCGGATCGGTGGTTGCTACCCAAGTCTTATCTATTTCTTTGTTGAACACAAAGTCCGTACCGAACCACGCATTATCGACGAGATTATTCTGTTTGTTGCAAATCCAAGAAGGAGTGAACACCTCCGCTTTATCACGAATACGGTCGGTTTGTTCCTTTTTGGATTTTTCCGTTCTCGGCTTAATTATGTTTCCGTGATAGCCCGTGATGGTTTCAACGGTTATATGGTCGCAGCTTTGGTATCCGAAGCCACGCGAACTATAGTTATCGGTTGCCCAAATAATGCTCTTTCCTGACGATCTATCTCGCAGAAGGATGGTCAGCAGTTCGTTATCCAAACGATAAATATAGTTTTCTTTTATGTCGATTTTGTTCTTTTCCATAATTGTGTTTACCCCAACACCTCAAGATACTGATCCAACCGCTTACTCAAATACTCCCCAAACAGCCGAGCCATTTCATCGCGGTTCTCGAACGCCTCATAATACCGCATACGGTCAGTAAACTTAATATCAATCGGCGGATAGCCAGCTTTCATCAGTTCCAAATTCACAATCAACCGTCCGGTTCTGCCGTTGCCGTCGATGAACGGATGGATTGACTCAAATTCAACGTGCAGATCGGCAAGTTTCTCGACGATATTCCGCTTGTCTGCAGCATATTTCTGCATCAGTTCATACATCCTCGGCTCGATCATATACGGCTGTGCAGGCTCGTTCTTCGCGCCCATAATGCGGACGGGGACACGGCGGTATACGCCGCGATCCATCGGCTTGTCGGCAAGTACGAGCGTGTGAATCTGCTTGATAACCGATTCAGACAGCGGCACCTTATCCGTCACAAGGTCGCAGATGAAGTAAAACGCGTCTTTATGACCAACCGCCTCCATGTGATCCTTCAGCGGTTTCTGATCAATGGTCAAGCCCTTCAGCACCATATCTGTTTCGCGAAGAGTGAGCGTGTTGCCCTCGATCGCATTGGAATTGTAGGTGTATTCGATCATAAAGTCTTCATTGAGACGGGCGACTTCGCCTTCGGTCAGCGGACGGCGGGTGTCAAGCTCTGCTTTTTTTCGCTCAATCTGCACGATCAGCGTTTCTTTGCTGCGGATACGCCCGTCTGCAGGCTTGGGCGCGTTATCGGGGATGTACCAGATCTTGCCCTCACGCCACGCACCGTCGATCTGGCCGTTCACGCACAGAACGCGGACACGGCGAGCGGTGATGCCCCATTTTTCAGCTGCTTCATGTGTTCTCATTGCCATATATCTGCACCTCTTCGTCTGTAAGAGTAGAAATGATTATAATATATCAGTATGATTATAGCACACTATCGGCACAATGTCAATGATTTGAGGAATAATAGTTACAAATCTTCGGTATGTTGCAAAAAACGAGAATGATCGATTTGAGCAATAAAAAAGCGGAACTCCGTATAAGAACTCCGCGTGATAAAACTATTCTATTTTCCATTTTTGAAATATTGCTTATTTTGGTAAGCAGCAGTTTTAGTTGTTCCCCTCAACCTCACCGCTGTCACACTCCAACAAATCCTCCACCCGACATCCGAGCACCTTTGCGAGTGCAAGCAGCGTCACGCCGGCCGCCTTGTTGATATCCTTCGCGCGGATTTCATACTGCTGCAGTGTCCGCACACTGATGCCGACCTTCTCGGCAAGCTCACGCTGGGAGTATCCGCTGATCTTGCGCTGTGCCTGCAGGCGAGTCGGTGGATTCTTCTTTCGGATTATACGATTGACGGTATCCACAAACTTTTTCTCGGATGCCTCGTGCAGAGTAGGATAGAGCTTTTCGATCTCCTGCATGGTGATATGCTCACGAATCTCCTTGAAGCTCCGTCCGGTGTACCATTGATAATACGCGAGAATCCAGCCACACCAATACTGAGGTGAATAATCGTAATCAACCTCTGCTTGGGGATATTCCATATCCATTCCGGTCTTTGTCAGAACATCTATGACCAACTCCGTGCCGGATGTGCCTGACACATATTTTGGAACACCTGCGGCAAACTGTTCCGCATAGCCGGTGCCGATGAACAGTTCAAGGAAGACGTCCATATCCATTTTACAGCGATTGGCGGCATAGTCCATCGCTTCGCCAAGACATTTCATAGCGTCGTCAAGATACTGATTATCGTAAGCGCGGATCATTCGGCTTTACCTCCTCACGGATAATATCTCTCATATAAAGACCGTTCAGATCATCCTTTTCAAGCTCTGCGTTGAATGCGGCTCTTGCTTCATCGTCACGAGCTTTTCGTTTTGCGTAAAACTCCGTGTTGTCTGCCATTTCGTATGACATAAACTGAATCCTCTCAAAGGCAGCGGGACTTTTCAGCACGAACTGCTCACCGAGCTTGCCGAGCCGCATGGCATAGGAAAGCTGGGTAAGCGAGATTTCGTTATTCACAAATGCTCTCGCAAAGGAGAAGTATGAATCGTCCGCACGGTAACCGATCACGGCATCGTAAGGTGTGAGGTCGATGAGGAAGTTTTCCCTCAGCCACTCTGCTCCCCGTTTCATAACAGGCGTGGATATACGGAATTTGCGATATTCCATCAGCAGAGCCAGCCAATGCAGGATGGTGTACTCATCCGAGGAGAGATTCAGGATCGCAAGACCGTCAGTGTCAATTTCGTACTTGTTTGCGTATCCATCCGTATTTTCGGTACAAGCCCATTCCTTCGCAAGTTCAAGATGCTCTGTGCAATAGAAGCCTTGCCCGTAATCGTTATAGGATTTACCTTTTCCGAACACGGGCTTCTGAATGATTTCGGGTGAACCGTGATATAAAATCAGTTTGCTCATAATCCACACCTCTATACTTCTCTGGAGTTATTCCGCTTATATTATACTCCTAAAGAAGTACAGTGTCAATATGTGCGCCGGAAAATTTACAATTGATTCGTTATTTCACACCTCCACCCCAAATCCGCCGCAGTAGTTGAGCCTACGCTGCCCGATAACAAACACTTTGTACGTTGGATTCGCCACACTCACCTCTTACTTTTTCTTTCTGCTCTTGTAGTCCCGGTCAATCTCCGCTTTCCAATCTGCCGTAAGCGGTTTCGCACACCTGACATTACAAATTGCTTCACTCATCACGGAATAATTGAGCGCGGTGCCTTCCTTGTCGCTGTGGTAGTTGACTGCTCTGTCTTTGGCAATTCCGATGTTGCTTGCCGTTTCCACAGCATCAATGTTCGCGCCGAGGAACAAGAATTCCCATCCGAATTTTTCGGTCTGCCTCTGCACCATCTTTTTTACTTTATCGGCGGTGTATCTGTGGCTTGCATTTTCCATGCCGTCGGTGGCAATCACGAACACCGTATGCTCCGGCACATCCTCGGGACGCGCGTATTTGTGGATGTTTCCGATGTGATGAATCGCGCCGCCGATTGCATCAATGAGCGCAGTACAGCCGCCCACGGTGTAGTTTTTGTCGGTCATCGGCTGAATCGCCGCAAGGTCAACTCTGTCGTGGAGCACTTCACTGACATTGTCAAACAGCACGGTAGACACAAAGCACTTGCCGTCAATCTTCTTTTGCTTTTCGATCATCGCGTTGAAGCCGCCGATGGTGTCACTCTCCAGCCCTGCCATAGATCCGCTTCGGTCAAGGATAAATACGAGTTCGGTGATGTTGTTTTTCATAATAAAAACCTCTCTTTCATTTGATGCCTATATTTTACATCAAAATAAGAGAGGTTTGGTCGCATGGCAGGCGACAATTATGGATTCGTTTTTTCTTTCCACTCGGCTTCCTTGAATCCTACGAGGACAAAATCTTGTCCGATAAGCAGCGGTCTTTTCACAAGCATCCCGTCGGTTGCAAGCAGATTCAGCATTTCTTCCTCGGTCATGGTTGGAAGCTTGTCTTTCAGTTCAAGCGACTTATAGAGCAGACCGCTTGTGTTGAAGAATTTTTTCAGCGGCAATCCGCTTTTCTTATACCATTCTGTCAATTCTTCGAGGGTGGGATTGTCAAGTTTTATATCACGTAGTTCGTATTCGATTTTGTTTTCATCCAGCCACTTTTTCGCCTTTTGGCAGGTGGTGCACTTGGGGTAACAGATAAATTTTAACATTGTATCACGCTCCTAACAGACTTTGGTCAAAGGCAAACAACGCCTCGTTTATTTCAAAGATATTATAATTTCCGTTTTTGATGAAGTATTCAATGATGATGTCAAACTTATTGCTGTGCGACAGCGCAAAGCCTGCCTTCATCAGCATATCTTTTGTTTCGGCAAGGGAAAGTTCAAGTGAAATGGCAAAGGCAAGAACGGTCGGCTTTGAAGGCTTGTAGTTCACGTCGCTGCGGATCTTCGAGAACAGCTTGCGGTCGATGTTTGCCTTTTTATAGCACTGTGCATCGGTCATTCCCCTCTCGTCGATCTTGCGGAGAAGCATCTCGGAAAAGCTTTCATCCATCTGTGAAAGCGCATCGTCAAGTCCACTGCCGACTGCCATTGCCTTGCACTTACAAGCATCGTCCATCGCCATAAACGGCTTCATTGGAGCGTTCATACGGAAACGCTCACGGCGCTTATCGGTATGCTCGTCCACATAATGATCGTCAATGTATTCGGCAATGTCGGAAAACAGCTTTTCGCCGATCTGATACGCGGCTTTGTCGAAAATCACGATGTATACGGTCATCTCGTTTTCAATAAGAAAGCTGCTGATCATATCGACTGCAACCTTCAGCGCTTTGTCCTTTGGGTAGCCGTATACCCCCGACGAAATCAGCGGAAACGCCACCGATTCACAGCCATACTCCTTTGCAAGCTGCAAGGAGGTTTTATAGCAGTTTTCAAGGAATGCCTGCTCGCCTTGATTTCCGTCCTTGTAGATTGGACCGACGGTATGTATGACGTATTTTGCCGGCAGGCGGTATCCTTTTGTTATCTTGGCACATCCCGTCTTGCAGCCGCCAAGCGTGCGGCATTCGGCAAGCAATTCCTTACCGGCGGCACGATGAATACATCCGTCCACGCCGCCACCGCCGAGCAGAGATTCATTGGCGGCGTTGACAATCGCATCCACCTGCATTTTTGTTATATCGTTTCTTATGATTTGTAGCGGCATATATTCTCCTTTTTTCGTTTCTTATTTGGTTTACTCTCGCCAACACTCCATCATCGTTTGCTCGGCACCATCCCCACTTCTTCAATCGCGTACAGCGGCAGATTGATGAGCCAATCTTCCTCTTTGTAGTCCGCCATTGAGGTGCGGATGGAGCATTCGGGGGTGAATTTTTCTCTGTACGTCTTGAGGCTCTTGGTTTGCAGATTGATCTCCGCCTGAACCTCGACGGGAATGATCTGCTCACCGCTGTCGATGACAAAATCGATCTCACAGGAACCGCGGTCGTTGGTGTAGTAGTAGACACCCAGATCCTCGATGGTTTTCAGCTGCTGACACACATACTGCTCAGTCAGCGCACCCTTGAACTCCACAAAGAGATCATTGCCGTCAAGGAGCGTGCTTCCGCGAAGTCCCGTCATACAGCCGAGGAGTCCCACATCTACCACGAATAACTTGAACGCTTTCAAATCCTCGTATGCTTTCAGCGGAATGCCGGCGGTGTTCACACGGCTGACCTTGTGGACGAGTCCGCAATCGGAGAGCCACATCAGTGCGGTTTCGTAATCCTTCGCACGGCTGCCCTCACGGACAAGACCGTAGATAAACTTTTTATTTTCCTTAGCAAGCTGAGAGGGGATGCTGTTCCAAAGCATACGGATTTTTGGTACGATTTCGTGAGGTGCGTGCTTGGAAAAATCCTGTTCATAAGCAGCGAGGATACGTTTTTGAATGTCGCGCACCTCGTTGAAATCCTTATTGTCGGCAAAGCTCTGCACCGCCTCGGGCATACCGCCGACAAAGTAATAATGCTTCAGTGCATCGATATAGGTCTGTTTGAAGCTGCTGACCATTTGGAAATCCTGTTTATCCAGCAGTTCTGCAAAGCGTTCCTTACCCATTGCCATCAAAAATTCCTTGAAGGATAAGGGATAGAGCTTCAAAAAGTCAACTTTGCCCACGGGAAAGGACGTACCGCCGTGCAGAGCGATACCGAGAAGCGATCCGGCGCACACGATGTGATACTGCGGTGCGTTTTCGCAAAAATATTTGAGAGAGGACAAGGCTCTCGGTACTTCCTGAACCTCGTCAAAAATCAGCAGCGTATTATCGGGATTGATTTTTTTGCCGGCGTAAAGCTCAAGCCCGAGCATAATGCGTTCTATATCCAGATCGGCAGAGAAAAGCTCCGACATTCTTGAATTTGAGTCAAAGTTTATATATACGGTTTCGGCATATGCCTGACGACCGAATTCTTTCATCAGCCAGGTCTTGCCTACCTGACGAGCACCCTCGATAATCAGAGGTTTTCTGCGTTTACTGTCTTTCCATTTTAATAATTTTTCAATTGCAATACGGTACATCTTTGCACCTCCATATAATTCTACGAGTATATTATATCACAAAATTACAAAAAATGCAACGACTTTTTGAAAACGCATCACATTTTATGCAACGAAAAAGGAATAAGCCGGAGGTACCGAACTTATTCCTGAATATTTCATTGTTTGAATCAGCGAAGTGACTCTATCGTCAGCTGCACTCCGTGTCGGAAGGCATAGACGAATATCGCTTCTTCCGCTAATTTGTTTAGATCGAGAATTTTATTTTCCGAAACGCTTGACAAACGACCGAATCAGAGGTACAATAGCCCTAACAATCAGCTGATTATTCAGTTCATAGTACGCCGAAAACCGCATGAAAAAGGCTGAAAATGGCCGCAACACTACGCTCTGAACCGCGAGTGTACTGCGATTTTAGTGCATAGTTAGTGCATACTATGAACAAAACCCGCCCAAAAAGCGGTGCATAAAGTGCATACTCTCCCGAAACTTTTTTCTGAAAATGCGCAAAAAATTATTGATTTTACGCACATTTTTATGAGATAACCGACAAAATCTGAAAACAGGCATCTGCCACAGGCGCGTTGGGGTGGTAGAGGCCGCTGGTTCAAGTCCAGTCACTCAGACCAGGAAAACGGGAATCTTACGATTCCCCGTTTTTCTTTTGTTTTCTTGCAAAAGTTCGTGAAATCGCGCGTTTTCGTGATATAAAGAATGGGCTTGTTCTTCCCTGCTCCCGGGGTTGAACAAGCCCATTTTTCGCCTTTGACCACATGTAAGACCATAGTCGGTGACCACATGAGTGAATTTGGCGGTGGAGCTGTGCTGCTCGGGCGCCTTTTCTTTGATTATGCGGTGCAGGATTTGATATGTGATTAAGCCCAGTTTTTGCCTTTGACTGTATGTTTGATCAGTTGCGGAGATTTTTACACTTTTCTACGATATGAAAAGTGCAAATTTTTATAATTACTTGCTACTGTTTGGATTAGTATAGAATTCCATATATCCGCATTTCTCACAAACGTATACATATACCGGAGAATACGATGTTTGTGTTAGAGCAAATGGTGGGCGAATCTTTTCTTCCCCCCAGATATCTATTTTTGTATTGATTGTTCCCTTTATCATTTCATTTCCGCATTTTACGCAATCCATATTTCTTCTTATCCTTTCATTCTATAAAATCCAAAATAGTGTTATACATCTGTTTGAGGCGCAAACTTCCTAATCCCGTATAGTCATGGGCAGCTACAAAATTAAATTGTTTATGAAAATCCCCCATATGGTCTACATAAACCGAAGGTTCACCAAATTGATCAGCAGTAATATCAATAATCAATCCGTGATTAATATCTGTTTCTTCATAATTGCACAGTTCAATTTTTTCCTCATATTGATTGCCCCCGTATTGGTTCAAGAACGATCTTACAACACACGGTATTTCTACATAGCGTATTGTGGGGGCCTTTATACGCTTATCTTTTACAACAAGCCATGCATGTGATTGTCCGTCAAGATCTCCGCAAACGTAAATTGTTTTAATATCTTTATGGTATAAATATTCTCCCAAAAGATAGCATGTATCGCCACAACATGCTTTGGGGAAGTTATAAAATGAAAAATCTTTTACAAACAAGCCTGCATCTCGTGCTCTTTCAGTTGCCACCTTAAAATCTGATGCATAACTAAAAATTATATCATCATTAGTCATTAGAAAAATGCTCCTTATTAACATATTTCTATTTCTCCGTCACTTGATGTTAACAATGAATATTTTACTTTGAGCGACACAACGCCCTTTTTTTATTACGAAGCATTGTATTGCATGTGAGCCAGTATATAGTGTGCTTTCGCGGTGCTTTATCTCATTTACGCCTTCTTCTGAGAATTCACCACGCAATCCATTTACGGATCTTGCTTGATAACCAGTATTTACAACTTGCCATTTTAACTTAAATGGTTTTTGTACACCACTAAATCCTGCTATGAATACAATTGAGCAATCTTTGTCTATAGGTGCGTCATCGCTTTTATACCTATATTTGATACCATCTGGTTTCTCAATTGTAGCTCCAATGATAACCCTATATCCCCTGGGATAACTGGGTAATTTCTGCCGTTGCGGAGCCGATAATATTGCCTGCACTTTATAGGGAACGAGTGCTTTCTCTACCCCTTCGCAATCGTTAGAGGATTCAGTTATAACTGCATTATTGCCTCTAAAAACAAACTGAGTTACACTACGTCCTAAAGCGCATTCTACAAGCGTTGCAATCTCAACGTCAGATTGTGCTGTAGTAAAATTATCCATCAAATCCTTTTTGGCATCATCAAGCCAGTTCAAAAACGCTTCTGCTCTTTCGGGATGTTCTTCCCACTTGTCTGCAAAGTTTTCGCTGGGAAGGCTGGGATTGTATATATAGTACTTTCCGTTTTCCTTATGTTCTTCCACATATTCCTTGGCACTGCCCAAAATGGAGTTTAGTGTTTCAGTTATTGTACCTTCATTTTTGTACAATTCAGCAGCAATGGTCGTTATCAAAATGGAGATCGGTGTAAGGTTATCGGTGTCATCCTTAAAAAGGATATCCCTGTGGCGTTTCAATATCTGAATGGCCTTTTGTAAAGGAGTTCTGATCTTATACTCTTTAATAGGTTGAATTTCTCCGTATGTATAAATCCCCTTTTGATTAGCTACTATACCAGTCCGAATCGCGTTATAGCGAATACGTTGCTTGGATTGAAACCAAAAAATATATCCCTTGGGGTTGCTACCGATATACTCATATCTCTCGGCTGAAAGCTGTTCAGTAATATCGATATAGTTTCCTCTAAGCACCGCCGGGATTACATCAAGATGGAATTTTTTATTGTGCTCATATGTAACCTGCCAACAACGACGTTTTTCTTTAATACGAAAAGCTCTTGCATACCCGGTGAGAACAGAGTACACTTCTGTTTTCTTTAGGCGTTTGGCAGTAAATCCGTAGTCCTTTTGATATTCACATACCAAATCCACATCATACTCATCTTCTCTCTCGTACGGTTTTACTGCAGTTCCTAAAGCGAACGAACCCTGTGGATAGATCACGATGTCGTAATCCTTGGAATTCTCCTCGATCCATTTGGCTATTTTCTTATACTCTGCCTCAGCATAATCAAACATTTCCTCAGATATATTGATTGCATCCGCTATTTTTTCGTATAAAGTTTCTCTGTCAATCATTTTAATCTCCTATTGTTAAGGTTTCAAAGAAATCTCCGTCCCTGTCATAAATGACCATTTTAGGATATACACCTACCATGTATCTTCTTCCCATTTCAAAAGCCGCAGATACAGGTACTGCCGGGAATACTGATAGCTCTTCTTTGCCTTTTAAACTCTCACATAGCTCTTTGTATTTATGCCAAAAGGCAGAAAGGTCTTGCTCGCTTTTAATGCTTTCATCTCCTTGACGATCCGCACGCAGAATGTATACGGTCTTAAAAGTAGCCACCTTAAGAACTGCCTCCATTTCAATTTCAGCAGTAACCGACAGCACAATCGCAATACCAACTCCGCTTTCAAATGTCTTTTCTTCAACCTTAAAATCATTAGTGAGTACTGTGCTTTGCCACTCCCATGTGTCGAGCTGCTTTGTTTTTTGATAAACATTGGCACGCATCTTATCTCCCATAAGAAATCCCAGCTTTACAATCAACGGAATTGGCGCTAATGGAAAAACAGAAAGGTGAGTGTTAGGGCAATTATTAACTTTGGATCTCACAGTATAACAAAAATGATTATCCAGCCACTGCTCTGCTTTTTGCCAATATTCCTCACTCCTATACTCTCCGAAGGCAGGAACTGATATCGTCATGGCATATTCTGATTCTGCTCTCATACGAGGCAGGAACGCCTTCGCTGCTTCTCTTGCGGAGAAGGAATCGCTTTGTTTTCCTTTTATAGGTGAAGTAAGGTGAAGCATCATGGTTACATCGGCGTTAAGGTTGTCCATTAACTTTTGAACCCGTTCTTCCTGTGATGCTTTCATTGCGTTCAACCTTTCAACTGTGTAAATGTGTTCCCGCCCTTTTTCATCTATCAAATGATGATGGTCTAAACACATCAACATAAGATTTTCGATTTTATCTGACATTGCAAACGACAGTGTTTGACTCCCCCTCGGGCCTTTTGGACTGGATGCGATTATATGTGCAACATTGGAGTCATTAGTATCGTCCAATGTAACTTCATCCAAAAAAATATTTTTATTGCAGTTTTCGAACTGACATCTACCACCTGCTCGTGCGATTAGAATACTAATCGTTTTGGGAGAAGGAGCAGGCCCCCTATTCTTACTCTTTGACATAATCTCTCCTATTGTTAACTATTTGCAATGGTTCAATGTGGCATATCTTCTTTGTCTACAGCGGTGTTTTTATTGACCACCAACAACATCCCCCGTCCAATCAAGAATCCCGCCGAACTCCACGATATTCGTATACCCAAGCTTGACCAGCTTCTCGGATGCCTCTTTACTGCGCCGTCCACTTCGGCAGTACACCATAATGAGCTGATCCTTGTCCGGCAGTTCAGGAATCTCCGCCGTGCCGATAGTTTCATTCGCAATATTTATCGCATTTGGAATATGCTTTTCAGCGAATTCGTCAGGTCTGCGAACATCGAGAATGATGTAGTCGCTCTCCTGTGCCATCATGGTAACAGCTTCGTCCATACTGATCTGGCGGTAGGCGTTCTTCTGTTCTTGGTTAATCATATCATCATTTACCTCGGTGCTGGCTGCACCGATTTCCTTTTCTGTAGTGTTTTCCGTATTATCACCGCACGCGCTAAGCAGAACTGCAAGTGAAATTGCGGCGGCGATTATGATTAATCTTTCCTTCATTTTCAGTGATTGCCCCTTCATTTATCATTCCTCATAAGGAACCCTGAAATAATCAAGCCACGACTTGAACGTATCCTGTGCCGACAGGCATGTATCCGTGAGGAATCCCTTCTCTCTCGGCCATTCCGTCAGCCCACGATAGTAGAACATCTTGAGTTTTTCATCGATCACAAAAGGCACGATATTATACTTCAGGCATTCCTTAAACAGAAGCAGCCTGCCGACTCTGCCGTTGCCGTCCTGGAACGGATGAATGCACTCGAATCGGTAATGAAAATCAAGAATATCCGAAAGTGACTTTTCTTCCAAACTGTTATAATCAGCAAGTAACTTCTTTATGGCATCTGCGACTTCTTCCGGAGCAGCGGTGTCCTTTCCGCCGACCTCGTTCGGAACTTTTTTGTAATCTCCTACCGCAAACCAATCCAGTCGGCTGTCGGAGGTTCCGCTTTTCAGAATGAAATGAAGCTGTTTGATGAGCGCCTCGGTGATGTTCGCACTCGCACGGTCAATAACAAAATCAATGCATCGGAAATGATTTGCCGTTTCCACAATATCATCGACATTCACAGCATCAGCGGTAATACCAACCGTGTTGGTTTCGTAAATATATCTCGTTTGATCGTGTGTCAGACGGCTGCCTTCGATGTGATTGGAATTGTAGGTCAACTCGATCTGTATTTTATGATAGATTCCGCCGGACAGCTTTGCACTTTTTTCCGTTTTGAGTACTTCAAGCAAAGTTTTCGGTTCTGCGGAAGCTTTTTTCTTTCGTCCCGGCTTTTCGGCATTTTCGGGGATCGTCCACGTTTTGCCGATCAGTTCGGCTCCATCAACCCGACCTTCCGCGCAGTAATTCCGCACACTTCGCTCGGATATCCCCCATTTTTTTGCTGCTTCGGCTACAGAAATATAGTTCATAGAATCACCTCTATCCAATCGATAAATATATTATACCACATTATCGGCAAAATTTATATGGCATTTTGTAAATAATATTACTTCAATTTTGCCGATAACGGCAATAAACAGGGGTGAACGATTCGTTCACCCCCTCACATTCTCCCCAACTCCGCCTTCACTTCCTTGATCTTCTCCGCCAATTTCGCCTCGCATTCCGCCTCCGTCGCGCCGTACACATTATAACTCACACGCTTGCCATCCACTCTCGGCGTGTACCGACCCTGCCAGCAGTTCGCGGAGAGCTGCTTCACATAGCCGGTGCCGCGCTTGCGATACTTGCCTTCGGTCGGCACGAATGCGGGCGCTTCTTCGCTCGGTTTATCGGCGGTGTCGGTTGGTTCTTCCTCCGCCGCTTCCACACCGGCGATCGCGCGGTCGATTTTCTGCGCCGCTGCTGCCTGCATCTCTGCCGTGCTGTGTGTGTAGGTGTTGATCGTAGTCGCCACCGTATTGTGCCCGAGAATCTCCGCGAGAGTCTTGATGTCGATCCCGTTCTCCAATGCCATCGTCGCGAAGGTGTGCCGCAGATCGTGGAAGCGGACGTGCTTGCATCCGGCGCGCTCGAGGATATCCGACAGCCGCTTTCGGACGGAGGACGGTTCCCGCGGATTGTCCGGATTCACCGGCGACGGAAAGATCCACTTGCCGCTTGACGACTTTTTGTATTCCGCCAGCACATACAGCGTGAAATCCGACAGCGGAACCGGCCGCGCCGAGCGTTTCGTCTTCGGTGTATTGACGGCAAGCTTGCCGTCCACCCGATTCACCTGCCGCCTGACGTGGAGGTTCTTTTTCCTGAAGTCCACGTCATCCCACTGCAGTCCGAGCAATTCCCCTCGCCGCAGACCCGTAGAGAGGTCGAGGAAGAACAGCTCGAACAGTCCCTCTGCCTTCGCCTGAACCAGCATCCGATGCATCTCCTCATGCGTCAGCACCTTCACCTCCCCGTGGTGTTTCGGCGGCAGTTTACAGTCGCTTGCGGGATTGCTGACGATCAGTCCTTCCTCCACCGCTTTGTTCAGTGCCGCGTTGCAGTGTGCGTGGATGGCGCGGATGTGCGCATCGGACAGCGAAGTCCCGTTTGTTTCCCGTCGGATCAGCCGTCCGTCCGTTTTCAGATGTGCGTAGAACGCCTGCAGATCGTTGGTTTTCAGTTCCGCCAGCGGAATGTGTCCGACGTTCGGGATGATCTGCTGGTAAATGCGGTAGCCGTAGGTCTGCTTCGTGGTATCCTTCAGCTGCGGGGAGCAGAATTCGCGGAACCAGAAGTCGATCCATTCGCCGAAGGTCATGTTCTTGCCGTACTTCGGCTTTTCTTCAATTTCAAGGCTTTCCTTCAGCGCTTTCAGCTTCTTCAGACATTCGCCTTTGGTCTTGGCAAGCACGTTTTTCGTCTTCGGAAGTCCTTTTTCATCGTAGCCGATGACAACTCTGCCTTCCCAGCGGCCGTCCTTGCGGTGACTTACGCCTCCCGTGCCGTTTTTTCTTCTGCCCATCCGTCCACCTCCTTGCCGATTATTTTATCAAGGAAGCTGCCCATCGTCGCCGCCGCGCTCTCCTGCATCTCGGTTGTGACGTGGGTATAGCGGTCGAGGGAGAAGCTTGCCTTGGTGTGCCCGAGCAGATGCGACAGGCTTTTCGGATCGACTCCGCCGGCGATCGCCTGGGTGGCGAAGGTGTGGCGCAGATCGTGAAAGCGGATGTTCGGGAGTCCGCACTTCTTCAGAATCTTCTTCAGCCGGTTGTACGCCGCGCTTCCGAGGACCGCTTTCTCCGGCTTCAGGGGATTCGGGAAGATCCATTCGGTCAGCGCCGTTTTCTTTCGCTCCCGTAGCATTTCGGCGGCGCTCTCCGGCAGTTTTATGCTGCGCATACCGCTGTAGGTCTTTGTCTCACCGGTCGTTCCGTCGCTGTGCAGTGTCCGGGAGACCGCAAGCTTGCCCGCCTCCGCATCGAAGTCACTCCACTTCAGCGCGCAGATCTCGCCCTCGCGAAGTCCCGTCATCAGCTCGAGGTAGAAGAAGTCGCACCAGATTTCGTCCTGCTTGATCGCTTCTATGAAGGTCTGGATCTGTTCCTCGCTCAGAATCTGCATTTCCTTCTCCGCGGCTTTCGGGATCGTTGTGCCTTCCGCGGGGTTCTTCAGGATCATGTGCTCACGCATGGCGTAGTCCATCGCTTCGTGGAGCATCATGTGGATGCTTCGCACCATGCTGTCGGAAAGCTGATGTCCCATCGTCGGATGATTGCGTACGCGACCGCTTTCCTTCAGCTTGTTGTACATCTTCTGCACGTCGGCGGTGGTGACCGATGCCACCTGCTTGTGACCGAGGTGCGGTTTTATATATTCGATATATTTGCGGTAGCCCTGCTTCGTGCTCTCGCGGATGCTGAACGCCATGTGCTCCTCGAGCCACTTGTCCAGCCATTCGCCGAGGGTCATGCGGTAATCCTCACACAGCTCAGCTCCTTTGAGGCTTTCTTTGTACTCGTCCATCCGCGCGAGCACTTCCTTTTGCGATTTGTTGAGGAAGCATTTGTACAGTGGCAATCCGTTTTTCTTTGTACCGACCACAAGTCTGCCTTCCCAGCGACCGTCCTCTCGCTTTCGCAGTGTACCGTCGCCGCTTGCTCTGCGTTTTGGCATAAAATCACGCTCCTTTCAGTACAACACAATACCACACCTTGCCGAGTATATCCAGGCAGAATCGCAGTGTTATCAAAAAAGTTGCAATCAAACCAACCCAAATCGCGGCTATCAAAGAGCAATCTTTGCCCCAAAACAGCAATCAGGTATTATAGCGGAATCATCTCTCAAAAGCTCTGATTTTCGCCGTTTATCTCTGCAATCCGCTGTTGCGGAGTGCTGTGTATGGGATGATGGCTATCAGACATTTAACCCGCTTCGAAATAAGTTCCGCGTCATTCCGTCCCAAGCAATCCCACAAAACCTCTTTTCTTTGACTATGCGGCGCAGTTTTTAACCTTTTGACTTCTCCCGTTTCTTATCGAATTTCGCACGCTTCTTAAAGAGATTCGCCCGTGCCTGTTCCTGCACCAGCCGCTTCATTTGCTTTGCATCGAAATACTCCTCCGCGATGTTCAGCGGCAGAATCGTGTACTCCAGCGTTCCGTTGTGCACATGACCGTCTTTCGTCTGCACCGTCGTGTACTGCGTTTCGATCAGCCGCTTCTCTTCAAGCCCATCCACATATTTTTTCACGGTGTTCTTGCTCATGCCGACCGCTTTTCCGATGGTCGCGTAGCTGGGATGGCACTTGAACGTTTTCCGATCCTCACAGTAGAGCAGATACGCATACACCAGAATTTCGCCCGAGGATAACCCGAGACTGAAGATGCGCTGGGGAAGCGGAAAAAATTTACCTTTTGCATACGAAAAGAAATCCGCTTTGTTTTTCGCGTTCGCATAATCGGTGAAGCCGCTTCCTGCAAAGCAGATCATGCTCTGCTGACGGAGTTCATTCATCTTCGTCGACTCGAGCAGATCCGGATCGTATTTGCAGAGTGTCAGCATTGCGAGAATGATGATCGACAAATCCCACGGCGCGGGGCAGTAGATTTTGTATGCGCCGATGGCGTTGAGCAGAATTTCGATCGTCAGCTCATCGTACAGAATTTCACGCACGCGATCTCCGCTGAACGACCAATCCTGAATGCAGACTTTTTCAGCGCTCCACAATAGGCGGAGAGAGTAATCCGCTTCGGTCGCGATCCTGTGATTCGGATAACGGTCGAGCAAGTCGTATGCAAAAAATCGGTCGAAGAATTTCTGCGCGGTTTCGGGTGAGTCAATTCTGCTTTCGTCCATATGCAAGCACCTCTGTTTCGAACGATTCTTCACCGAAATCAAACTCCGCATGCTTCAGAAAATACAATAGCATTTTCACAATGTCATCCGACGTAATTTCTTTTGCATAATGAGGTCCCCAGAGATCGTTGCCGAACAAGAGATAGAAAAACAGCACTTTCGCGACGAGCCGCTGCCGTCCGATTCCCGGAGATGTTTTCACATGGTGCTCTGCCATATCCAATTCGGATACGGTCATTCCGTTCAAAAGCAATTCGCGCACACTTTGCTGTGAGCAAACAAAACTTTTGAACCGGATTTCCCTTACAAACCACAATGCCTGCAAAGCGTAATTCTCGCACATTTCCACCCCGAAATTGATCTGCCCTGGAATGCGGTCGGGATGGAAACAGACATCGCGCAGGATTTCTTTGAACTCTTCAAGAGTGTAATCATTCCGATCAGTTGAATTTTTCAATACTGTACCTCACTTTCCCGTGTTCTGTTCGACCCATTCGATAAACTTATCCCGCGTCACAACAACGCGTCCCTCGATCCACAGCGCCGGGAATCCTTCTTTTCTCATAAGCTCGTACGCGGATGAACGGGAGATGCCGAGTGCATTACCAACTGTCTCGGCGTTCAGCATCAGCGGGAGATCTTCATAGTTTTTGTAGGTGCATTTTTTCATGATGGTTCTCCTTTCAAATAGAAAAACGGAATCCGCACAACAACGTGATACAGATATCCCGCAGGACTGTATCGAATTGTTATGCAGATTCCGACCCTGACTTTATAAGTGTGATCCCGAATTCACAGCCGGGAGGATGGAAGGTATTCGCCGCGCGAAGCGGCAGTTATATGGTTTGCGCTTGAACAGCAGCATACGTTGTCGCTTGGCGCAGGATTTTTACACTGAGAACAACTGGCTGCTGACATTTCGGACAAATGAGAATCGAATCACCATAGCCAAGCGATTCAGATTCTTTCAGTTTCCGCAGTTCAAGCACGTTTCGGAAATTCACATCCGGCACATCGGCGAAGCGGTGGTTTCCGTACGGGCATTTCAGTTTGGGCATATGACGGCAGCCGTCATCGGGGCGTGTTCTATCGGGCATTGGTTCTCCTTATCTCTATCAAGAAAAATACTCTTCATAATCTTCATAATACAAATCATGCGGACATATTCGAGGGGATGGTTCATATCCTTCCTCTTCGCACAGAATTCTAGCAAATTGGATTAATCTGTTTTCTTTATCATCGGTGGTATCTGCTGCAATATACCATTGCAATCTGTCTTTCCCATTTATATCATGGATGTGTTTCCAACTCAACCATTTAGTTTGCCTGATTGTTTGATTTAGTTTTGCAGAGGCTTTTTCGGAAATCTCCGCTAAAACACAACCCTTACATGGCGTGATAAGAACATATTTCATGTTTTTGTTCTCCTTTTATGCTGCCTCTTTCCAAGCATTCACTTACCCACATCCACTTTCCCCAGTTTCTTCGACACACAGACCGCCACACCTTGGATTCGCAGCTCCTCCGGATAGATGTCCGCATATCGCTCTCTGTCCGGATTGCAAGAGCGCAGAAAATACCGCCCGCGCTTTTTGTTGTAGCCCAGCACCTTCAGATTGTTTACGCCCTGATCCAGCGCAACGACGATATCGCCAACCTCCGCCGTATTCTGCTTGCGGATCACAACGTAATCTCCGGGAGCGATTCCGGCATCCACCATGGATTCGCCCTTCGCGATCAGCGCAAAGAATTCGCCTTGCCCGATCAGCGATTCCGGCATGCGGATGTACTCGATGATTTCCTCCGTCTCTTCCTGCCCCTCACCGCAGGCACCGTAGCCAAGCACGGCCATGGCGGGATGTCTTCCTTCCATCTCTATACGCTGCGTGCTGACCGAACGTCTGCCGCGGTATTCCAGCTCGCCGTTCTCTTTCATGTCCTTGAGACAGCGGTGCACGGTGGAAACGGAGATCCCCGTGCCTGCCGCGATATCGCGCACGGAAGGGATCGCTCTGTAGTTGCTGTAATACTGATCGATGTACTCAACGATCGTGGATTTTGCTTCATTTCGGATGTTTTTCATGGTGCCTCCAATGCAGAAACAAACTGTTTCAATAATATTCTAACACAGGTTCAAGGTTTTGTCAATATATTTGAGACAATTTGTTTCAGATGTTTTCTTTGTTTCCTGCGGGGCAGATTTTGGGCAGTGAACAGCCGTCACAAAGCGGCGCACGCGGCGGATGCGGGAGTATATTTTGTGCGGCGGGAACTTGTTCGACAGGGAAGAAAAACCGCCTGTGTGCCTTTTACGGTGGTCACGGGCGGTTTAGCGAACTAAAGTGGATGCGATTATGATTTGGTACATGACCACTTTTGCAGGGGAGTCGTGTTTTCCGACGCCCTTGCGTTTCGTTAGGGCGTCTCCAGAAAATTTCAAATGAGTTGTCCAACTGTATCAGTATGACAAATGAACGCATACCGACGTTATTTACTTTTTTCTGAAATATGATATAATAAAACAAAGGCGGTGATTTATTTGAAAATACTGTTTTCAAAGCAAGGTAAATCCTGTTATGTTGCAGATAAAGAACGATTAATTTTCTGTATCTACAATGTTTATTTCGATATCAATGGCAATGAGGTTCCCGACGAAGAAGCCTTTCATAAAAAACTCTATAACGAGGATGGTTGGTATCAGCATTGGATGGATTACGAAGGTCTTCCCGAACCATTAAAAGCTGAATCAACCATAGAGCCTGAATATGAAATTGACGATGTTTTTGGCAATTATGGGTTCAAAAATGAAGCGGGAGAATTCGTAATAGAGCTCCAATATGCTTATGCACACAATTTCACCTGTGGTCTTGCATTGGTCAACCTAAACAGAACATGGTACAAAACCCCGGAAGGCAACAGATATTATGAAAATCACTACGGTTATATTGACGGGAACGGACAAACAGTAATTGGTTTTCAATATGATGAAGCGTATCCGTTTAACAAGTATGGAGTTGCTTTGGTTTCCGACTTAAAAGACGGTTGGCATCTAATTGATATTAGTGGAAACGAGATTCCTAATACACGATTTCCATTCATTTCACCATTTGATTATCATGAACGATATGTGGAATTTTCTCGCGATGACGATGATGAAGCACTTATCGGTCTTTATGATACGAAAGAGCGTAAGGTTTTAATAGAGCCAAGATTCAGTGATGTGTCTGTAACCGACGACAACCATATTCTCGTATGGGAACGGGATGGAGAATACGGGAAAAGCGATTTCAGACAATATTATATCAACAGAAACGGTGAACTCATATATCCGTGGCTTTCTACGCAAAGATTTGCTAAAATTGCGAAACCTGATTTAAACGATGTTACAGCGGTTGCGACTTCTCTGTATACCGAACTTAAGGAGAATATATAACGTCGATTGCCTTAAACAAACGACGCTTTTGAATTTACGCCAACAGTGTCATCACCCAAACAGATAATGGTACATATGCAATAGGAAGAAAGATTGCAGGAAGCATATTATCATAATCTTATTTGCCGTAAACAGCAA
>JAFUIQ010000033.1 GCA_017468385.1 Clostridia bacterium
TACCAGAGTGTTATCACCAATCAACTCACCCTCGGTTACGTTGCCTTCGCTGTCGGTGAAGATGAAAGTATTGCCGTTCAGAGTGTAGGTACCACTTGCGGCTGCGCCCTCATAGGGAGTACCGCCCATATCGAAGGATACGCTGTATGCGAAGGTGCCGTCAGCACCAACGGTGGCCGTGTAGTTGTAAACAACAGTACCGGCCATCTGGCTCACCTTCTCATAGGTTGCCATATAGGTGCCGGGGACTAAGGTATACACTTGGCAGGAATCCGTAGCGTCGGGGGTAGTGTCTTCGGGCGCAGTGGTATCAGCCGTGATCTCACCGGCGTAGGTGAACACGATATCGCCAACCAGCTGCAGCTGTACCTGTGCGATGCCGTAGGGGAAATCGGATGTCAGTTTCAAAGTGCCATCCTTCTGCACCACAAAAGTGGAAACTCTCTCATCGGAATAGGTGAGAGTATAGTAATCTTCAGTAAGTGCGTATGTACCGCTGCCCTTCTCGGTGCCCTCTGCATCGGTGAGAAGGAAGGTTCCGTCCTCTTTCAGGGTCAGAACAAAGTTCCAGACCATGCTCATGCCTTCGGTGGAGTAGGAGGAAGTGGCGGTGTACACACCGGCCTTGAATTCGCCCTCGTTCTTGGCAGGAGCCGCGGGGGTTTCATCGGTATCAGCGGGAGTGCTGTCGGAAGTATCCGGCACATCGGGAGTATCCGGGGTTTCGTTGCCGGTGCAGGCGGCAGTGGAAAGAACAACGGCCGCCATCAAAAGTGCGATAAGAATGCGTTTCATAATAGGGTCTCCTATTTTCAAGAATGATATTTTTCCCAAAGGGCTTCGAACAGCTCTTTGGATTGGGGCTCAATGGTATTGTCTGCGGTACGGCGCAGATATACGGACAAAGCAATCTTCTCATCCTCGCCTACGATGGCGATACTGAGGCTTTCCTTGCCGCCGCACAGAACTTCACGGACCAGGAATACCGCGTAGAAGGCTCCCTTCATGATCAGGGAGGTCAGCGACATACAATTGCTGTCCTGCTTCACGATCTTCATGCCCATGCGATCCAGGGCCTTCGGCAGGGCGGTAGCCAACTGCATCACAACGCTGCCTGTATCCAGATGCAGCATGACTTCGGGCAATTCCGTCAGCGCATCGTAGATGCTGTCAAAATCCGCCGTGGGAATGGACACCGCCGTCGGCATGGCATCCAGGAGCTGCCAATCGGTGATTTTGAGTTCTTCCGCCACGGTGCGCAGATGGGCATCGGGATGGGCAGCGTAATACTCCGCAACCCGCTCCTCCAGGCTCTGCTTTCTGTGGGGATTGATCGGATGCAGATGATTCTTTTTCATATTCTCCTGCATGGTTTTGATGCAATGCGGCACGGTATAATACTCTGCGTGGGCCGCAATACATTCGCGGCATTTGCCAAAATTGGGACACTGGGGCATACAGGGACAATTCAGATTGGTATTCTCCATTGTTTACGCCTCCTTCCCGATCAAATGGCAGCGAGCCACATGATCCTCTCCTACGGACACGGCGGGAGGAAGAGGCATGGTACGACACGCCTCGCAAACCCGGGGACACCGATTGGCAAAGCGGCAGATATCCGGCGGATTGATGGGGCTTCGCGCCTCGCCGGAGAGGATGATGCGCTCCCGATCCTTCTGCGGATTGACCTCCAGAATAGCGGACATCAGGGCCTCCGTATACGGCGTGCGGGGATCGGCGAAGATGGCATCCGTAGCGCCGCTTTCCATCACCTCGCCCAGATACATAACGGCCATATGCTCGGTAATGTGCTTGATCAGGGACAGATTGTGAGAGATGAACAGATAGGTCAGCCCGAATTCCTCCCGCAGATCCAGAAGCAGATTGCAGATCTGGGAATGGACGGACACGTCCAGGGCCGAGGTAGGCTCGTCGCAGATGATGAGTTCCGCATTGGCGATGAGAGCCCGGGCGATGGCAATTCTCTGGCGCTGGCCGCCGGAGAATTCAAACACGTACCGATCCAGATCTCTTAGGGACAGTCCCACCTTCTCCACCAGAGCGGCTGCCCGTTCTCTTAGAACGCGCTCATCTCGCTCCCCTGCGATATACAAGGGTTCGGAGATGATCTGCCACACCGTAAAGCGAGTGTTGAGGGACGAATAAGGATCCTGGAAGACGGTCTGCATATGACGGCGGACCTCTTTCCACTCAGATGCCTTGCTGGCGGCGGTCATGGTATGGCCGAAGCATTCGAAGGAGCCGGATGTAATCGGCACAAAGCCGAGGATGGCGTTGGCAAGGGTGGATTTTCCGCATCCGGATTCCCCCACCAGACCGTAGATCTCACCGCGGCGAATCTCAATATTGACATTCTGCACGGCAGACAGCCGATCCGGCTTGCCAAACACATTTTTCTTGATTTTGAAATCGACGGTTAAGTCGTTGGTTTTCAGAATTACTTCTCCCATAATTCCTCCACCTCATAGTAACAACGAATTTTTCTGCCGTTTCCCCGATCAAACAGCGGCGGCTGTTTGGCACGGCACAGATCGGTGCAGTACGCACAGCGATTGGAGAAATAGCATCCCGCCGGCTTGTTCATGGGATGGGGCACATTGTGGGGGATCTGGACAAACCGATCCACCTTCTCCTCCATACCGGGGATCGTGTCGATCAGCGCCTTAGTATAGGGGTGGCGGGGACTCGTCAGGATTTCGTCCACCGTTCCCTCCTCCACAATCTTGCCGCAGTACATGACGTACACGCGGTCCGCCATCTCCCGGACAACGCCCAGGTCGTGGGTGATCATGAGCAGGGACATTTTCTCCTTCTCGCACCGTTCGGTAATCAGTTGCAGAATCTGCGCCTGGATCGTTACGTCCAGAGCCGTGGTGGGCTCATCGGCGATGAGCAGGCGGGGGGACAGGGATGTGGCCATGGCGATGAGAATTCTCTGCTTCAGACCGCCTGAAAGCTCGTGAGGATACTGTCCTGCACGCATTTCCGGATCAGGGATGCCTACCTTTTTCATCATTTCGATGGAGTGACGGCGAGCCTCCTTGGGTTTCATATGCATATGGTAGATGAACACCTCGTCGAGCTGCTCACCGATGGTCATAACCGGATTGAGGAAGGTGGACGGATCCTGGAAGATCATGGCCATTTCCTCAGCACGGAGGGCCAGCATCTCGTTTTCGGTCTTTGCCAAAATATCATGGGGCGTACCATCGTGAGATACAAATTCAAATTTATCTGCCGTAATATAGGCCGGGGGCGTTGTATGCAGCTTCATGCAGGCCAGACCGGTCACGCTTTTGCCGCAGCCGGATTCGCCCACAATGGCGACCCGTTCGCCCTCGCCTACATGGATATCCACGCCTTCCACGGCGCGCACGAAATCATCGCCGACACGGAACAGGATTTTCAGATTCTTAATTTCGAGCACATTCATGGGATCTGCCTCCTGTCACGTATTCCTGCTTCAAGGCCAAGGCCTCGTCTTCACTGATGTCGGTCATTTCCGCAAAGACCGCCTCGGCGGCTGCTTCAGGAGCAATGCCCTGCCGCTTTACGTCCTTTTTGCGCTTCATGCGGGGATTCATGATCTCCTCCAGGGCATAACCGATCTGCATAAATCCGAAAACGGTAATGAAGATGGCCACGCCGGGAGCCAGCACCCACGCCCACAGACCGGATGTGAAGGCACTCTCCTGTGCCGCCACAAGGATTTTACCCCAGCTCATAACGGAGGGATCACCCAGGCCGATGAAGCTGAGTCCAGCTTCCGCGATCATGAAACCGGCGCAGGAAAGCGCGCAGTTCATAATCAGCAGATGAGAAACGGAAGGCATAATGTGACGGAACATAATATAGGTTTTGGAACCGCCAGACAGCTCCGCCGCCCGGATGTAGTTCATATTCATGATAGAGAGAACCTGCGCGCGGACCATTCGTGCCGTACCGCACCAACCGATCAGGGTGAAAATGGCAATCATCATCACATAACTGGAGGACAGATTGCTCATGATCATCATAAGGGGAGTGGTGGGGATAACGAGCAGCACGTTGATAATATTGAGAATCACGGCGGCGCTGACCTTGCCGAAATAAGCGGAAACGATACCCAGCGTGGCACCCAGCAGGGTGACGCACAGGCCCGTTGTCACGCCGATAATCAAGGAAATACGCGCACCGTACAAAATCTGTGTCAGAATATCGATACCGTTTTTATCCGTGCCGAGGAGATGCTCTGCCGAGGGCTTGGCAAGTCCGCCGGCGATATCGTAGTCATCCAACTGATACGGGGTGAGGTAGGGGGCAAACACCGCCGCCAGTACCACAATTCCCACCAGGATCACGCCCACCCTTCCCTTGGGATGGGTAATGATCTTCCACAAAAATTTTCCGATTGCCCGAAGTGCGGACAGGATATAACCGAATACTTTTTTCATCGTTATACCTCCTTCACTCTGGGATCGAACTTATGGTACACCAGATCCGTAATGAAGTTGCAGACCACAGTGATCACGGCGAACAGAAGAAGGATCGCCTGGGAGAGCAGATAGTCGCCGTTGTTGCAGGCATCAAGAAGAAGCTGTCCCATGCCGGGCCAGGAAAAAATCTTCTCCATCAGCACGCTGCCGCCCATCAGTCCCGCCATGGACATACCCACGTTGGTAATCAAGGGAAGGAGCGCATTGCGGAAGGTGTGCTTGTACAGCACCACCTGGGCGGGCAATCCTTTGGCGCGGGCAGTGAGAATGTAATCCTCGCCGGTTACGGCGATCATACTGTTGCGCACCAGCAGGGCGTAGGAGATGATTCCGGAGAACACGGAGATCATCACAGGCAACGCGGCGTGATACGCCACGTCCACGATATCCGCCAGCGGCACCGATGCAAAGAGAGCCGCCGTCAAAGAGACGGGCACACCAATGAAGATGCACAGATTCTTTTTGCTCAGAAGTTTCAGCACAACCGACAGCACGACACCGACAGCCAAAACAATCAGGAACAGACTGCCGTTCATGGACAGAGTGTAGCCTGCTGTCATAGCCCCGCGATACGGGAAGATCTTGTACGTAAATGCAAAAAGCATAACGGACACAAGTGCCAGCCAGAACGAGGGGATCGCTGTGGTAACGCCCGACAGCCAAAGCAGGACCTTGTCCGCTGCATGTTCTCTCCGTTTACCGGCCACGGCACCGTAAAGGATACCGAAGGTAATGGAGATGAGCATAGAGGACACGGTAAGAACCATGGACCAGGGAATACGGCTGAACATTACTTTCCACACGGAATCTTTATAGTAATGGGATTCGCCGAAATCCAAGGTGAACACTCGTCCGAGATACTTCAGATACTGCACGATCAGCGGGTCGTTGAAACCGTTGGCCTCACGGATCTGTTCCCGAAGGGCCAGAGCATCCTCAGGCACACCGGCATAATACGGCTGGGCGGGATCACTAAAGATCATTCTCGGCAGGAAGAAGTTCAGTGTTATGATGATGAAAAGCACAAACAGCGAGCTTAACACCTTTTTCAGGTAATAGCCTTTCATTTACTCTTTCCTCCGATGGGATAATTTACGTTATTCTGCCACTCTGTGCAGATAACGGATGGAGTAACTGTTCCAAATGGAGGAACCTTCCATCTCGATCCATCCGTCCCACTTATGGTCGGTATAGAAGGTGATGGTATTCTCCGCAAAGAGAGGAATCTCAATAGCCAGATCCGCCACGTACGCCTGCACCTGACGGCAGAGAGCGTACTGCTCCTCTGTATCGGATGCCAGCTCCATCTCGGAAATCATAGAAATCAGTTTCTCGTCCTTGATACCCGAGTAATTGAACAGACGAACGGAATCACTGACGGGATAGACGCTGTAACGTGCACTGTACATCAGCAGTTTGTCGGCGGTAAAGGATACGCTGTTGATAATCATATCGAAGTCCGCGTGGTTGTTCTGCTTGATGTCCTCGCCATAAGTGGAGGTTGCCTGATCGTACTCCAGGGTTATGCCGATCTGGGCAAGCTGGGTAGCCAGAGCCTTGACAGTCACTTCCTTATCGGGAGTGGCAAACACGCGCAGCGTAATGCCGCGGCTGCCGCTGTCATCCATCTTATAGGATGTGGTGTCCAGCAGCTCATTGGCGGCCGCCACATCGGTCTTGTGATACACATAGTTGCCGTTTTCGTCCAGATAGGCATTGTCGTAGTAATCCTGCACCAGGCAGTCACCCACGGGCACGCCCATGCCGTGAAGCACCTCGTCGATCAGTTTCTGCTGATCGATGCAGAGAGAGATAGCCCGTCGGATTTCATAGGAATATCCGTTGAAGCCGCCCTCCTTGAAGGCACCGTAGGGGCCCACATTGAACAGAAGCGTGGTAACAAACGCGTTATTTACGGAGGAAATCTTCACATTGCTGTAGTCGCTGTTGCCGGCAACGGCGTACGCCTTGGAGGATGTGACCGTATCCATCATCAGATCGATACTTCCCTCCCGCATGGCGTTGATCAGAACGTCCTCGTTGCTCATCAGGATCACGGATATGTTCTTGATGGGCTCGCTGGCGAACATATCCTTCAAAAGATCCTCATCGTAATCGTCGCGGAGCGTCACCGTAATGGTGCTGTCCTCAATGTAATCGCCCTCGGCGATATAGTACGCACCCGTGCCCACGGGAGACAGATTCTTCTCCTTGGAGGGATTGCGCACGGTCTGCCAGATGTGCTTGGGCAGAATGACGATAGAGTTGCAGATGGACTTCATGGAGGTGTAGTTGTTGCTGGCGAGGATAAACTCGAAATCGCCATCCACCACGGAGCTCTCGTGATAATCGGTCAGGAAATAGGCCTGGCTGCCCAAAGATCCGGCGTGCTTGATGATGTAGTCGAAGGTGAATTTGATATCCTCAGCGGTAAAGGGAGTTCCGTCATTCCAGGTGTAATCGTCAATTACATCGAAGCGGAAGCGCATCCAGTTGGTCTTGGGTACTGTAATCACGGCGCGGGCCAGAAACTGATCTTCGGTTTCCTGGATGGCCATACCATTCTCGTCAAATCCGAAGCGGATGGATTCTTTTTCACACTGGGCCTTCCACTGCTCCTCGGTGGGATCGAAGTACTCATAGCCGTACACACTTCCCTCCTGCTTGGGGAGCGCACCTTCGTAAGCGAGAAGGCCATCCGTGAAAGCGAGAGGATTGACAGACGTATCAACGGGAGTGTACACGGTTCCGTCAGGGAAAGTGTAGGTTTCCCCTTCCACATATCCCGCCGGCGGAGAATCGCTGTTCAGGAGGGTGTTGTAGAACATACCCACGAAAAACGTGGAGGACGATGCGGTGGAGGAATAGGGATTCAGATTCTTCGGCAAAGCGGTGGTTCCGATCCGCAGAGAATCTGCATATTTATCCTGGCGGACGGTGCAGGATGCCAAAGCGGCACCCAGCATCGTCAGAGCCAAAATCGCACAAAGTACTCTTTTCATCATAATCAGTAGGGAATCTGGGTACCGAAGCCGTTCTTGCTGGCAGAATTGTCGTAGATTTCTTCGATAATGAACTTATAGGCGGGACGGGTTACCCAGCGCTCGATATTGGGAGCGTGGTACACGTCGTGCTGTGCGTTGATGAACTGCTGGATCAGAGGCAGATCGTAGGGAGACACGGAGCCCATCTCATTGTGCTCACCCACGATTTCCATCTTGCCGCGCACCTCAAAGGAGAGCATCGGCGGCTGATAGAACATAAGGGTTGCCTCGGGGTTTGCCTGGTAGTTGGCCCAGCTGTGCTTGAACGCCATCTCTACGCTGTAGATGTGGCTGAAGTCCACGGTCTTCTCCGCTTCCTCGGAGTACAGCCACTTCATCAGCAGCTGCAGACCGCGGCTGCTATAGGTCTTATCTTCGGGATCGTAGGTCTTGATGTGCTCGATATATGCGGCCAGCGCGTCCTCCAGATACTCCGCCTTCGGAATAAAGCCGATTCCCTTAACGGATCCGTTCAGACCGGCGGGGCCGTTGCTGATGAACACGGGATCGTGGGACGTGAAGGACAAAAAGATCTTCTCGGGGGTCATCATCTTGCCCTCTGCCAGTGCCTTTACGGTGTTGCCGCGGGTCTTGTATGCCCAGTTAAAGAAACGGTTCAGTTCGCCGCTTTCCAGTCTTGCTCTTTCCATGATAAAAATCTCCTTTGTATGTAAATCTACATGTAATCGATTTGCGAATTATTTCACGCGCAGGAAGTCTGCTGCCGATGCGCGCACAGACGCCTGTGCAATGTTGAAACCAACGGCCAGGCCCTTCTCCGTGAAGTTGGTACCTTCGGCCGTGAAGTCCGCCTGCACGACTTCGCCCACATCGTCTTTCACGTCATAAGCAAAGGTAATGTTCTCGCCGTCCACGGTGTATGTGCCGCCGGTGGTTCCCCATACGTGCATAACGCTTGCCATCTGCATGATGCTGACATCAAAGGTACCGTCCTCTTTCAGATTCAAGGCGTATGCATATACCATAGATCCCATGCCGCCGGACTTAGTCATGTATCCAACGTACACATCGCCATCCGTCGCAGCGGGAGCGGTTTCGTAGAACTTAACCGGGCTGGACGTCATGGACGCTATCATGTAGAACGGGGTCTCGAAGACTCCGTCAATGATCACCGCATCGGTCACGGTTTCCGTTACGCCGTCCCCGTGGGTGTACGTAAAGTTGATGGTTTCGTCAAACTCATCATTTTCACCAAGAGTATATGTACCGGTGTACAGTGCGGTCTCATGGCTGCCCATGCAATCAAATCCAACGTACAGATCCAAGGTGCCGTCGCTCTTGAGATTCATCAGCACGCGGCCGCTCATCTGCATGGGAGTCTCTCCCATCGGAACAGACTGCTCGTATCCTGCAACAAAGGAGCGGGTTACGGTAACGGCCTCTTCCTTCTCGCAGGACGTTACCGCCAGACACACCGCCATCATCACAGCGGCGAGTACAAAAGCAATTATTCTTTTCATAAAATACCTCCGAGATAGTCGTTGTTGATGCTCGCACAAAGACGCAGCCATCAACTGCATATAAAAACAATAGGAGTCTGTTCAACTCCAAGGAAAGTATATCATATAATGTAGCATTTGTCAACACGAAGGCATGCATATATAGCCGAAAGATGTTATAAATATTCGATTCCAAGGGGGGATGCAGGAATACATAAGCCGGTGAGTGCGGATGCTTTTGTGCCTTGGGGACCGGCAGCTGCGCCAGCCACGGCGCATACAGTCCGCACCTCCATTATATCACGCGGCGCCCACGTATCGAGTGCACTTTGCTTATCAAAAACACAGGGCCGCCGCATTTTCATACAGCAGCCCTGTTTGATTTACTCAGCCGTTTGGATAAAGATCAAAGTGCTTTCAGATGGAAAAGATGCGCGCTCATGGGTTCTCCCGTGAGATCGATGACAATACCCTCCTTCAGCGATGCCCCGCTGTACTGCTTGCCCGTACGCGCATCCACATAGGTCGCGCCCGGATTGGCCGCCTTGATTTTCAGCCGCTTGGTCTGCCCCTGGGGACACTGGTACTTCTCAATCACCGTGAGGAGAATCTCCGTCCTATCGGACGTCGCATAATAGTATGCGGAATACGGATACTTGGTCGGGAAAGCCAGATTGTAGTAATCACCGAGACGGATCACATGCTCAAAAGTCTTATACTCGGCAATCTGCTTTGCCATCTCCGATTTGATCTCATCGCTCATTTTCAGGATGTTCAATTCGTATCCCAGCATGCCGCCCACAGCCACTTTATAGCGGTAATCCAGCGACGCAAGACTTTCCTTGGGATTGGAAACGTGGCAGGACATGGTGGCCGCAGGATATCCCATCAGTGCCGACGCCTGTATCCGGGTACGGTAGTAAGGATCGGTATTATCGCTTGCCCAGATCTGGATACCGTACTGCATCATGCCAAGATCGTACCGTCCGCCGCCGCCGGAGCAGGTCTCAATGACCGCGCCCGGGAAGTGGTCCCGGAACCAATCCAGAAGGCGATACACACCCTTCATATAGCGGAAGAAAATCTCTCCCTGCTTATCGCTGGGCAGATGCATGGAGCCCACATGCGCCATGTGGCGGTTCATATCCCACTTGAAATAATCAATTTCGATACCGCGGAACGTCTCATCAAACTGCTTCATCAGATACTCAAGCACCTGGGGATTGGACATATCCAAAACCAACTGATGGCGGGAAAGAAGCGGCTCACGGCCCACAGTCTGCAGCGCCCAATCGGGATGACTGCGGAACAAATCGGAATCCGGATTGACCATCTCGGGCTCCACCCAAATACCGAACTGTATTCCCTCCGCCTTCACCTTGCGAACAAAGCTGGCCAGACCGTCCGGGAATTTTGTGCGATTTTCGTACCAATCGCCCAGGCCCGCATGGTCATGATTGCGCGCGCCGAACCAGCCGTCGTCCATAACCAGCATATCAAAGCCGGTTTTCTTGGCTTCCTTGGCGAAGTCCAGCAGTTTCGCTTCGTCTATGTTGAAATAGCACGCTTCCCAGGTGTTCAAAACCACGGGGTGCGGCTGCAGCGATGCGGGAGGCATGATGTGTGTGCGGATAAAGTTGTGGAAATTTCTCGTCATCTTTCCGATGCCCGTCGGGGAATAGGTCATTACCGCCTCGGGCGAGCAGAACGTTTCGCCGGCATCGATGCTGTAGGAGAAGGATTCGCTGCCCAGACCGATCTGCACTCTCACCCGGCTCTGCTGATCTACATCCACTTCATCCAAGAAAGAGCCGGAATATACGAAGTTGAAGCCGTATACCTCTCCCCTTTCCTCGGTGGCATTATGGCTGCAGAGCGCGATGAACGGATTGTAGTGAGGTGAGGATGCGCCGCGGTTGGAATAGACAGACTGGGTTCCGTGATGCAGAGGAACTCTTTGGAAATGCATCTCGTTGAAGTGAGATCCGTAGAAGGAGATCATATCGAAATCCGAGCGGAGCATATCCAGCGTCAAGGGCATGCATTTTTCGATCTTCACGCTGGTATCGCCCAGATTCTCCACCGTCATGTACCGGCTGATGATGTCCAGATCGGCAAAAACGGTGTAATACAGTTTGAGCCGGCAATGGCATCCCTCATCCAGAAGCGTAACCTCCAGAGTCTGCGTATGCTCATCCGCGCGGGCGGCAGGAAATCCGTCCAGATCCAATCGGCCCTTGAAAATCCGGTAGGAATGATACACGAAATCGCACACACCCGTTCCGTCCGCGCTGAGGCGCAAAGAGTTGGGGCGATAGTCACCGGCACCGTAGCAGGAGAATTCCTGGGGGAAGAGATCGGGGGACTTGCTTTCGTTGCACTCCTTCACATGGGGCGCAAAGGACAGGAAGGTAAAGACCGGATCGGGGACATTGCTGATCCTCTTTCCGTAATATATATGATACAGGTAATGATCCAGCACCACCTCAAAAGCGTATGTAGTATGCTTTGTGTTAATAACGAATCTTTTTTTGTCCTTGATAAACCGGATAGACATCGGGTAATCTCCTTACACAGATATATTGGGGGTACGCATCACTATGCGCATTGCGTGGCGTGGAACACTTCCGAAATTCCACAGCCAACGCATCCGCTTTACATCATAATTATAACGTAAGCCGCCGAAAATTGCAATGTGCTTTTGCATTTTTGCCCCGGTGCCGCAAAGGAAAATAAAAAGGACGCAATCGCGTCCTTTTTATCTATATCCGGAATACTTTCGTCTTTCTTCCAAGCAACCGGCTAAATGCTTTTGATGCCGCAAAATTTCTTTCTTCATTCGGTGCAGAACAACGGATTCGTAAAGAACAAAATACGATATATAGATCACCAAAAAAACTGCTATATCTCCCCCAGTCATGTCATGTTGCACCATTATTTCATTGTACTTCTGCATGGGATTGATCCATAAAAGCGTATATAATAGATACGTAACAGGTGAGGTCATGACACCAAATCCAGTAAGAGGAATAGGAAGAAGACCTGCCAAAAAGCGGATAATTTCCCCGACCGATATCAAACGTATAGCCTTCGCAAACCACTGATCCCGCTCATCGGCCAGTGAATAGAGTTTGGTTACCACAGAAGCTATGGAGCGGCGAACGACTAAATAGGGCACAACTGTAGCCACAGGCAAAGAAACTATCGCTTCAATCAGCATATACAATGCGCTGCCATCAAATGCCGACTTAAGCATAGGGGTCCACAACATATACCAATAAACCAACAGATGTGCCGCGACCGTAACTGTGGCAAAACGGATTTGATCGGAAGAGGTGACATCCCGCTTATAGTAATAATCTCTTTCCAGAATCAACTGCTCCTGATTCATACGCACCTCATTTCATTTGCTCTGGATCCATGCGCAATTTCACTTCTTGGCTCCGGGCGCTCACACTGGTCTTCCAAACACGGGAGAACACAAAATACAAAGCCCCAATAACGATCGCGAAATAAACCAAATTGATTCCTAAATAGATAGAATTCTCTCCCACAGTGTATCCGGCATTACGTATTCCATCCAGGCGGCCGGCGGGGGTTATGTAAAACTGATCGAAAAGAAAGTTGGGAACTATGGTCAAGACGCCATCAAACAGACGGTAGCCAAACATCCTTCCCGGCGTTGAGCATAGAACAGCCATAATCAGTCGAAGAATTTCAGCAGGCAACACTAAAAATGAAAAGTTGCCCCATATATTCTTACCTTCCAATGCATCTTCTTCTCGGGGCAGAATATCCGGAATTTTGTATATAAAATAGAATCGGGTCACAAGAATAGAAACAGTTTCAGCAACAAATGAAATGAGCAAAATAAATGGGCCAAACCAGAGCCATTCATCCCCATGGATGGAATAAAATGCTTGCTCGCCAAGCAAAGTTCGCACGATAATCAAAGATGCAATCAACCCAACCGTGCCTGCGATATTGGCAATGATCATGACAAGGGTATATACAAATGAATCTGCTATCGTAATATTTATCCGTTTATTCATGATGACTCCATATACTGATATGCGATCAAATATTCTTGTATATGAATCATATCACACGTTCGCGCGAATGTCAATAACATTCTGCTAATTTTACGATAGCTTCGTATCAACCAATGGTTGATGTCGGGATGGACGACACTTCCCCCCGAACATGGTCGTTGTTCGAGCCAAGAGAACAAACGAAAGAAAAAGCAGACTACCGAATGGTAGTCTGCTTTCTCCATTATTGTTGTTGAATTTTTTACCAGCGATTGACCTCTTTGCATATATGTTCAAAAGCCGGGTTGGCGCGAATGGAATCAAACGATTTCCACTCCAGTGCCTCAAGTATTGCCTCCTTGGAGATCTTTGCGTTTTGACTTTCCTCATTTCCCGCAAACAACACGCATCTGCCAGACGCTCCGTCCGCATTCTGTTCTCGCAGTTTTCGCAAGACGTCCATCATCTCCTCCAGATACGGCAGGCACCGCTCCATGTCGTTCTTCTGTGCGGCTTCTTGCGCCAATCGCATCGTTGCCTGAAAATAGTATGAAAAGTATTTCCCATGGGTACAAGACAGCGACTGCAGCAAATCGTGCTCCAGATGATAGATCTTGTACATGCTGTCCGGATCCTTTAAGGAGCGATACGTGCCCGCCAGATTCTGTATATCCCACAAAAGCCAATGCAGGGTGTGTGATATGGAATTCCCAAGGCACGGCAGCGCCGCCTCGTACTTCTTCTCCATTTTCAAATGCATATACTTTGCCCGATCTCGAATATACTGTCCGCTCGGGGAAAAATAGACCAGCTCCGCCTCTGCTTTGTCCGTCTCACCACCGTGAAAGTATATTTCATACATAATACAATGAGAAGAGAACTCATCTTCCGGATTCTTTCTAAGGTTTTTCGAGAATCTTTCCGCATTGCCCACAATTTCCCGCTTTCTTTCGTTGCTCATTTCCTGTGAGCAAGAGGACAGCCATGCACAGGAGAGGTTCAGAATGGCACGCAAAAGCTCCACGGAATCGGGATTGTTTCGCAGCAGATCCACATATTTTTTATACTTGGCACCGAAATTTTCATCCTTGCTCAGATCCGCATTCCAAGAAGAATCGATTCTTTCCATATCGTCCACAATTTCTTCTCTGCTCTTGCGAACATTGTTCAGCAGTGCATCGGTAGTAATCCCAAACAAGTCAGCAATAGGCACCAGCAGCGAAATGTCCGGAGTGCCGCCGCCCACTTCCCATTTACTCACAGCCTGCGGGGTAACCAAGAGTTTTTTTGCGACATCTTCCTGCGTATATCCCGCCATTTTTCTGTAGTGCTTAAAGGTCTCTGCAAAAAACATACATATATCCTCCATAATTCTTGAACTACCGGATCCGTATCTAAATTATATCAGACAGGGACATCGCCGTCAAACAACACGTTTTCTACCACTTTATCAACCATCGGTTGTACGGTAAGCCGCGGCATGCGGCTGTGCGCGGTGGAGTTGTTCGAGCCAAGAGAACAAACGAAAGAAAAAGCAGACTACCGGATGGTAGTCTGCTTTTCTTTGGCTCTCCCTGCCTTGCTCGAACAGGCGACACTGCGGTAGACGAAACTCCGGGTGTACGTCGGAAGTTCAGAGCACATCCAACCGACTCTTGCGGTGCCCGGGATTTCCTTGCCTGGCGGCATAGGCGACACTTCTCGTTGGCACCAGCGTATTTTTCATCGGGACTATTCGCCCTCGAAAAATGCGGGTGCCTGCCGTGCGCTCCCGCCGCCTTTATCTGCCACAGGCAGCGGCGGCGCGA
>JAFUIQ010000034.1 GCA_017468385.1 Clostridia bacterium
TACGGAAAGGTGGCTGAGCTGGTCTAAGGCGCACGACTGGAAATCGTGTGTCGGCTAATACCCGACCGAGGGTTCGAATCCCTCCCTTTCCGCCAAACAAAAGAGGTATCCCATCAGGGATGCCTCTTTTGGTTTTTGATGGACAGCGAGGATTCGAAGGCCGCGTGTTAGAAAACCATCCAGTGGATGGTTTTCCCGCGGCACCGCTCTGCCCGCAGGCAGGCGAATCCCTCCCTTTCCGCCAAACATAAACGGTGTCCCTTTTGGGATGCCGTTTTTGTTTTTTGTGTGGATCGAGAGAATTCGAACCGAGTTGCGGAACGCAACCTCGCACCGAGCGCGCAGGTCGCGCGAGACCGAATCCCTCCCTTTCTATATACCCCCTCCCTTTCCGCCCAAAGATCCCCCCTGTCGTCTGCGTTATTGACAAATACCGGCGCCTGTGATACACTGATAAAAAACTTTGGAGGACTGACTATGCGTAATCTGACTATCAAGCGCACCAAAACCTTTGTTGGCTGCCTGATGAAAATGAAATTCTATATCGAGGATCCCACATCCACGGAGATCACCATCGGCGGTGTCCCCTGCCGCAAGCTGGGCGAATTGAAAAGCGGCAAGGAAATGACCGTGACCATCGGCGACGAAGCCGCAAAGGTCTTTGCCATCGTGGATTCTCTGAGCAAGGAATACTGCAACGAGTTCTATCCCCTCCCCGCGGGATCGGAGGATGTTGTCCTGACCGGCAAGAATCATTTCAATCCCGGCAACGGAAACGCGTTCCGATTCGACAACAACGACAGCGAAGAAGTGCTGGCCAACCGCAAGCAGGGCACCCGCCGCGGCACGCCCATTCTTCTCTCCGCTCTGGTCATCGGCGTCGCCATTGGACTTTTCTTTACCAGCGGCCTTTTGCACGATTCGCCGAAGGATTCGTCCAAATCCTTTGCGGCGGAGGGCATTCAGATCACTTTGAACGAGGATTTCGAGCAGGCAGAGGTGGACGGCTTCTCCCTCATGTGCGAATCCCATTATATGGCGGTCATCGTCCTGCGGGAAGCGTTTGAGGATTACGAGGGGCTGGAGGAATGGTCTTTGGCAGATTACAGCCAGGTTCTGATGGAGAACAACGACTACGTGGATCATCCCCTCTCTTACCACAACGGAATCCCCTATTTCGAATACGACTACCACAATCCCGAAACGAAAGAGAATTTCCATTATACCATCTTCATGTATAAATCCGACGATGCGTTCTGGGCCGTGCAGTTTGCTACCCACAAATCCGCCGCCGACAGATACGCGGAGAAAATCAAAGGATTTGCCGAAAGCGTACAGTTTGCTAAATAAAAATATCCCCGGGCATCCTGCAGGATGCCCGGGGTTTTGTTTGTTTTTGAGTATATTGCCTAACCTAAATCCATCGTTTATTCGTGTGCTTTTACATCTGCTTATCCAAATCTCCTCTCCTCACACTGTTAAGAAAGGCCGAACCTGCATACATAGAGAAGTTGCCTACCTGGTCTCCATTATCCAGTAACAGCAATTTTCCCTGGGTTTGAAGCCACACTTTGAAAGGTACAGGATTAATAATCAGTATTTGTTTGTTTTTCGATTCATATCCAAAATTGAACCACGATTCGTAGCGCATTATTTCACTTTTCAGGAACCGTAAAGGATAGACAAGGCATCCCTGACCATTTGCAAATAAAATCATTTTGACAAATCTACGCACACCGCCTATTAGTTTGCACGAATATATCGATCCATTTATCCCGATAGAAAAGCTTTCTCCTTGACTAAACAACCAAACGGAAAGATAGGGGCGGGATATAGTGCTCAGTGTATATCCTTTTTCAGCACAAATTTTTTGTAATTCAGTAATAAAAGTGCGACGTTTAAAATATGCACGTATGGCAATGTATAGTATCCAGGCCGCTACCCCAGCAATCAACACACTCAAAACCGCTGGTTGGTCAACAATATTTATTATCTCTTCAAATAACGGCATCAAAATAAAAACTACAAATGGAATCACAGTTGGCAAAAAACATCCCAGTGAGCAGAACACAATTCCAATAACTGTTATCTGTTCGTTAAACTCTTTTTCCGTGTAGTCCATTCTTTTTTGGCCAACTTTATACCGAGTTGTCTTCCATTTATTCATGCAGGACAGACGGGCAACTAAATTAATCAACGACATAATGGGAAACAGAATCACAAACAAAACTGCCTTGTCTGTCAAATTTGGTGTGCCAGTGGTAAATTGATTGACAATAGGCATGCAAAACCATTTTAGAGGCAACACCCAATAGAGAAGCGAAAACACAGCTTCTTCTATCCAAAAACGAATGTTACATAAAAAGAATCTACAACGCTCTCCCAATGTATGCAGTTCCATCGATTTCTCATAGAATAGATTTCTCTGCATCTCATCGAATAGCACAACTGTTTTTACAAGGCAATAAAACAAAGGCAAAAACAACGCCACCCCCACCACTGTGGGTGGGTTAAAGCCGAGCAATTCATCTTGAAAAGGATCTTCCGTCATTTTATAACTTGCAAAATACGAAATCTGAATCAGCAATAATGTAAGCAAAAATACTGTGCTAAATCGATCGACTCTTTTCCAAATTGCCGTAATTCTGCTTTTCTCCATGATTTCACCCTTTATTCATACAACTGCATATCGGAATGTAGCTGCTTGCTCTTTTTCATTGCTTTTGTATACTGAAGCCACATGTTGATTCCGCACGCCAGGATAAAAAGGCCAATGGCACCAAAAAAGAGTATACCATTAATTTTAGTCAGAATTTCTTGCGCGTGCTCTTCGCAAAAAGCTTCCAAATTTGTGAGAATCTTAACAATCGGCGGAATGGTAATAATTCCGGGAACAGCAAACACCGCCCCCAGCACCGTACAAATGCATGCATACATACTATAACGTTTTGCTACATTTTTGTAGTGGGTTTGCCAACCTGTATTATCGCTGATAAACCCTCCGCTCATCTTCTCTGTCCTTGCCGTCAAATACAAAAAATTTTCCAAACCATCCCCTGAATGCGGTATACATTCATAGCCACACAGCACGGCAGCAGCGATCATGTCGCCTGTGCTCCTTGCATCAACCGCACATATTTCGGTAAAGTATTCACCGGGCTCACAAGAAACGAATTTGTAAAAACTCCCAAATCGGATCATTTCCAGTTTCCAGCCTTTTTGGTTCATACTATTTATAAATTTTTGTTCCTTTTCAAAAGAAGAAAAAACTTTTAATACTGTTTTCCTCATAATTAACGACCCTCCTTGTAATACTTTTGTGCATTACTCAACATTTCTTCCAAACGGTGGATCTCTTTTTCCACAGCGGCCTTCCCAGTTTCCGTAATCACATACTCTCTGCGAGCAGGATCATTGCTTTCACATTCCGCAATGAGTCCTTTTCCGTTCAGCGCACTAAGCGCTCCATACAGTGTCCCCGCCCCCATACAGATCCGTCCATTGGTGATTGTTTTGATGTTTTGCATGATTGCATAACCGTGAGACGGTGTCTGTAGAGATAAAAGAATATAGAATGCCGCTTCGGTCAGTGCTGACGTATTGGTGATGCCCATTTCTACCCCCATATCGTTCGTCGATATATCGTTCACCGATATATCGGTTGGTGATATAACTATACCACACGGTGTGTTATTTGTCAATAGGGTATATTTAATTTTTCCGTCACACATAAATTCCCTCCGTTTTTTCCACAATATATATCAAATCTCACCACCGGAGGCTGTTATGTGCACGGCAGTATCGTACAAAACCAAAAACTTCTATTTTGGGCGGACGCTGGATTACGAGTCCACCTTTCCCACCCACATCACGGTGACGCCCCGCCGATTCCCCTTGAGATTCCGTCACGGGGGCACGATGCGCGTCCATCACGCTCTGATCGGCATGGCCTATGTGGTGGGGGATTACCCTCTCTACTACGACGGGATGAACGAAAAGGGGCTGTGCATGGCGGGGCTGAATTTCGTGGGCAACGCGGTGTACCGCTCCCCCGCCTCCGAGGGAGACAACATCTGCCAGTTTGAATTCATCCCGTGGATTCTGGGACAATGCGCCACGGTGGCGGAGGCGAGGGGGCTTCTTTCCCGGATCCGCTTGACGGACACGCCCTTCCGCGAGGATTTGCCCGTATCGGATTTGCACTGGATGATCGCGGATCGGCAGGAATCCATCACGGTGGAATCGGTGGCGGACGGGGTGCGGATCTATGACAATCCCGTGGGGGTGCTGACCAACAATCCGCCCTTTCCGGAGCAGATTTTCCGCTTGAACGACTTTATGCATCTGTCCCCCGGCGCGCCGGACAACCGATTCTCGGATAAGTTGGATCTGCGGCCGTACAGCCGGGGAATGGGGGCCATGGGTTTGCCGGGGGATCTGTCCTCCCCTTCCCGCTTTGTGCGGGCGGCTTTCGTAAAAATGAACTCCGTTTCAGGCGACGCGGAAGCGGAGAGTGTGGGGCAATTCTTTCATATATTGGGATCGGTGGAGCAACCTTCGGGATGCTGTATCGTGGGCGAGGGAGAATACGAGCGGACGATCTACACCTCCTGCTGCAGTGCCGATCGGGGGATCTACTACTACACCACCTATGAGAATCCCGCCGTCACGGCGGTGGACATGACGCGGGAGGATCTGGAGGGAGTGCATCTTGTGCGGTATCCTATGCTGGGGGAGATGAGGATTTTTCGGCAGAATGGGGAATGAAAAAAGCAGGCGAAAAGCCTGCTTTTATAGTATCATTTCCATCTGCAATTCGGTGCCGAAGGGGAGTTGTTTTTCTTTTTCGTTGAATGCAAAGCCGAATTTTTGATAAAACCGGATGGCGCGATCGTTCCCCTGCAAGACCCACAAGACGATCTTATGCGAACCTGCCAGGCGAGTGACGGCCTCCTTCAAAAGAGCATATCCCAGTTTCATCCCTTGGTATTCTCTAAGCAAGTAGATGGCTACTATTTCATCCGCCCCATCTGTATCCTTGCTTTTCCCCACGCACGCAAATCCAACGGATTTCCCGTGCACCTTCAAAAGAAGTGTATTTTGCGGCCACTTGTGGGCCATTTTTACGCATTTTTCAAGGGTAATATTTTCCAGATACGCCTGCGGCATGAGTCCGGCGTATGTCTCGTGCCAGGATTTCCAATGCACATATCCTTTTTCGTCCATTTCCACCTCGGCGGTCATGGGACAGATTTCGTATTCAGTCATAGAGATGAATCTCCTTTATTGTTAATTTATGTTGGCGCGTCCATCCTCGGTATGATTCATTCATCGGCATACAATTCGTCATAATACCACCGCATGGGATTTTCGGCAATGTATTTCAAATGTTCCTCGTAATCTTCTTTGCCGCGAATTATGTGGTCATAAAAACCTCGTTGCCATAGATTGATTTTTCCAAACCTGGTGTGAATTTCTTTGGATGCATTCATTTTGATATATCCAATCGCCTTCGAAATAACAGACCGACCTCGTAGGGGCGATTCACGAATCGCCCGCAATTCCTCACTATCTGTAATTATAACAAGAAGGTGAACATGATTGGGCATAATAATATATCTGTCTATCGTTACCTCGCAACGCTCAGAATCATTCTTTATGATCTCATCAACAATTTTCCCGTATTCTGTTAATACGGTTTCGGGCGATTCGTGAATCGCCCCTACAATCTGGGATAACATACATTTTCTATTATGCGTACAGATTGTTATGAAATATGCTCCAGTAGAACTATAGTCAAAATTCTTCAATCGCATAGCTTTTCTCTTCGGCAAATTTTTGTCCATATCGGTTTTCTCCTATTTCACACCACCTGCTGCAGCCAACTGAGAAGATTATCCCACAGCCACATACCGGCCGGGGTAAGGAGGAGAGTCAGGGCAACTTCCAAGGCGATCTTCCACCGGAGGTAGGTATCGTGGTTGAGAAGGTGGCGGGCGTTGAGCGTAAGAAGGATCACCCATGCGGCAAACGCAAGGATTCCCGCAATCACGCAGAAGGGCAAAAAACGGGGATAGGATCCCGCACTGCCGAAGGGGGACAGGGTGATGGCCGCCACGTTGAGAAAGCAGACTGCCCCGAGGGAGATCGCGGCGGCGTGGCCGAGGGGATACAAAATGAGGGGAACACCATTCGCAATTTTCTTCACACACTCACCTCCTTGGCAGTATTCCACAATCAGTGTAGCACATCTTCGTGCACTATGTCAATACGGTAAAAAATCTGTCGAAAAGAGAAAAAACCGATTGACAACCACCACATTATATGGTATCATCATAAGGCACGGACTACAATTTATTGAATATATAGTATATTACGGAAAGGATAACCAATCGGTATGAAGATCATCAAGCGAAACGGCTCCGAGGCCGTATTTGATATTACCAAGATCATCCGCGCCATCTCCCAGGCCAACGAAACTGTGGACGAAGGCATCCGCATGACCCCCACCCAGATCCGCCGCATCGCGGAGCGGGTCGTTCTGGCCTGCGAGGAATTGGGCCGGTCCCCCGGGGTGGAGGAAGTACAGGACATGGTGGAGCAGCAGATCATGGCACACGGTGCCTTTGAGGTGGCCCGCTCCTACATAACCTACCGCTACACCCGCAATCTGGTCCGTCAGTCCAACACGACAGACGACAAGATCCTCAGCCTGATCGAATGCAACAACGAGGAAGCCAAGCAGGAAAACTCCAACAAGAATCCCATCATCAACTCCACCCAGCGTGACTATATGGCGGGCGAGGTGTCCCGGGACATCACCAACCGTATTCTTTTGCCGGCGGAGATCGTGAAGGCCCACAACGAGGGCATTATCCATTTCCACGACACGGATTACTACGCCCAGCACATGCACAACTGCGATCTGGTCAATCTGGAGGACATGCTGCAGAATGGCACGGTGATCACCGGCACGCTGATCGAGCGTCCTCACTCCTTTGCCACCGCCTGCAACATCGCCACCCAGATCGTGGCTCAGGTTGCCTCCAATCAGTACGGCGGTCAGTCCATTTCTCTGACCCATCTGGCTCCCTTCGTACAGGTGAGCCGGGAGAAAATCCGCACGGCGGTTCTGTCTGAGATGGAGGCCATCGGTGCCACTCCCTCCGAGGAGCAGATCAGCACCATCGTGGAGGAGCGTCTTCGTGAGGAGATCCGCCGCGGTGTGCAAACCATCCAGTATCAGGTGGTGACTCTGCTTACCACCAACGGACAGGCTCCCTTCGTGACTGTATTCATGTATCTGAACGAGGCCAAGGATGCGGCTGAAAAGCGGGATCTGGCCATGATCATCGAGGAAACGCTGAATCAGCGGTACCAGGGCGTGAAGAACGAGAAGGGCGTATGGGTCACCCCCGCCTTCCCGAAGCTGATCTACGTTCTGGAAGAGGACAACATCACCGAGGATTCCCCCTACTGGTATCTGACCAAGCTGGCGGCAAAATGCACCGCCAAGCGAATGGTTCCCGACTACATCTCCGAGAAGAAGATGCTGGAGTTGAAGGTGGACAAAAACGGTGAGGGACACTGCTACACCTGCATGGGCTGCCGCAGCTTTTTGACGCCCTATGTGGATCCGGAGACCAATCAGCCGAAATATTACGGCCGATTCAATCAGGGCGTGGTAACTTTGAATCTGCCCGACATCGCTCTGTCCTCCGGCGGAAATCTGGACAAGTTCTGGAATATTTTTGACGAGAGACTGGAGCTTTGTCACGAGGCTCTGATGTGCCGTCACAACCGTCTGAAGGGTACCTTGTCCGACGCGGCACCGATTCTGTGGCAGTACGGCGCCTGCGCACGGCTGGAGAAGGGTGAGCCTATCGACAAGCTGCTGTACGGCGGATACTCCACCATTTCCCTGGGCTACGCGGGACTGTACGAGTGCGTGAAATACATGACCGGCATGAGCCATACCGATCCTGCCGCCACTCCCTTCGCTCTGGAAGTGATGGATTATCTGAACGCTGCCTGCCGCCGCTGGAAGGCCGAGCACAACATCGACTTCAGCTTGTACGGCACGCCCCTGGAATCCACCACCTACAAGTTTGCAAAATGCCTGCAGAAGCGCTTCGGCATCGTAGAGGGTGTCACCGACAAGGGATACATCACCAACAGCTATCACGTGCACGTAACCGAGCCCATCAACGCCTTCGACAAGCTGAAATTTGAGGCGCAGTTCCAGCATCTGTCCCCCGGCGGCGCCATCAGCTACGTGGAAGTGCCCAACATGCAGCAGAATCTGGATGCGGTTTTGGAAGTGATGAAGTTCATCTACGACAACATCATCTACGCCGAGTTGAACACCAAGAGCGACTACTGCCAGGAATGCGGATACGACGGCGAGATCGCCATCGTGGAAGAGGACGGCAAGCTGATCTGGGAATGCCCCAACTGCAAAAACCGGGATCAGGACAAGATGAATGTGGCCCGCCGCACCTGCGGATACATCGGTACCCAGTTCTGGAATCAGGGACGGACCCAGGAGATCAAGGAACGGGTTCTGCACCTGTAAGGAGTTTTCATGCATTACGGTGAGATCAAAGACTGCGATATTGCCAACGGCATCGGGGTACGGATTTCCCTGTTCGTATCCGGCTGCCGCAATCACTGCCCCCACTGCTTTCAGCCCGAAACATGGGATTTCACTTACGGCGATCCTTTCACCCCGGAGGTGGAGGAAAAAATCCTGTCCATGCTGTCCCCTGCCTACATACAGGGGCTGACGGTTTTGGGCGGGGAGCCCATGGAAGCGGAGAATCAGCGGGATCTGCTTCCCTTCCTTCGCCGGGTGCGGGATGCCTATCCGGCCAAGACCATCTGGATCTACTCCGGCTTCACCTTTGAGGAGCTGCACGATCCTGCCTGCCGGGCACGGTGCGAGGCGACAGATGTGATTCTGTCACTGATCGACGTACTGGTGGACGGCCGGTATGTGGAGGAGAAGCGAAACATATCCCTCCGCTTCCGCGGATCGGAAAACCAGCGGCTGATCGACGTACCGAAAACCCTCGCCGCCGGATCGGTGATCCTTTGGGGAAAATAAAAAATCAGGACTTGCTGCCCTTGGCAGCAAGTCCTGTTTCGTTTATCATTTGGAAAGATTCTTCAGGGGCACGTAGCGGAGGGCCTCGGGAATGATCTCTGCCCGGACACCGCAGGCGGGAATGATCTCCCCGTCCAGGCAGATGCGGGACACGGTATCCAGTGTGAACGCCTTACAGCGGCGGTATTCCGCGATGGGCATGAAGGCAGGAGTAAGTGCCCGTGTTTCCGGATTGATGTGGGTACCGGCGCGATACGAGCCGACCACAGACAAAAATTTTGCGCGGGAAATGTTCTTCACCACCAGCACGTCCATAAATCCGTCGGTGGGGTCCGCCGTCGGCAGGCCCTTGAAGCCGCCGCCGCAATAGGGGCAGTTGGCCACAGCGGTGAGCAGAAATTCCCCTTCCATATGTTCTTCGTCGATCAGATCCTCCGAGCCGTTCTGCCAGATGCCGTGGAAGGACATACCGGTTTTTATCGTGGGCTTTTTCGTGAGAATCTTTGCCACGCCGGCGATATAGGAGGCGCTGTTGTTCATGGTGTGCTTCCGGCGCAATTCCTCCGACTCCGCCGCCACCTCGCAATCGAAGCCGATGTTCAGCATATTCAGCACGTACCGTCCGTTGACAGAGATCATATCCAGCATGATGTGATCCTGTCCCTCGGGGGGATCGAAGGCGGAGATGCCGCGGACGAAATCGTTGCCCGATCCGGCGGGAACGATGGTGATGGACGCCCGCTTGCCGGCGCCGGCCATCATAATGCCGGTAGCGGCTTCCCCGGCGGTACCGTCGCCGCCGTAGACCACGAAATGGGTATCGGGATCGTGGAGGCACGCCTCGGCGATATAATCCGAGCACTCACCGGATCGCTCCGTCAGGTGGACTTCCGCACCTGCTTCCTCCGCCGCACGGCGGGCATCATCCAGATACCGTCCGTTGCCTGCTGCGGGATTCATTACGTATACCAGTCGTTTCGACATATTATGTACCTCGATTTATGTAAATACAAGGGGATTTATGTCCTTATTATACAGGGAATCGGGGGGATTGTCAAGCGAGAGGGTCACCGCTCATCCGTGAGTATATATTTCACGGATGGGGTGGGATAAATGTATGAGCCGAAGCTTATCTCTATTCTTCTGTATATAACTCATCATAGTACCAGCGCATTGGATTTTCGTAGATGTATTTTATGTGTTCTTCATAGTCTTCGCGGTTTCGAATGATATGGTCGTTGAAATGTCTTTGCCAAATGTTTTCGCCGTATTCTTTATTGCAAAAGCGTTTGAATGTTGATACAAACCGCGACACATACGAATGTTGTTTCACCGTAGGGGGCGACGTCCTCGACGCCCCGTCATTATGAACAAGCAACATAATGTGAATGTGGTTTGGCATAATTACGTATCGGTCAACCGATATATTATTATAGAAATTATTCAATTGGTTTATATATTTATCTGCGATTTTGCCATATGGCAATAATTCTGTGTCTTTCGGGGCGTCGGGGACGTCGCCCCCTACAATGCGGGATAAGATTCTTCGGCGATTTTCCGTACATATTGTGAGAAAGTATGCCCCGGATGAATTATAATCAAAATTTTTCAATCTCGTCGGTTTTCTCTTTGGCAATTCGTTATCCATTTCCATCACCCACCCTATTATAGCAAAAAAACGGCCGGGGGACAATCCCTCGGCCGATTTCATACTATTACCGATTCTTTTCTACGGTTTGGATGCGCAAGGCGGTGGCGGCGCCGGTATGGGTAGAGGTACCGGCGGTGATGACCACCCGGTCACCCATATCGATATAGCCGCTCATCTTAGCGCAATCGATGGCGTGGCGATACATGGCGTCCTCCTCATACTGGTACAGCGCATGGACCGGGTACACGCCCCAGGACAGGGCCAACTGATGGTAGGTCTTATCCTCCGGGGTGGCGGCGATGATGGGCTGGGCCGGGCGGTATTTGGACACGCACCGGGCGGTATAGCCGGATTTGGTCAGGGCAATGATGGCGCTGGCGCCGATATCCCGGGCGGTGGTACAAGCGGCATCGCAGATGGCGCCGGTGGCGTCATCGATCTGGCTGTTGTAGCGGGCCGGTGCGCCGTATCCCAGCTCGAATGCGTCCTGCTCCGCCTGGCGTGCGATCTTGGACATGACGCGGACGACCAAGGCAGGATCCCGTCCGGCGGCGGTCTCGCCGGAGAGCATAATGGCGGATGTGCCGTCAAAGACGGCGTTAGCCACGTCGGTAATCTCCGCAGGGGTGGGGGTGGGGCTGGTGATCATGGACTCCAGCATCTGGGTGGCGGTGATGACCATCTTGCCTTCCTGATAGCAGCGGCGGATGAACTTCTTCTGCAGGCCGGGGAGTCTTTCAAACTCGATCTCCACGCCCATATCACCCCGGGCCACCATGATGCCGTCGGAATGGGCCAGGATAGCATCGAAATTCTCCACGCCTTCCTCGTTCTCAATTTTGGCGATGATCTTGATCCGATGGCCGCCCCAGAAATCCAGGAAGTTACGGACGGCGATCACATCCTCCGCCGTGCGGACGAAGGAGGCGGCTATAAAGTCCACGTCGTTCTCCACCGCGAAGCGGAGATCCGCCTCATCGGCCTCGGAGATATAGGGCAGGGACAATCGGGCATGAGGAACGTTGACGCCCTTTCGATCGGAGATGGGGCCGCCGTTGCGCACGCGGCAGATCAGATCGGTATCGGTGGTTTCCTCCACCTCCAGCGTGATCCGTCCGTCATCCAGCAGCACCACGCTGCCGGGAGCCAACTGCTTGGCCATATCCGCGTAGGTAACGGATGCGATCTCGCCATTTCCCTCCACGGCATTACCGGTAAGGGTGAAGCGGTCGCCTTTTTTCAGGATTGCTTTTCCGCCGGCAAATGTGCCCAGGCGGATTTCGGGTCCTTTGGTGTCCAACATCACGGCGGCGGGAAGCTTCAATTCATCCCGCACACGACGAAAACGTTCCAGCGTTGTCTTGTGCATTTCATGGGTGCCATGGGAGAAATTCAGACGTGCCACGTTCATGCCGCCCAGCAGCATTTCCCGCATGACATTTTCGTCCGTTGACGCGGGACCGAGGGTACATACGATCTTCGTTTTCTTCATAACAGAATCCTCCAAAAAATTCGGGGGGATGGGGATGCGGGACAATCCGGGGAAATTTATGCTCTTTTATTGGGAGTCTTGATAATCTCGGGGCGGGGGCTGATATCACCGGCGGCCTGCAATGCCATACGGGTCAGGGCGGGGCCAACCAATTCATAGACCAACACGGCAAACAAAACGATATTGCGGATCAAGATACCGCTTTCCGCCCCCAACTGGAGCGCGGTGATGGACATACCCAGCGCCACACCGGCCTGGGGAAGCAGAGTGATACCCAGATATTTAACGATGGAAGGGGAGCAGTGCACCATCTGCGCGCTGAAGCGGGCACCCGCATATTTTCCCACGGAACGGGATGCAATATACGCCACGCCGATAGCCACGATGACGATATCGGTGAATACACTGAGTTCCAATTCCGCACCGCTCATTACGAAGAAGAGCACGAACAGGGGCGCAGTCCACTTATCCGTTTTCTCCATCAGATCCTCGGAGAAATCACAGATATTGCAGAATATGGTGCCCAGCATCATGCAGACCAGCAGGGTGGAAAAGCTTACATGCACCGGTCCGATATGGAAGTCCAGCATGGACAAACCGACGGTCAGCATAACGAAAGTAACCGCCATACTGAGACGCTTACTGCCCGAATGGAAGTGCTTCTCCGCAAAGGTGAAGATGTAGCCCATAATCGCACCGAGGCCGAGAGAAACCACGATTTCCACGAGGGGATTGACCAGAATGGAGATCAGATCCATATTGCCGTCCTGCAAAGCACGGGCAATACCAAAGGAAACGGCGAAAATGATCAGGCCGACGGCGTCATCCAGCGCCACGATGGGGAGCAGGATATCGGTCAGCTCGCCCTTGGCTTTATACTGACGAACGACCATCAGGGTAGCGGCGGGAGCCGTTGCGGCGGCAATGGCACCCAGAGTGATGGCAACGGGCAGGGGCAGTTTGTCCGGCGCGATGAAATGGAAGGCGATCAGTACCGCATCCACGCAGATTGTGGTAACCACAGCCTGCACGATGCCGATGACGGTAGCCTGCACGCCGTTTTTGCGGAGCTGGGACAGACGGAATTCATTACCGATGGAGAAGGCGATAAAGCCCAGGGCCACCTCGGAGATGATGCTCAGAGAGGCAATCTGCTCCATGGAATTGAAGCCCAGGCCGGGGATATTGAGCGCACCCAGCAGATAGGGTCCCACCAAAATACCGGCTACCAGATAACCGGTAACAGCGGGAAGCTTCAGGGGCTTTACAAAGCGGGAAAGAATAAGTCCCGCTGCCAGAGCAATAGACAGGCATAGCAAGGTAGTCATGATGTAAAGTGACCTTTCCGAACCTAAGTAATAATGATAACACACGTATGTGATCATACGCTGTATATTATACCCCTGATTTCATGAATTGTCAAACGGAATCGGAAAATATCCCCTTTTGCTGCCGCCGAAGTTTTGGCGATATTTTTTTGTTTCTTGTGCGAGATGCACAACGGGATGTGACAGATTATGTGCAAATCCCACTACTCGGCTTATATTGACAGAACAGGTGTTCTTGTTGTATAATATTGCCACGGCGAACAAATGTACCAATTGAGGAGGACTGCTTTGAAACAAGAACAAACACAGCGGTTTCTGGATCGGTTTTCCCAATGCTATCTGCGGGAAGATGCCGCGGCCAAAGCGGGCATCACCGATGCAGAAGCCATCGCCTATCTGAAACGGCGGAGCACCCGCGCCGCTCTGGATGAACGGATTTCCGCCCGGCTGGCGGGAAATATGCTGAAACGTATCCTGCGGGAATACGAGGCCATTGCATTCGGCAAATCGGAGGATATCCGGCCGGGGGAACGGATCCGCGCGCTGGAACAACTCCGCCATCTGACATCCTCCGACACGCCGGGAGATACCGGCACACAGGGAGACGCTCCCTCCCTGATCATACGGTGTGAATATGTCTGAGTCCGTCGTATATTTCAACCGCACCTTCGCGGAGGCCAATCGGACCCGGTGCCGCTATCGCCTGCTGTGCGGCGGCGCGGGCAGCGGCAAAAGCCTGAACACCGCACAGGATTTCATTTTGAAATTATCCGATGTGCAGTATCGGGGGGCCAATCTTCTGGTGGTGCGCAAGACGGAATCCGCCTGCAGACACAGCGTGTTTGAGGAACTCCTCGGCGCGATTCTGCGCATATTCGGGAAGGATTTCGCCCGCTACTGGCAGATTCGTCAGGAACCCATGGAGATGACCTCGCTCGTGACGGGTGGGAGGATCATTTTCCGCGGGATGAAGGACGAGGCCCAGCGGGAGAGGGTGAAAAGCGTAGCGTTTGAACAGGGCAAGCTGACATGGATCTGGTGTGAGGAAGCAACGGAATTGCACATGGCGGATCTGGACATTCTGGATGACCGTCTGCGAGGCGATCTCACCATGGTGAATCCCCTGCTCTATTATCAGATCACGCTGACGTTCAATCCCATCAGCGCGGGACACTGGCTGAAAAAGCGATTCTGGGACGCGCCGCCCTCGCCCGACGTGTACCTGCATCACAGCACCTTCCGGGACAACGCCTTCATCGGCGAGGAATACGCCGCCCGCATGGAGCGGCGCGCCAAGGAAGATCCGGTGGGATACGCCGTGTACGCTCTGGGGGAATGGGGCAACACGGGCACCGGGCTGATTCTCACCCGATGGCGGGTGGCGGATCTGGATCCGGATCCCGAGCACTACGACGGGTGCTGGATGGCACAGGATTTCGGCTTCAACCACGCGGATTGCCTTCTGCTCATCGGCATCCGGGACGGGGTGATCTGTGTACTCAAGGAATTGTATGTGCGGGAAAAGGACACGGCCGAGATCATCCGTCTGGCGGAGGATGCGGGATTTCCGAAAGGGCGCACCATGTACTGCGACAGCGCGGAGCCGGATCGGATCCGCATGTGGCAGAAAGCGGGATGGCGGGCGGTGGCCGTCATCAAAGAACCGGGATCTGTGGCTTCCCAAATCGACTATCTGAAGCAGCACGAGATCCTGGTGGACGCGCGGTGCGAGAATGTGATCGATGAGCTCTCCAACTGGCGCTGGATGAAAAACGATTCCTCCGGGGAGATCCTGGACGAGCCCTGCCCCATCCATGACGATGCCATGGCGGCGCTTCGCTACGCCACCGAACCGCTCCGCCGCCCCGAGAGACGCCTCCGCACTCTGCCGAAGAACGCCCTCGGCATCTGATCCCCCGCTAACTCCGTCTTCGCCCGAGAGGCGTTCTTTTTGGGCCAAGAAACGAACAAATGTTTTTATTACGAAAGGAACTATCTATGCAAGACACCAAAGACATTCTTTTGCATCTGGAAGCATTTCTGCGCACGGATGCGCCCCGTCTTACCCGATTGAACGCCTACTATCTGGGAAAGCACGATATTCTCCGCGCACCGCGGGATCCCCTGAAGCCGGACAACCGTCTGGTCAACAATTTCTGCCGCAACATCACCGACTGCACGGTGGGCTATTTCATGGGCCGCGGCATCCGCTACGCGTCGGATGACGATCGCACCATGGAGATGATCACCCGCGTCAGCACGGAAAACGACGAGCGTTTCGTCAATAACGCATTGGCAAAAGATCTTTCCGTTTGCGGACGCGCCGCTGAGCTTCTCTGGTATGACGATCTGCTTCATCCCCGCTTTACCCCCCTGTCCCCCGATTCCGTGATCCCCGTATACGACTCCGGTGTGGATCCCCGTCTGCGCTATGCCATCCGATTCTTCACAAAAGAAACCGGCAAAACCGCAGTGGAAGTGTACGATGAGACGGACATGACCGTCTACGACTACGAAAACGGCACGCTCACCAAGAAGGAAACCATTCCCCACTTCTTCGGGGATGTGCCCGTGATCTTCTACGCCAACAACCGGGACAAGCAGGGAGATTTTGAGCCGGTACTGTCTCTGATTGACGCATACAACCGCCTGCAGAGCGACAGCGTCAACGATTTTGAATTGTTCGCCGACAGTTATCTGGCCATCTCCGGCATGGGTGCGGCGGATGAGGAGGATCTCGCCCGCATCCGTCGGGATCGGGTCATTCTGCTGGACGACGGCGGCGAGGCCAAATGGCTGACGAAGAGCGTCAACGATGCGTACATCGAGAACATGAAGTCCCGCATTGCGAAGGACATCTACCGATTCTCCGGCACGGTGGACATGGCGGAGGAAACCCTGGCGGGCAATGCTCTGTCCGGGGTGGCGATTCGCTATCGATTGCTGAATTTCGAGAACCGCGTATCCGTGACGGAGCAGTATTTCCGCCGATCCCTGCACGCAAGATGGCAGATGATCTGCCGTCTTTTGAGTCTGGCAGGCGCCCCCTACGATGCCGCCGCCATCCGCACCATTTTCACCCGCAATCTGCCCGGCTTGCCAGAGGAAGCGGCGGACATGGCACAGAAGCTGACGGGCATTCTCTCCCGCCGCTCCGTTATTGAGCATCTTCCCATGGTGGAGGACGCGGAGGCGGAGATGGAGCGAATCCGTCTGGAGGACGCTGTAGGTGAGGAGGTGATGGCATGACGGAGGAAATCATGGAGCAACCGGCGGAGGAAATCCGCGAGGAGATGGTCCCGGAGACCACGGAGGAAGTCGAAGACGCGGCCATCACCGCCGCTTATGAGGCGGGACGAGCCGCCGCCGCGCTGGAATCCGATGCCCGCATTGCGGCGTTGGAGGAACAGTTGAAGCAGGCCCACCGTGCCGCCGCCCGTCGGGAGACGGAGATACTATGCGGCACCTATCTGCGGGAGCGGGGTCTCAGCGAGGAGATGGCCTCCTTCCTCCTCGCCCCCGGTGAGACGGAGGTAAAGGAGGAGGTCCTGCTCCACCGTGTGGAGGCCATCGCCGGGGCGGTGGAAGCCGCCGCCATGCGGGAGCTGCAGTCCCGCGCGCTGTCGATCCGCCCCGAGGGGGGCAAGAGCACCCCTTTGACGGGGGCGGTGATCCGCGACATGCCCATCGCCCGTCTGGCGGAGATCATGGGATGAGAGACGATGTGGGGTGTTTTTGAAAAAACGCCCCATACCCCCAAAAAATTTATCATTATATTGAACTACTGAAAGGAATTTATCAATGAATACCATTTATGAAAATACCGTTCTGGAAGCCAAGCTGACTGAGCTTCTCAACTCCAAGCTGGAGGTACGCTCCCTGATGACCGTGGATGACTCCCTCACCGAGAGTGCCGGTCTGACCAAGGTGATCAACCGCTACACCTACAACGGCACTGTGGAAACGCTGGATGGCGGCGAGGCCAACTCTACCGCCGGCACCCTTCGCTTCACACCCGAGACGTACACCGTGAAGCGTTATCAGCAGACCTTCCGCTACAACGATGTGGAGGCTATGAAGGATCCTGCCCTGATCGACATGGCGCTGTCCGGCGCGGCCGATGTGATGGCCAACCAGCTGAGAAGCGAATACTTTGATCAGCTGAAGCAGGTACGCCACCGTCATCCCATCGCCTCCGACACCGTTTCCTACACCGACATTGTGGATGCGCTGGGCAATCTGGGCCGCGAGGTGGAGGATGGCCTGTTCATCCTCATGGGCACCGACGGACGCACCGCCATCCGCCGCGACAGCGATTTCATCACCGCTCACCAGGGCGACATCCTGTACAGCGGTCAGTTCGGCACGCTGTGCGGCATCCCCGTACTGTTCTCCAAGCTGGTGCCTGCCGGCAAGGTGATCATCACCGAAAAGGCGGCGGTCAAGTTCTTCGTGAAGCGCGAGGCCGGTCTGGAGCAGAGCCGCGACATCGAAAAGAAGGAAAACACCATCGTATACGAGCGTCACGGCGTGATCGCTCTGGTGGATGACACCTCCTCCGTGATCCTGGGCAAGGCGGCACCGGCACTGACCGTATCCGCATCCCTGAAGGATGGCATGGCCACTCTCACCGTATCCGGCAAGAGCAAGGAAGGAAACAAGGTCTTCTACATGGCCGATGCGGATGCACCCCTTCTGGGCGATGATGTTTCCCTCTGGCATGAGTGGGACGGCACCTCTGCTATCGAGATCGGCGACGCCAAGTGCGTGGCCGTGGCCGAGGTGGATGCAGGCGGCATCACCGTCAAGAGCGGCTGTGCTTCTCTGAACTAATCCCGAACTACTGCACCCAAGGAGGCTAACATGATCATACCTCAGGAAATGCGTCTGCGTCTGGGCATGGACCCGGCAGACGACTCACAGGATCCCCTGATTTCCCTGCTTCTGGAGGGAGCAGAATCCTATGCCCGCACCTACTGCCGACTGCGGGAGGAGGAAGACGTTCCGAACGATCTGATCGTGCGGATGACACAGGAAGACTACGGCCGGTTGGAGGGGGCGGGCATCGCCTCCTCCACCCTGTCGGGTGCTGCGGAATACTACCGCTCCTCCTACAGCGATGATGTGATGGGCGCCCTGCGCGCCCTCCGTCATCCCGGTACGGTGAGGGGGCGATTCTGATGCGCAAGCGAATGCAGGATATCTGCACCTTATACGATGTGCCGCAGATCACCCCCGACGGGGCCCACTCCGCCCGTTATCTGGGAGAGATCCGGGCCCTTCTGGTGGCCCGATCCTCCGAGGAAAACAACGCGGATGGACTCTCCCACGCCGCCCAGACTGTCAGCGCACTGATTCCCCTGCGATACACGCCTGCGGGCGGATTTGTACGGGGCATGTCCTTGGCGCAAAACGGCGTAACCTACCGGATGCTGACTCCCGTGAAGCTGTCCCGCCTGTGGGCCATCAAGTGCGTGCGCATCCACATCGGATAAAGGAGATTCTTATGCTGAAAACCGTACTTTCGGCGGCGACTGCCGCCATGACCGTACCGCTGTTCCCCGCTCCCACCTATCACGCGCCGCCCTGTGCGGTGTATCGGTATTACCCCGCCGGATCGGACGGTGCGAAACGCACGGCCACATTCACCGTGCGCGTATTCGCATCTACCGTTACCGAAGCCGCGGAGGAGTTGAGCCGACTGCGCCGTGCGCTGGTCAGCGACGGCGATCTGGGGCTTATCGGGGATGCGGACAATCTTCTCCTGGTACGGGAGACATCGGAGGGCGCCACCAGCGGATACGTCCGCGGAGCCCAGGTGTATTTCATCCAGGCAGGATTCACCATATCAGGCCGCGCGTAAGCGGCAATCGGGTACGCCCGAAGAAAGGAAAAACGCAAACTGTGCTGCAAGAAGAAAAAATCTTCGCCCTTGGCCCCGGCCGGCTGTACATCGCACCGGCGGGGATCCCCGAGAACAAGATACGCTCTCTTTTGTATTACGCGGGGCCGACCAAGGGCGGAGTGAAGTTGAAATATGAAACAAAAATCCACGAGATCACCGACTATCGAGGCAAGGTGATCCGCGCCATCCCCTACGGGGAGCGGCTTCGTGCCGAGGGGGTACTGGCGCGTCTGAATCCCCATGTACTGGCGGATGCCATCGGCGCGTCCTACGACAAGCGGATTCTGTCCTTTGGCGCGCGGCGCAAGACGGGGCGCATCACCCGCATCCGTCTGCTGTTGGTATGCGCCATCCCGCCGGAGGCCGGCGGCGGAGAATTTGTTTTCTCCATGATCTGCACCGCCGCCTCCGGCACCGCTTTCACCTTATCTGCCGACCGGGATTCCTCCTACACCTTCTCCCTTTTGGGCGAATCGGACGGGGCCGGCATGCAGGGAAAGGCGGTGATCGGATGAAGGGCGGCATCACACTGTATTCCGAAGGCGGCAAGATCACCTTCGGCCGCGAGGGATACATCCTGCACGAAATCGAGAACGCCCCGCCGAAGGTACTGCCTGCCGGTTTGGGGACACGGGCGATCACCCTCCGCGGCTACATTCTGCCCACGGGGGAGGATGACACCGCCCGTCTGGCATCGCTGGACGCGTTGTCCCGCCGCGTCATGCGGCTGGTAATGGCGGAGGGGGGATTCTACATGGAGGAATGGGGGCGCACTCTGCATCTGTTCTGCACCGAGGCGCCCCATTTCTCCCGGGAAGCTCCCTTTGCGGAGGGAGATGCGGCCCTATTTACCGTGCGGGCGATCAGCGAGGAGAACATCCCCTATTACACCGAGGCGCCCCGTCAGGCATCCGCCCGGGGCATGGAGGGAAAGTTGGTTTTCCCTCTGGCCATCACGGAGCAGACCGTATTTGCCACGCTGTCCCAAAGCGGTGTGATTACGGTGGTCAATCCGGGGGATGTGCCCTGCGGGTTCACGGCCGCGATTACTGCGGATCGGGACACCGTGGATTCTATCACTCTGACATTGGGTGAGGAGCAGATCACGGTGTCGTATCCGCTGGCGGCGGGGGAGGTCATGACCATCTGCACGGTGCCGGGCCAGAAGGACGTGTTGTGCGGTGGTACTTCTCTTTTGTCCTGCGTGGACTGGCGAAGCACCTTTTTCCCACTGGCTCCCGGCGAAAACCGTCTGGCGTGGCAGGCAGAGGGCGGGGGTTGTCCCCGTCTGATCCTCACCCTCACGCCGCTGTATCTATAATGTAGAAAGGACAACTATGTTGGATATGCAAATTTTTACACCAACCCTGTCCCTGCGTGCGGTATGCGACTGCGCCCTATCCGTTCACGCCACGGAAGAATACGATGCCCCCGGCTCCTGCACCGTTCTGGTGCCGCTCAGGCTGGCGGGGGCATTTGTCCCGGAGGGCATGATCTCCATCCCCGGCATCGGCGGGGGATACCAGATCGAATCCATCCGGGAGGATGGGGTCAGCGAGACGGCCACGATCACCGGCCGGGGGATTCTGCACCGTTTTACCCAGCGGATTCTGGCGGATCCCTTCCCGTACGCCGGCACGGCGGAGGATGGCATCATCGATCTGGCCGCGAACTGCGGCGGGGATGCCCTGCCGGGCAATCTTTCCTGCATCAGCTACGGCATCCCCGACACGGTGGATGTGCGGGCCGAGGCGGGATCTCTTCTGTCCGTGATGCGCACTCTGGCACGCCCGGCCGGACTGGGGCTGCATCTGCGGCTGGATCCGGCGGCCCGGGAATTTCTGTTCAGCGTGCGCACCCGGACCGCGGGCGGCACGTTTCTCTCCCGCTCCCTGGGCAATCTCCGCTCCGCCACCCAATGGCAGGATCGGAAGAACTATGTGAACCGGGTGACGGTACGGGGGAAGGACGGCACATCCGTGACGATGGACGCCGCGGACTGCATCCGGGACGGATTCGATGACGCCGCCGCGCCGGTGCGGGAGTACCTATTGAGTGTACCCGATCTGTCCCAGGGGGATTTCGCCTCGGAGGCGGCCTATCTGGATGCCCTGCGGGGACGGGGGCTAAGTTTTCTGCGATCCCGCCGTCCAATTTTCTCCGCTTCGGCGGAAACGGACGAGGATACCGCCCGACGGGTGAGGCTGGGGGAGATCCGCCCGCTGGCCGATCCCCTTTTGGGGCGGTACGCCGGGGCGATCTGCACGCAAAAATCTCTTACAGCGGATAAAAACGGCATCCGGCACGCCATCTCGCTGTCCCTTATGCCGGATGAATCTGTTTAATAAAGGAGTATATTTATGGAAAAATCTTTTCCCTTTAACGCCGCTCTGGTAGACGGTCAGCCAGATCGCGTATATTCCGCGGAGGATTTTGCCGCGGAGCGGGCGGCCTATGTTTCCAATGGCGTATGCGCCGGGGATGCGCTGCTTGTTACCCCGGGGGCCGGCGGCGGTATGACGGTGGATGTGGCACCCGGTCTTTCGGTGATCGACGGCTACACCTACCGCAACACGGACCCCCTGACGCTGTCCGTTTCCGCGGCGGATGCGGTATATCCCCGCCTGGATCTGGTGGTACTTCGCCTGGATCTGCACGCCCGGGAGATGCGCTGCGCCATCCTTTGCGGCACGCCGGCGGTGTCTCCCGTGCCTCCGGCGCTGACCGTGACGGAATCCGTTCACGAGATCCCGCTGGCACAGATCGCGGTGGCCGCCGGTGAGACGGTGATCGAAGCATCCCATCTGACCGACATGCGCCAGCGCGCCAGCTACATTTTGAACACGATGGATGTGGATGCGCTGCTGGATGAATACAAAAAGGCCATCACCGATCATTTTGACACCGAGGATGCGGCCGCCATTGCGGAAGCCGCTTCCGTTGTGCGCACCGATCGGGGCACCTACGAAGTACTGTGCGGGGACGGCATTTACCGCGACGCCTCCACCGTAACCAGCGGCCGTGTGGAGCTGTGCCGCTTTACGGAATCCGGCACCTTCCGCCCCGCGGATTATCCCACCGTGGACGGTCGGTACGACATCGTTCTGCAGGGCGGCGGCGGATCCGGCGCGGCGGCCACCCAGACCGGTAATGTTACCGTATACGGCGGGTCCGCCGGCGGATACATGTCCCTCTCCGGGGTGGCACTGATCCCCGACAAGGACTACCCCGTCACCGTAGGCAAGGGCGGTGCGGCCCTGCCCAAGGGAACAGGCAACGGTGCCACCTCTGTCCAATCCGCCGGCAACGACGGTGGGGACACCTCCTTCTGGAATTACACCGTTCCCGGCGGCAAGGGCGGCACGATGAACACCGAGCCCCAGCCCGTCAACACCGCCGGATTCACCTCCGAAGTAGGTACGGTGGGCGAAAACGGCAAGGGCGGCGATTCCCACTTTGCCCGCGGCGGTGCCAACGGCTGTGCTTCCTATGGCCTTACCCGGGAGGCAGGTGACGGATCGCTCGGCTCCGGCGGCGGTGCTGTGGTGAAATACGATCTGTACGTGGGCAAGACCGGTGCCGGCGGCGACGGACTTGTGATCCTGTACGGCATTCCGGCGTGCGCGGAATAATGCTGCATCGGGGCATCTGCCCCGATTTTGCCGCTCTGGCGGCGGATGGGATCCGCTTTGCGATTCTGGCCGCCACGGCGGGACGGCAGGAGATCGCCCCGGATTTGTTTGAGAATCTGTCCTCCGCCCGGCGGGCGGGGATCGACACGGCAGTCTATCACGATCTGCAGGCGGGGGATCTGGCCGGGGCGGCGGGGGAAGCGCGGCATTTTCTGCGTGTGCTTTCCGGGATGGAATCCCCACCCCGGTGGGCCATATGCCGGGTGGAATCCCCTGCTCTGCCCTATGATCGGGACAGGCTGACCCGGGCGGTGCGATTGTTTCTCACCATGATCCGCCAGGGGGGATATGCTCCCATGCTGTACACGACGGAGGATTTTTTGCGGCATCGGCTTTCCCCCATGGGGCCATACGAATTGTGTCTGGCCCGGTGGAGTGTGCCCGAGGCCCGGGCACTGACGCGCAATCCCCGCATCTGGGAATACGGGGAGGGGGCTGTGGGGGATCTGTCCCGGGCAGTACTTCTTAAAGGATATTTCTGAATCCCTGCCGGTCGGCAGGGATTTTCTTTATTCTGCGGGAACATGTCACGGGATTTTTCGTCCAAAGGACAAAATCCCTTGTAATATTCTCCCTTATACGCCGTTATATCCAGTGAAAGGATGAGTGCCATGACCGACCGCCAGATTATTGCGCTGTTTTTTGCCCGCTCGGAGGATGCCATCTCCGCTTTGCGGGAGAAATACGGGGCGTTATGCCGCCGCATTGCCATGAATATTCTGCGAAACGAGAGTGACGCGGAGGAATGTGAATCCGACACCTATTTGCGGGTGTGGGAGACGGTTCCCCCCACGGATCCGGATCCCCTCTCGCCTTTTGTCATGCGCATTACGCGGAATCTGGCGCTGGATCGGTATCGCTACAACCACGCTGCCCGTCGGTACGGCGGGGGCGACGCCCTGCTGTCCGAGATGGAGGAAATTCTCGCCGCGCCGGACGGGGCGGAATCGGAAGCCTTGCGGGCGGAATTGTCCCGGTGCATTTCGGATTTTTTACGCACGCTGCGGGCGGAGGATCGGAAGTTATTCGTACGGCGGTACTGGTATGGGGATGATATGGCGGCGCTGGCGACGCTGTTCGGACTGTCGGAAAACAGCGCGGCGGTAAAGCTGTTCCGCCTGCGCCGGAAGATGAAGGTGTATTTGGAGAAGGAGGGATTTGCGGTATGACAAGCGAAATGCTGCTGCGCGCCATCGGGGATATCGATGACGATCTGATCACTGAGGCGCAGGACATCCGGCCCGCACGGCGGATGCCACGCTGGGCGAAATACACGGCGGCGGCCGCCTGCATCGGTCTTTGCACCGTGGCGGTTCTCTCCCTCCCTGCCTTTATGAAATGCGGATCCATGGCACCGGAAAGTGCCAACAAGCAGGATGCGGCGATGATGGATCGGGAGGATTTCTCCTACACGGCGGAGGATGTGGCCAAGGACACCGTGGACGGCATTTTGATGCAGGGGGTGGCCTTCATCTTCTACGATGCGGAGGGAGAAAAGAGCTACCTTTGGTGGGATTATCCCGACGGAATTGTAAACACGGAGGAGGTACTGAGTGCCTATCTCCACGAGGCGGGATACGATATTGCCTGTCTGTCCGTAATCCGTGAGACGGAGGGCGAGAGCGATGCGGTCTATGACATCGGCGGGGAGAGCGTGATCGAGCACACGGTGGGTGTGACCACCGTGACGGTGACGCTGGACGGGACTCCGGAGGAGAACATTCTGCGGGGGCTTGGCGAGACGGTACGCGGCATGGGACTGGGCTATGTGAAAGTGGTATCCATTCACGCAGACGGCCAGGAAATCTGGCGTGGGGAATGGTGAGGTTGAAACCGGCAAAAGTGTTGCACTTTTGCCGGTTTTGTGTTATAATGCGAAAAAAGGATACAGAGGTTGTATATGAAAAGTGTTGACGAAATCAAAAAACGCCTTTCGGAAAATGATATAGATTATCTGTGGCGCAAACTGAAGCGGCGCATCAAACCATCCATTCATATAAATCCCGAAATGGCGGATGAGGACACAATCCCACTCGGCGCTTCCAAACTGGGCGGTCGCCCCGATCTCCCCAAAAACACGGACTGGTTTTGGGAAAGCAATCTGGGCACGCCGCTGGCATTTATCTGCCAGATAAATTTTGCCGAAGCCAAACCATATGATATAGAAAACATACTTCCCTCCTCGGGCATTCTCTATTTCTTTTACAACAACATCAATGATACCGCGCCGTGGGGAGGTGATCCCAAAGATGCCTCCGGAAAAGCAGTCTACTATTACGATGGAGACCTATCAGAACTGGAGCGAAAGGATCCGCCTGACGATATCGATACCGAATGGTGCGTTTTTCCCTCGGCAAAAATGAATTTGGAGTTATCTTTCGATTTGCCCGGTCTCGACAGTTTTGCCCTCCACTCTCTGAAACTGACGGACGATGCATATGACGACTATTGCATGCTCTTTGATGACGATGAATACGAAGCGCAACAGTTTAAGATTTTGGGGACGGCAGATGCCAGCACGGTCTATGACGATCGGCTGGATTGCGAGATTGTGTCCCGGGGGCTGAACAGTAATGACACCTGCGGATGGAAAAGGAAACTTCTCCGACTCACCAATCTCAACCGTTGGAAAATGCTTCTCCAGATCGGAAATCACGACGATTTGAACATGTGGTGGGGCGATGTCGGCATGATGACTTTATGGATTGCCGAAAAAGATTTAAAGAAGAAAAATTTCGATAATACTTGGTTTATTCGTCATGCCTGATGAATATAGCCAAAGCGAAAACTCCCGCAGATTTGTCTGCGGGAGTTTTATTCTACTTCTCGATCACGTTCTTATACAGTCGGCTCAGGCAGGCGGCGATTTCTGCCCGATTGGCGGCTTTCGTCAGATCGGACATATCCGTGCCGATATCGAGGAGCCCGTTTTCCTTGGCCCAACATACGTAGGATTTCGCCCAGTCGCTGAAGGTATATTTGCTCACATCGGCGGTGGACGCCTTCGCTTTTTTCAGCAGATCGGCGTACCGGTAGAGGATGGTCATCACCTGCTCACGGGTGACGGAATCGTCGGGGGAGAATTTGCCGTCTCCGTGACCTTCCACGATCTTATTCTCCGCCGCCCAGGCGATGGCGTCGGTGTAGTACCAATCCCGCTTCACATCGGTGAACGAATTTTTCGCTTTGGGGGCGGGACATCCTGCCTGACGCCACAGAACGGTGACGATCTGCCCTCTGGTGAGAGGTTCCGTCGGGCCGTAGGTGGTATCGGAGATGCCGTTCATCAAGCCCTCGGTGTTTACAAACTTCACGTCCTCGTAGAACCAATCCTCTTTTTTCACATCGGTAAAAGGATTCTCCCAAGACTCAAAGCCGGGCATAACAAAATCGTTCAGCACAAACACGCCGTCGTAGTTGGTATCGGAGAGAGATTTCCAGCAGTTGGCGTTGAAATACATTTTCCCGTCGGAGGAAATGCCGCAGTCCTCGATCTCAAAGCAGCGGGGGTAATCGGAGCTCTCCAGATAGAAAATGAGATCCTCCCGGGGCTTCAGGGTGGGCGTTCCCTTTTCGATCTGGCTCAGATCAAAGCCGAGGACCAAACTCTGGTACACGGTTTCCACCTCATAGCATCCGGCGTAGGAAGCGAGAACAATATCCCCGCACACGTCGATGCCCTGGTTGGCGAAGCCGGTGAAGTCCCGCTTCTTTCCGTTCACTTCCACCGCGGTGGAATCCAGATAGCATTTTATATTGACGGAGATCTTCCCCTCCGTTTTATCCTTGGCTATTTTTCCGGTGGAGATGGTTTTATGGGACCACTTGAACAGGAAGGTAATATCCTTATCATCCACTTTATACACGGCAAAGCCGACGGGGTTGAAATTGCCCCCGTTATAGTGCAGCGTATACTGTGCCGTCTGGCGCAAGGTGGTTCCGTCCACCTCAAACACCACAATATTGCCGGTTTCGATATCGTTGCCCGAGGCGAGGACAAACAAATACTCTTTTCCGTCGATGACGGCCACATCCGCGTCGTTGGCGTGGCCCAGATTGGTGAAATAATTCTCTCCCGTGTCCCCATTTTTCATGATACGGGTACGGCCGGTATCCTTGTGTGTGCGGTACACGATGGCTTTGGTGTCCTTGCCCCCGGTCATCACAGAGTACAGATACGTATCGCCCACACCCATTCCCTGCTGACCGGTGCAGCCCAGGGTATGCTGGGTGGAAACGAGCTTTGTCCAGTTATCGTCGGTAATGGTTTCCGCCGCGGCGATAACGGGAGAGACAAGAGTGGTGATCAGAATCACCGTGCAGACGATCCACGCTGTCCATCTTTTGGCTATATGTTTCATGGGGATTCTCCTCAAACAGCAACTTTTCTGTGTACATCATAACACAAAACCCGCCGGGATGCAAGTCCGGCGGGATTTTTGCGCATATTTCACGGGGCGACTCATTCACCCATCTGCCTCGCTACTGCAGAAGCAGTGCCAGCGCCACGTAAGCGATGGCCACCTCCGCCGCCGCGAATATGATGACGCAAAGGGCGGCAAAATAGGGATTCTTCGGCTGTTTCACGAAGATCCATACAAGGGCGAAGGCCATCAGCGCCACGGGCAGAATGCCGAAGAGGATCAAGGCGATCACGGAAGCCACTTCTTCGGGCACATCGCCGGGAACTACCCAATCCAATTCATCCTCTTCGGGTACGGTGGCATAATAGACGGCCAGCTCCTCCGTCAGATCTTCATCCGTCAGGCGGATAAAATACGTCGGCAGAGTACTGTCGATAGCATAGGAGCCGTTGCCATAGAAATGATACTCCTCATAAAACGGGAAATACAGCAGATAAAAGATTTCATTGCCGTTCTCGTCATAATCCAGGAAGATATCGCCAATATACGTATACAATCCGACACCGGGATCCTCCCAATACAGCGGATGACTGATGCAATACTGCATTTTATTGGCAGGAGAAGTAACGACTTTACCGGTCGTCAGCCAGTTGTAAATGTCGTCCCCGTCCATGACGAAGCTCTCTATATCCCAGTACTCGGATTCGGTAGTATACTGACCGTTCGTTTTGTACTCCAGGAAATTCTGCACCTCCTCGACGCGACTCTCCTCCACAAAATAGCGGAGCGTATAATGGTCGTAGGTATCCATCAGGCTCACACACAGAATATGGGGTTGCTCCTCCACATACGTGATGGTCGTGTGCTCATATTTCTTTCGGATTTCCTCGTTTTCATATTTACCGGAGAGGGTCACGTCGGTTTCTCCCAACAGCTCCGCCCTCCCAAGGTCCACCGGCACATAGGTTTTTCCGCGGAAGACGATTTCTTCAAAATCGTCGCAGATCGTGCAAGAATCCTCGGCGGCAAAGACCGGGGCGGCACACAAGGCAAACAAAAGCCACAGCGCGGCACATATACAAAGCAGTTTTTTCATTACACGCCCCTCCTTACACCAGATTCAATTTGCGCTCCAGCAGATAGGACTCCAGCATATAGAGCCCGGCGGCTGCCAGAACGTACACGCCCAATCCGATCAGCCCCAAAAGGCCCAGGGCCATTTTCGCGCTTTCCACTCCAAGATCGGCGATGCGGAAGAACAAACTGTACATATTTCCGTCTGCCAGCAGAATCCGCACCGCACCGGTGCTGATGAAACTGTAGCCGTAATACAGCGCGATGGCGGTGAGAATCTTATACTTGCGAGAGATGATGGCGGCCACGGTGATGCACAGATAGATCACCAGGGTAGATGCCACGGAGGCCGTCAGCAAAACCAGCAGATACTCCAGTATGTACAGCGTCACGTAGCCGCCGCCCACTTCCCGGAGCACCTCGGACAGCTCCTGCCAGAAAATCTGCACGTCCTGCCAGAATTCCGCCCGGAAAATCTCCTCAGCAAATCCGATAAACAGAGCCAGAACAAAATCCAGAATGATCACCACGCCGGTGATGAAATGGGTGATCAGGGCCATCAGCACTTTGGATGTCAGAAGCTGATGCTTTTTCACCGGCAAAGTGAAGGTGAGATATCCCTCATCCGTGAAGAAATGCTTGTAAAAGCGGACCAGGATCAGTACCCAGCTGATCACGGACAGCAAAGCAATTCCCAGTACGCAGAAGACCAGAGCCATCACGGACATAACCTGCAGAGCCGTATAGCGGGTGTTTTCCACTTTGAGAATGCGGATCAGAACGCCGGAGATTCCCGCCAGGCCCACGGTGGTAACAGCGGCGATCCACCAGTATTTGAGGATCGCGCGAAGATCGTATTTTAACAGTTTGCGGAGCATCGGAACACCTCCCTGAAAAGTGCATCCAGCGACATGCCCGTTTCCTCGCGGACCGCATCGGCGGTGCCGGCGCGCAGAATCTTGCCGCTGTATCCCATAAACAGAAATTCATCCAGAACCGGCTCCACATCCGCGATCAGATGGGTGGTGATGAGGATGGTGGAATCCGGGTCGTAGTTGCCCACGATGGTGCTGAGAATATATTCTCTGGCGGCGGGATCCACGCCGGCGATGGGCTCATCCAACAGATACAGCCGCGCCCGGCGGGACATGACCAGAATCAGCTGCACCTTTTCCTTTGTACCCTTGGACAGGCTTTTCAGCCGGTCCGAGGGATCGATGTGCAGATCCGAGAGAAGCCCCTTGGCCTTGCCGGAATCGAAATCCCGGTAGAAATCGGCGAAATACTCCACCAGATCTCCCACCCGCATCCAGCTGTTGAAATAGGTTCTCTCCGGCAGATAGGACACCAGCGCCTTGGTTTCCTCGCCCACGGGCGTGCCGGCCACAGACACCGCCCCGGAGTCCGGCATAAGAAGGCCTGCCACGGTTTTCATCAGTGTGGATTTGCCGCAGCCGTTGGGGCCCAAAAGTCCCACGATCCGGCCGGCGGGCAAGGACAGGCTCATATTTTCCAGCACATATCGCCCGGTGCCGTACGATTTATACAAATTCTTACATTCCAGTACATTCATCCGTCATTTCCTCCTGCAGCATATGAATCACGGTATCCCGATCCAAGGACAATTCCCCGGCCTGCCGCGCAAAATCCGCGATCAGCTTTTTGGCGGCGTTTTGCTGTGCCCGGGCAAGGACAGCGGCATCCTCCGTTACGTAGCAGCCCTGGGTGGTGCGGGATACCAGAATTCCCTCCGCCTCCAATTCGCCCACGGCCCGCTGTACCGTATTGGGATTCACCGCGGCCGTGACCGCCAGCTGCCGTACCGGGGGGATCTGCTCTCCGGGGCTGTACTCTCCTTTGAGGATCGCATTTCGCAGCCGATCCGCAATCTGCACATACACCGGAGCGCGCTCATGAAAGCTCCAAGCCATATATTCCCTCCTTTGTACTATTGTACTAAGACAATAATACAATAGGGCACATCCCCATATCAATAAGATTTTGCAAATCATTTGCGGCTTTTTTGTGAACATCCCTTGTTATGGAAAAACAGCCGCAGCGATCGCTGCGGCTGTTTTTTGTTCTTTTGTTAGTCATCCAGATGCGCGCTCTGCTCTGCCTGGATCTGCGGATCGTAGGAGAGGAGGGGCGCTTCGTCTTTATTCTTGATCTTGCGGTTGATGTAGTTGTTGGTGATCTTGATAACCAACGGGAACATCACCACCACGCCGATCAGGTTGGGGATCATCATGAAACCGTTGAAGGTGTCGGACAGATCCCATGCCAGGGAGGAGGTCATCACCGCACCGAACATAATGGTGATGATGTGGATGATCTTGAAGATGAAGGTGGTCTTGGTGCCGAACAGGTACTCCCACGCTTTCGAGCCGTAGTGGGACCAGCCCAAAACGGTGGTAAAGGCGAAGAGGAACATGGCGATGGCGATGAATTTCTCACCGATACCGCCCCAGGGGAACACCTGATTGAAGGCGCCGGCTACCAACGTCGCGTCGGTATAGCCCTCCAGGATGGCACCGGTTTCCAGATTGTACGCGCCGGAAGTGAGAAGCACCAGCGCCGTCATGGTGCAGACCACCATGGTATCGGCGAACACCTCAAAGATGCCCCACATACCCTGCTTTACGGGTTCTTTGATATTGGAGTTGGAGTGCACCATAACGGAGGAACCGAGACCGGCCTCATTGGAGAACACGCCCCGCTTAAAACCCTGGGTCATGGCCGTCTTTACGGCTTCACCGGCAATAGCGCCCACAGCCGCGATGGGAGTGAATGCGTTGACGAAGATGGCCTTGAAGGCAGGCAGGATGGCGTCGTAGTGGATGCCGACGATGACGATGCTGCCGCAAACGAAGAGGACCACCATGAAGGGAACCAGTTTTTCTGCCACGTTGGCGATGCGCTTCAGACCGCCGAGCGTGATGAGGGCAGTAAGGGCCATAATTACGGCGCCCAGAAGCACGTTATAGAGGCTGGAGCCCATCATGGGGATGGAAGACAGCGCCTGCACGTCGAAAGCGCCCGCCACGTTGGCCACGATCTTATTGACCTGGCCCATGGAGCCGATACCGAAGGAGGCCAGAAGTGTGAAAATACAGAAGAGGATCGCCAGGATTTTGGCGGGGATCTTCATGCCCTTTATCTTGCCGAGACCGTCGGTGATGTAGTACATGGCACCGCCGGACCACTCGCCGTCCTTATTGCGGCGGCGGAAGTACATACCCAGCACGTTTTCGGCGTAGTTGGTCATCATACCGAAGAAGGCGGCCACCCACATCCAGAACACGGCACCCGCGCCGCCCAGGCAGATAGCGGTAGCCACACCGGCGATATTACCGGTACCGACGGTGGCGGCCAGAGCGGTACACAGAGCCTGGAAGGGGGAGATGGTTCCCTTTTCCTTGCTGTGGCCGATGACCTTTTTCGTAAACAAATTGCCGATGGTGGATTTCCACCAAAGCGCCAGGTGGGATACCTGGAACACTTTTGTGCCCAGAGTCACGATGATACCCGTACCAATCAGCAAAGTCAGACCGGGGATACCCCAGATCTAGTCGTTGATAAGTTTGTTGATTTCCGTGAGTTTTTCAATAAACACGGCTTCTTCCTCCTTGAGAAAATAAAAAATGCGGTTTGCGTAAAACGCAAACCGCCAATACAAACAAATACAGAACGAAAAAGTGTTGACTTTGTCCTTTTGCCTGAGAGATTAGCGTAAAATCGCTTTGCACCTTCGGCACTCAATTGAATGAGCTTCTCCAAAGTTATGTCGGTCGGCAGTCCTCATCCTCGCGGACACCTGAGAGCGTTACTCCTTCGGCAGCTTTCGCTATTTCCTGCAGACGTCATACATATTTATTCAGTTTTCGATATTATACTACGAATATTTACACAACGCAATAGGTTTTTCACAAAAAATGTGGATTTCGTTCATTTTTCACATAATTTTGCGAAATGGCAGGGGATTATACGGCATATTTCACGCCTTTTTCTTCCGAAAGCGGCGGACAATCAACACCACCAGCAGGCAGATACCCAGACAAATGGAGACACCCACACTCAGAACGCCGACCAAAAATGCCACTCCCACCAATCCGATCAGATAGACAGGCGGGCCGCCCGAAACAGTCGCTGTAAGTCTATCCCCGGAAAGATCCAGCGCCAGATGGACACCGCCGGGGAATCTGTCATTCACAAGCACTTCATTGGAAACACCAAGCACGCGGCCATTTGCATCTACATAGGCCATTTTGGCGGATTTGTATGCGGTGCGAAGGTATTCGAAGTCGTACTCCGCGTCGGGGATGCCGTAATATGTATAATAATATCCGCGGGATTCCTCCCGGATATCCAGATTCCATTGTGCTTCGATCTGCTGCAATTTCTCTTTTGTGTCAGTGCCATAGGCCACATCCACCTCACACTCCATCCGATCGGATATACGGTGTGTTTTCATGCACAATTCTTCCAGTGTATCCGCATATTCTTCATGCAGTTCCCTGGGAATGCTGAAAAAAATGGTATAATGGGGCCGCCAATCCGACACGGCATCGGCAATATGAAACGTATAGCTTCTGTATCCGTCCGCGCAGTACCCCACGATCTCGCTGTCCCGGGAGATGCCGTAGGCTTCCCCGTTGGCTTCGTGGTACGGGACGTAGGCCTCATCCTCGGGGGAGATGGGCAAAAGCAGATCTATGTACGCAGTGTCGGTGGGGATATTAGCTTCATCCACAGAGACGCCGAAAAATTCATCCGGCCGCCAGGCATACACAGGGGTAGGAACGGACAGTAAGGAAACAAGGATCGCGCAAAGGACGACAGACCCTGCTTTTTTCATAATACACCTCCGTTATGTTCCGCTGAGATTACTTCACTACCGCCAACTCCGACGCCCCTTTTTCCCGCTTCATCCGGGCGGCGCATCGGGTGATGGCCCAGACTATGCCCAGATACAAGACCACCAGCGGGATGGTGCCGTACATATACCAATAGGGAAAGGGGATCGCATGCCAGAAAAACTCCAGGAGGGGATTCCCCTCGGGGGACAGGGAGAACATATAATTCAGCTCCGCGATCTCGCCCTGCCAATCCAGAATCCCATTCTCCGCCGCATAGCGGTTCAGAAAACGATTGGCGAAATGGACCACGGTATAGATGGCCATGGTAATGGCCACCGTATGGGGGGTGGTGCGGAAGTCGAAGCGGATAAGTCCCGTAGTAAAGAGGAGCACGGGCACCGCCACTTCCAGGGTATGGGGGATATAGTAAAAGAAAAACGCGCCGGAGGGGATAACAAAATCCGCCTGTCCCGTATTGACGATCAGCGCGAGAGCTGCCCCCAGGCACCAGAGCAGTGTAAGCGATCCAAGGACGCGGTTCCTGGACAGCACCGTCAGGGGGAGAAGGATGGCGTTGATGGAACACATATGTAAAGGGAGATACTCGATGGGAGAATCCCACATAAGCAGATTGAAAACAATGGCGGCGATGCCGGCAAAGGACAACACAAACAGGATGGCTGTCTGTTGTTTTTGGGGAAGTTTCCGCAGAAGGAAGTGGAGTCCCACGATCGTCGCCGCGCTGAGAAGCAATGTGGCGATATGCTGCGGTGTAAAGGTGCCCCAAGGCATGAGATCATCTCTTTTCGCGTGAGATTGGTAGGTACAGTATACCACATATACGGAAAAATGGCAAGAGGAGATAAAAAAAGACACCCGCGGGTGTCCTTCTTCTTATATTCACAACCACGCAAGCAAGCAAAGGATAAGTGCCATGGCCGTGGGCATCAGGGCAACGAATGCAATCGCTCCGCCGCCTTTTCCTATGGATGTTTTCAGATCGGGCTTGTGTTTTTTCAGTTTTTTCAGCCCATACA
>JAFUIQ010000035.1 GCA_017468385.1 Clostridia bacterium
GACGGATGAGGTGTCTATACAAACCATTACTCCTCATCCACCGTTCGCGTGCGAACGGTCCCCCTTCTCCCACAGGAGAAGGCACGCCTTCGCCGCAACTTTTCTTTGCTAAAGCTTTTTGTTGCCACCTGCATAGCAGGTAGTTGTCTTTCATAGACAAGGCAAGATTGGCGCAGAAAAATATGCGCCAATCTTTTTTGCCTTTGCCCTTCCTTTTTTCCTCCAACATTTGTGAATATTTCATAAATTATTATGCATCTTTGCAAAATCACCCTTGACAGTATGTACGTTTATGATATAAAATATTAGTATGTGTAAAAGTACCCTCCGCACGGAAATCGGTACTTTTCTGTGTGGTTTACTATATTTTTACATAAACAGTTTCCGCCGGTTTTACCGGCACAATCATATGCCGCAGCGTTGTGCCGCGGACAATTTCATAACGGAGGTGCCCTGATGACTACGATCATCATCTCTGCCGCCATTGCGGCAGCGGCCACGCTTCCGATCGGTATTTTTACCGGATACACCATTCGACGCCGTTCCGCTGAGAAACAAATCGGCTCCGCGGAAGAACAGGCGAGAAAAATACTCGAAGACGGAATCAAAGCAGCCGATACCAAGAAAAAAGAAGTTCTTCTCGAAGCACGCGAAGAAATCCTTCGCACCAAAAACGAATTCGACCGTGAAGTGAAAGAGCGCCGGGCGGAATTGACCCGCCAGGAGCGCCGTCTCACCCAGAAAGAAGAGAATCTGGACAAGAAGACCGAGGCTCTGGAGAAAAAGGACGAGACGCTCACCCGCAAAATCAAGGAAAACACCGAGGCCGGCGAGGAAATCCAGAAAATCAAGGCAGAGCAGTTTGAGCTTCTGCAGAAGATGGCGGGACTGTCCGCTGAGGAAGCCAAGGCCCAGCTGGTACAGGAACTCGAAACCGAAATCCGCCGGGAGCAGGCCATCCGCCTGACCGAGATGGAGGAGGAATTCAAGGAAGAAGCCGACACCAAGGCGAAGAATATTATCGCGCTGGCCATCCAGCGTCTGGCCGCCGATCAGGTGGCGGAGGCCACCGTGTCCGTTGTGGCTCTGCCCAACGACGATATGAAGGGCCGCATCATCGGCCGCGAAGGCCGCAACATCCGCGCCATCGAGCAGATGACCGGCGTGGATTTGATCATTGACGATACCCCCGAGGCCATCACCGTTTCCGGATTTGATCCGGTGCGCCGTGAGGTTGCCCGTCTGGCTCTGGAGAAGCTGATCTCCGACGGCCGTATCCATCCGACCCGCATTGAGGAAACGGTGGAGAAGGCACGCCGCGAGGTGGATTCCGCCATCAAGACCGCCGGTGAGCGCGCTACATACGACACCGGTCTCCACGGATTCCAGCCCGAGATGATCAAGCTGCTGGGCCGTCTGAAATACCGCACCAGCTACGGTCAGAACGTGCTGATGCACTCCATTGAGGTATCCCTGCTCTCCGGTATCATTGCCGATGAGCTGGGCTGCGATTCCACTCTGGCCAAGCGTGCCGGTCTGCTCCATGACATCGGCAAGGCGCTGACCCAGGAGGTGGAAGGATCCCACGTACAATTGGGTGTGGAGCTGGCGAAGAAGTTCAAGGAATCCGCCGAAGTGATCCACGCCATCGAATCCCACCACGGCGATGTGGAGCCCCGTACCCTTTTGGCTATGATCGTGCAGGCAGCGGATGCTATCTCCGCGGCACGTCCCGGCGCGCGTCGTGAGAATCTGGAGAACTACATCAAGCGGCTTACCCGCCTGGAGGAGATCGCCAACAGCTTCGGCGGTGTGGAGAAGAGCTTTGCCATCCAGGCCGGTCGTGAACTCCGCATCATGGTCAAGCCGGAGCAGGTCAAGGATGACGATATGGCACTTGTTGCCCGCCAGATCGCCCAGAAGATCGAGGGTGAATTGGAGTACCCGGGTCAGATCAAGGTCAGCATCATCCGCGAAAATCGGGCAACCGACTACGCAAAATAATCATAGAATTGAGGGAGTTGCCGCATACTGTATGCAGCAACTCCTGTTTTTTAAGGACATTCGGAGGGAAATATGCGTATTCTTTGTTTGGGTGACGTGGTGGGCGAGGAAGGCCTGCGCACGATTGCGGCCGGTCGGGCTCTGTCCCGTCTCAGAGATTCCCTCATGGCCGATCTGGTAATCGTGAACGGGGAGAATTCCGCCCCCGGCAACGGCATGACCCCCGATTCCGCCCGGGAAATTTTTGACGCGGGAGCGGATGTGATCACCGGCGGCAATCACACCTGGCGCCGGCGGGAGGTGTACTCCTATCTGGACGATGAGGAATACGTGATCCGTCCCGCCAACTATCCCGATGCGGTGCCCGGTCACGGCTGGTGCATCGCCGACGCCGCGGGGCGGCGGGTGCTGATTATCAATCTGGCGGGGTGCGTGTATATGGAAAGTCTGGCATCCCCCTTTGACACGGCGGATCGGATTCTGAAGCAGAACGAGGGCAAGTACGACGCGGTGATCGTGGACATCCACGCGGAGGCCACCAGCGAAAAGATGGCGCTGGCCCGGTATCTGGACGGGCGGGTATCGGCTGTGTTCGGTACCCACACCCATGTGGCCACCGCCGATGCGCAAATTCTGCCCGGCGGCACGGGCTACATCACGGATGTGGGCATGTGCGGCTCCCACGCGGGAATTCTGGGCGTGGCCACGGAGGATATTCTCCACAAATTCCGCCTGAAGACGCCGGTGTATTTCACTCCCGCCAAGGGGCAGTGCGCCATCCACGGCGTGCTGTTCGAGATCGACGGGAACGGTAAGTGCGTGAAGGCGGAGGGTATTGGGACGTGAGGGGGGCGTCCGCGTGAAAACGGATTACCCATCCACCATGACTAATTTTTCTAAGGAGATCTATGCAGATGGAAGATACTTGTCAGAAGAACAAACTGAAGAAACTGCGAATTTTCACCATATTCTATCGTCATTGGGATGATCAGTGGGTTCCTGAGGACGAAAAAGTGGAACCCAAGTCGAAGGCATGGTATGAGAAAGAAAAACAAATCAGCAGACTAATCTATCAGGAAAGTTCCTTTATCACTACACATCTGGAATGTTTGTTGCGTCCCTACAAGATTTTCCCCTGCTCAAGATTAAACGTGTTTTGCGTGCCCAGCGGCGGAGATTATTCCGAATTCATTGATGAGATCAATCTTCATAATGGAATCGCCGAAATGCATACCGAACTCGATATGCGGTATCTCTCTTTTACAGCCGAGGAAAAAACGGAGTATCTGTTGAACAAAATTGAGGAAGTGCTTCTTAAATTTTGTGCCTATTTTTCTGTGGACGATGCACCGGTCAGAGAGGAATGCTTTAAGGTTAGAGAACTGCTAAGCAAGAAAAGTATGCTGGGTCCCTACCAAATCCAAGGGTACAAAACACTGCGCCAAAACGGCATTGGTGCGAAATTAATATCGTATAACAGCATCAAGTCTTATCATTTTTTTGTTTTGTTATCGTCCCCTGTTATTGGCAAAGTCGAAATCCCTTTTTTCGAAACGCTGCCCGGCGGACTTAATACAATCGCTCCCTTGGGCAATTTCTATTGGAAAGATGATCAAACCTTATGCATAGAGGATGCTTGCAAAGGGAATCCCTATGCCTCGCCGGAGGAGCTTTTGCCGGACAAACTGCTGGATGTTACCGAATACAGAGTTTTACATAATGCAGGTAAGAAGAAAAAGTAACTCCGGTATGCGCAATGTCTTGTTCGAGATTGATGGGAACGGTAAGTGCGTGAAGGCGGAGGGAATTGAGGCGTGAGGGAATAGCTTTTGGAAGAATCAAAGGGGAGGTCGCTCCGCAGATCTCCCCGCGAGTTGGAGATTCTCTCCAACTCGGGGAACCACCACATGGCTTGGGGGAGTTCCCCCAAGACCCCCCAGATCAATGGGAAGCGAAACGAGAAAGCCAGCATAAACGCTTTCGTTTTTTGAACGCACTCCGCAGGAGTGCGAGGGATAGACAAAATCGTAGGGGACGGCGCCCAAGACGTCCCGTAAACTCATTTCCTCGTTCCCATCCGTTAGTCGGAGGGGGAAGCATTACTCCTAACTATATTTCATGATGCCGCCGGGGCGGCATTTTTTATGTTGGATAGGAGAAACGGTTTGTTTTTAAGATAACGGAACTGTACGTTGGATTCAGTTGACAATGGATATACCTTCGTCTATCATACAATTTCGCCTATATACTGCGCATCGCAGATGCGCATTCAAAAACGTCGGCGTTTTTGATGGCTATATCCTTCATGATACACTTCGTTCTGGGGGTCTCGGGGGATCACCCCTGAGACCATGGGGGGTTGTAAAGGGGGGATCTGCGGGGAGCGATCCCCCCTTTGATCTGCCAGAATCAATCCTCCCCTTTGATCCATCCACAGCGACCTCCCCTTTGATAAAAATTCCCTCCATATTAATAAATCGGATTTTTCCCGCGCCCTTGTAATGGGGCGCGGGATTTGTTATAATGACTGTGTATATCAAAATCCTCTATGAGGTGGTAGTATGAAACGAAATGATCTGATCAAATCCCTGGCCGAGGGCCAGTTGGACGCGTCCTTCACCGCCCGCTGCGGCATCCCTCAGGATAAACTGGAAATCCAGCGCGGACGGGCTATCCGCTGTGCGGAGCTGTTCGCCTCCCGCTACGATTCCGACGGCAGCCGGGATGTGATGCTCCTCTCCGTGGGCGGACGGAGCGAGATCTCCGGCAACCACACCGATCACAATCACGGCCGCGTGATCGCGGCGTCCATTTCCCTGGATGTACTGGCTGTAGCCGCCCCCAGAGAGGACGGCATTGTGCGGGTATTCAGCGAAGGATTTCCCGAGGACACCGTATCCCCCGCGGATGTGGAGGCACCGAATCCGGCCTATTACTTCAAAAGCCGCGCCATCATCGCCGGCATGGAGCGGGCGTTTCTGGATGCGGGATACAACATCGGCGGATTTGACGCCGCCACCGTATCCAACGTACTGAAGGGATCGGGCCTTTCCTCCTCCGCCGCCTTTGAGGTGATGATCGGCAACATTCTGAACCATCTGTACAACGGCGGTCGGGTATCGAATGTGGAGATCGCCAAGATGGCCCAGTACGCGGAAAACGTGTATTTCGGCAAGCCCTGCGGCCTGATGGATCAGACCGCCTGCGCGGTGGGCGGATTCATCACCATCGACTTTGCCGATCCCGCCGCGCCCGTGATCGAAAAACTGGATTTTGATCTGAGCGGTGCGGGTTTTGCTCTCTGCATCACCGATACCGGCGGCAATCACGCCGATCTGAACGAGGATTACGCCTCCGTTCCCGCGGAGATGAAATCCGTGGCGGCGGCGCTGGGGCAGGCTGTGCTCCGCCCTCTCACCAAAGAGGATATCATTGCAAACATCCCCGCGCTGAGAGAAAAATGCGGCGACCGGGCCATTCTGCGCGCCATGCATTTCCTTTCTGAAAACGACCGGGTGGACGCCCAGGTAGACGCTCTTCGCCGGGGGGATGTGGACGGATTCTTCGCGGGCGTTTTGGCATCCGGCGCGTCCAGCTTCCGCTATCTGCAAAACGTATACACCACGAAAAACGTGGGCGAGCAGGGGCTGTCCCTGGCGCTCTGTCTGACGGAGTCCTATCTCACGGAGAAATGCGGCAAATCCTGTGCGTGGCGCGTCCACGGCGGCGGCTTTGCCGGCACGATCCAGGCCTTTGTGCCCCGCACGGCGGCGGCGGAATATGCCCGCTTCATGGAGGGCGTATTCGGCGAGGGATCGGTATATGTACTGCAGATCCGTCCCGAGGGAGCGATTCGGTTGGCATAATTCGTCCCCCCAAGGAGGCCGGTCATGAGTAACACCTACCAAAATCCCGTGTGCGAGGGCGCGGATCCCTTCGTGCTCCTGCATGACGGCGTGTATTATCTGTATTCCACCAACGCACCGGATGGGTTCCGGGTATTCACCTCCACCGACATGGGCACATGGACCGACCGGGGCTACTGCCTGCGGGCGGAGGATGTGCAGGGAGATCGGTGGTTCTGGGCGCCGGAGGTGATGGTCCGGGGTGGAAAATTCTACATGGTCTACGTGGCAAACGAGCATCTGGGCATTGCCGTGGCGGATTCGCCCCTGGGCCCGTTCCGGCAGGCGGAAAAGCGGTGGCTGAGTGAGCAAAACGAGATCGACGGCCACTTCTTTCTGGATGAGGACGGCACGGTGTATCTGTTTTTCGTGCGATTTGATTGTGGAAACGTACTCTACTGTGCCAAAATGCGGGAGGATCTGCTGTCCTACGATCCCGACACCGTGACGTTTTTGTTCCGGGCAGAGGAGGAGTGGGAATTGCGGGACTGCTCCGTGGTGGAGGGCCCCTTTGTGCTGAAGCACAAGGGAAAATATTATCTGACCTATTCCGCCAACCACACCCGGTGTGAGGATTACGCGGTGGGCTGTGCCGTGGCCGATCATCCCATGGGGCCCTATCGGCGGGTATCCTACAACCCGATTCTGAAAAAGAACGACCGTGTGAACGGCACGGGGCATCACAGCTTCACCACGTCCAAGGACGGGCGGGAGCTGGTGTGCGTATACCACGCCCGGCCGGGGCGGGATACACAATGTCCCCGCAAGACCTGCATCGACCGGGCGGAATTTGTGCCGGACCCCGAGGGCGGGGCGGATATTCTGCGGATTTTTGGCCCGAGCACCGATGTGCAGAGGGCGTTTGAATGAAGTGATATATGGGAGGGGAAGGACCATCTCAAACGCCGAAGTTCCTTCCCCTCCCCTCCCCATCTCCTTGGCTCTGTGCGGAATAGTTTGATAGTCATGGCAAAATATTAGACGGAAAATTTCCCGTCCCGTCATGATTTCGTTATTCTCCGGTCACATACGTTTGCTATAATGGTATAATCCCATATTGTTTCCCGAAAGGAAAAATCCCTTGAAAAACAAAAGCAAGCTGCGCACGCTTCTGTTGCTGGCGCTGAATTTCATTCTTCTGTTCGCGGTATATCAGCTGTTTCTGCGGGCGGAATCCACCATCGGCATGTATCTGTATCTGGGGGCGGTGGCCGTTCTCGCCGTGGCGTATTACATCGTCAATCGGGGATTCGGCAAGCCCATCACCGACGCAGATACCCTGCCCGACTCCTGGAGCTACAAGGAAAAGTGCGACTATGTGGAGCACGTCCGCGCCCGGCACGAGAGTGCCAAAAAGATCCTGTACTGGCTCTTTCCGCTGATTCTGGTACTGTTGATCGATTTCGTCAGCGTATTCCTGCTCGACGCCCTCCGGGGGATGCATCTATGATCGAGGCCTATTCCCTGTTCTCCGGCTCCTCGGGGAACGGCACTCTGGTGCGCTCCGGCGGCACATCCATCCTCATTGACGCAGGGCGATCCCGCCGGGCGGTGGGCTGTGCGCTGTCGGCGGTGGGCCAATGCGCCGCCGATCTGGCCGGGGTATTCATCACCCACGAGCACACGGATCACATCGGTGCGCTGGATCAGCTGTGCAAGCACGAGGGCGTGCCCGTACACGCATCCTGCGGCACGGCGGATGCTTTGCTGCATCACGATTTCGTGCGGGGAAATCTGGTACGCCATCCCGTGATCTACACGGAAACGGTGGGGGCCCTGACGGTAACCGCCTTTCCGCTGCCCCACGACAGCGCCTGTCATGTGGGATACATAGTGCGGGACGGGGAGGGTGATGCCATCTGCATCGCCACGGACATGGGTCACATATGCGAGGCGCTGCTCACGGGTCTTACGGGATGCCGCGGTGCGCTGATTGAGGCCAATCACGACATCGCCATGCTGCGATGCGGACCCTACCCCGCTTATCTGAAGGCGCGGATTCTGTCCCCCGTGGGGCATCTGTCCAACGAGGACTGCGCCCGGGTGGCGGCCCACGCGGAATCGGTGGGAGTAAAGTTTCTGGCGCTGGGCCATCTATCTGAGGAAAACAACACGCCCAAGCTGGCCCGCGACACCGTATCCGCCGCGCTGGGCGGATCGGACACCGTGCTTACGGTATGCGATCGGTGCGCGCCCACCAGGATTATGTGAAGCTATATGCCCGCCATAAAAATATCGCACCGCGTTCGCCACTTTTTCTTTGAAGCCAGTGGCGCAAAGAAAAAGTTATCAAAAAGAAACGCCGTTACTTGGGCTACTCGCCCAAACCTCGCCACCTTTTAAAAAAGGTGGACCAAAACTTTAAAAACTGTTTTATAACCTTACAACCAAAGGAAACACATCATGAAAGTGACCATATATGCCCACGGCACGCTGGCGGAATCCCACTGGCGGGACGCCTGTGCCGAATACGTAAAACGCCTCACCCGCCTGTGGCCGCTGACCATCGTGGAGGCGGCGGAGGTCCGTCTGCCCCAGAATCCCACGGAGGGGGAGATCGCCCGGGCGCTGGCCACGGAGGCGAAGACAGCGCTCTCAAAGATCTCGCCGCGGGCGTATGTGATCGCTTTATGCATTGAGGGGGAGATGCTGACCTCTCCCGCTTTATCGAAAAAGATGGAGGACGCCGCCGCCCACGGGGCGTCGGAGATCGTGTTTCTCATCGGCTCCTCCTACGGGATGGACGAATCCCTGAAGCGGCGGGCCGATCTCCGGATGTCCTTCTCCCGGATGACCTTCCCCCATCAGCTGGCGCGGGTGATGCTGTGCGAGCAGATCTACCGCGCGGCTCAGATCGCCCACGGGGCGCCCTACCACAAATGATCCACTCTACGAAAGGACGCGGACACTCCGCTTCTCGGATTTTATGAAATTGCGCCATATCCTTCGCCTGACCGTGCGGCGGATTCTGCCCGCGGCGGTTCTGATTCTGATCTGCATCGCCACGGCGCTGTTCGCCGGCGGCTATTATACCTTCTCCTTTTTGCAGGGGGAGAACAACATCCTGCCGCCCTCCTTCTTCAGTCCCCTGGGCGATGATGGGGACACGGGCAATGTGGGGGACACGCTGGCCCCCGGCGACAAGGAAACGCCCATCGATATCGTTCTGCCCGACGACAAAACGCCCCAGAACGCCTCCTCCCGGGAGGAAATCGCCGCGCTCAGCCGGAAGATCCCCTTTGATCTTCCCGCGGCCATGACACTGATGAGCGAAGGATTCTCCCGCTCCACGGAGGTTTTCACCCGCCATACCACCCTGTTCGCTCTGGCGGGGGGATTTGATTTCACTCCCATGAAGTTCTCCGAATTCAAGGATTACCGCCAGACCGTCCGCTACGAGCAGCCCTATCAGTTCGCGGAAGTGATCCCCGTATACGAAAAAGAGCAGTACGCCGTGCCCGCGGTGCAGCTGTACATGGGATACATGCTCCATTACGACGGCATGAATACGGAGTTGTACACCGCCGACGGCGTGTATCTGTTCTCCTATCTGTCCGACACGGTAAAGCCCGCCTACACCCGGGACATCTACGGCAATCCTCTGTTCCTCTATCAGCCCCTGGCCAACGAGGCTCCGGTGTACGTGATGGCGGATGCCACGGAATTCATCCCGGCCAAGTACGATGACGCACTCCACGGCCGGGGACTCTACTACGATTACGCCCCCTCCTTCGGCATCTCGGACTCCTCCCTGATCCGCATTGCCAGCAAGACCACCACGGTGAACGTAGCTCTGGACGGCACGGAGACCGCCTCCGATTCCCTGATCTGGGCCTACGGATTCTCCCCCACCTGGCGGCGGACCACCTTCCGCTTTACGAACGCCTGGGATTATCGGGAAGATCTGGCGGCGGTGACGGAGGAGGATGGACGGCTGTTCTACATCGGCCCCTACGGCTACGCCGCATTTACCACCGAGAAGCAGTACTACTACTCCGAGTGGTATGTGCAGGAATATCTGATGCCGCCGCTGACAAACGGCCCCGAATCCATCGGATTCTATTACTACGACCACGGGCTGGTCCGGGCCAGACGGCGCGTTATCGACTGGGGCGCTTACAACTACAAGGACATTCTGCGCGTGGCGGTGGATGAGGATTTCCTCATGGACAAAAACGGCAAGGAATTCCCCATTCCCGAGGGGTACGACATCGTTTCTTACTCCGACGGGGTGATCCTTCTCACCCGGGACGGGAAATACGGATACATGGACTACACGGGTGCCTGGATCGCCCAGCCCATCTACGACTACGCAGAGCCTTTCTATGAGGGGCTGGCGGTGGCGGGCTTCGGCGAGGGCGATCGGCTGATGATCGACACCGAGGGCAACATCGTGATCCCCATGGGGCAGTACAACTACATTTCCAACGCCTCCAGCGGCGTCATCGCCGCCTGGCGGGAGGGCGCGGGCTGGTCGATACTGCATAAGATGGCTAAATTTTCATAAATGATGCATGGGTTTTCCACACGCTTTCCAACAACTTGTGGAAAACTTTTGCCTTTTCCTGTGGGAAACGGCGGCTTTTCCACCACAATATGTGTGGGAGGGCATATGTTCTGCCACCATATAATCGAAATTTTCCGCCAAAAACACCCGTTCTGCGGGAGTTTTCCACAAGGGTTCTTCCCTACCCTGCATTTTCCGACAGGAATTTTTATGCGGCAGGTGATGCATGCGGGCAATCCTTGGCCAAAATGCCCTCCATCCCCCACTGCACAGCCGTATTTTTCACCCATCCGAAAACAACCCCCCACAAACTACACAAAACTGAGGTTTTTATGAATACATCGTTTCTTCCCGTCACCCCGGAGGAAGTCCGGGACGCGGGATACGACACCCCCGATTTTGTCTACGTATTCGGTGACGCGTACGTGGATCATCCCTCCTTCGGCCCGGCGATCATCTCCCGGATGCTGGAAAAAGAGGGATTCATGGTGGCCATGCTGCCCCAGCCGGACTGGCGGGATACCACCGATTTCAAGAAATTCGGCCGGCCGCGGCTGGGATTTCTGGTGTCCGGCGGCAACATCGACTCCATGGTGGCCCACTACACCGCCGCCAAAAAGCGCCGCGGGGAGGATTTTTATTCCCCCGGATGTAAAGCGGGCTTGCGGCCTGACCGGGCCACCATCGTTTACTGCAACCGGATAAGAGAGGCTTACGGCGACGTGCCCATCGTGATCGGGGGTCTGGAGGCATCTCTGCGCCGTTTTGCCCATTACGATTACTGGGACAACAAGGTGCGCCGCTCGATCCTGGTGGACTCTCGGGCGGATCTTCTCTCCTACGGCATGGGCGAGGCGTCCATTGCCCGCATCGCCCATCTTCTGGACCGGGGCATCCCCGTGAAGAAGATCCGGGACGTGCGGGGCACGGCGTTTCTGGGCCGGCGGGGCGACGCGATCCACTTCCCCTGCGCCATGGGCGAGGACGAAAACGGGGAGCCAAAAGGATACGATTACGATCGGCTGAAGACGGACAAGCGGGCTTACGCCCAGGCTTTCGCCGTACAATACAAGAACAACGACGCCATCTGCGGGAAAGCCATCGTGGAATATTACGATGACCGGATGCTGGTGGCCAATCCGCCCATGCCTCCTCTGGAGGAGGCGGAGTTGGATGCGGTCTACGCCCTGCCCTACACAAGAACGTACCATCCCATGTACGAAAAGATGGGGGGCGTGCCGGCCATTTCCGAGGTAAAATTCTCCATCACCCACAACCGGGGATGCTTTGGCGGATGCAATTTCTGCGCGCTGGCCTATCATCAGGGACGCTCCGTGCGGGCGCGATCCATTGAGAGTTGTGTGGCGGAGGCAAAAGAGATCGCCGCCATGCCGGATTTTAAGGGCTACATCCACGATGTGGGCGGACCCACCGCCAACTTCCGGGGCCCGGCTTGTGAGAAGCAGAAGGAGCACGGCGTATGCATGAACCGGCGGTGTCTGGTGCCGAAGCCCTGCTCCCAGATGAAGACGGATCACTCCGATTACATCCGACTTCTGGAGGCCATTGAGGCGGTGCCGGGGGTGAAAAAGGTATTCATCCGCTCCGGCATCCGGTTTGATTACATGATGGCGGACAAAAAGGACGATTTCTTCCGCAAATTGGTGCGGGATCACGTAAGCGGCCAGCTGAAGGTAGCGCCGGAGCACTGCTCCTCGGGGGTTCTTGCCTGCATGGGCAAGCCGGATGTGGCGGTGTACGACGCTTTTCGTGAAAAATTCCACAAGCTGTCCGAGGAAGCGGGACGGAAGCAGTTCCTCGTACCCTATCTGATGTCCTCCCATCCGGGAAGCACTCTGGACGACGCCATTGAGTTGGCTTTGTACACCAAGCGAATCGGCCTGGCCCCGGAGCAGGTGCAGGACTTTTATCCCACGCCGGGCACGGCATCCACCGTGATGTATTACACGGGCATCGATCCCTTCACCATGAAGGAAGTCTACACCCCCACGGATTATCACGAGAAGCGGCTCCAGCGGGCGCTGCTCCAATGGCGGCGGCCGGAGAACCGGGCGCTGATCCGGGAGGGGCTCATCCGCGCCGGTCGGGAGGATGCGCTCAGGGAACTGTTGGGAGGAAGGTCCTCTGCCGGCGGAAGGTCCGCCCCCGGAGGACGGTCCTCTCCCAGCCCGTCGAAAAACAGCAAAAAATCCGCTTTCAAGGAAAGCGGGAGGTCTTACGGGGAAAAATCCCCGGCAAAAGGGAAAAAATCCCCCGATAAAAACGGAGGAAAGGGCGGTGTGAGACATGGCACAGCCAAGCAAAAACGGCACTAAGATCCTGTCCGCGCTGAGTGCGGGTCTGTTCTGCCTGGGCGGGATCTACTACGGACTGCTTCAGTTCGATTCCTTTCGCATGATGCGGTACACCATCCGGGAAACAGCGGACGGGCTGGTGATGGTGGCGGAGGGCATCCCGGGACGGGCGATCCCCTATCTGGTGGCCATGGCCCTGCTGGCGGTGTTCGCCGCGGTGCAGATTGCTGCCTGCTTCCGCCCGGCGTGGGGGATGATTGCCTCCCTGTCGGCTCTTATGCCGGTTCTGTTCCCTTTGTTCACGGATGTGGCACTGGCGGAGTTCACCCGGGTAGGCTGGGTATACCCCGCGTCGCTGATCAAATTTATCCCCTTTGCCATGGCCTGTCTGCTGTGGCTTTTGCGGGGAATTTTCTTCCCCGAAAGCCGTACGGAATCGGGAACATAATCCCGCTGAGTTCGTCTGATTTCGTGTTCTTTCCGAAACAGTTTTCCGCGGCAGGATCTATCCATTTACTTTACGGCGGGAAGCGGTGTGCCGGCGGCACCCCATCCGCAAACAAGGAAAGATATTATGGAATTTATAAATAGTTTTTTGTACGTTTTTTTCATTGGCGTGCTCTCCAATTTTACCTCCGCCGCCGCAGATCGGTCGAAATTTCGCTACGACAAATTTCCCTACCGCGCCTTTGGCTGGGAGCGGGACGGGAAAATCTATGAAAAGATCGGCATCCGCCGCTGGAAGGAAAAGCTGCCGGATATCAGCCGCCACTCTCCCCTGATTATGCGGAAGCAGGTGACGGTACATATGCGCAGTGTGGAGATCCGCCGTCTGATCGCGGAAACCTGTGCCGCCGAGCGCACCCATGTCCGTCTCAGTCTGGCATCGGGCATCATCATCTTCTTCTGGAAAAACAAGGTGGGCGTATATCTGTGGGTGCTGTGCATTCTGGGCAATCTGCCCTTTATTCTGATCCAGCGGTACAACCGCCCCCAGTTGATCCGATTGCTGGAACGCACGAAACGGCGGGAGGCGCGCCTTGCCATCCGAAGCGATGGGACGGAGGAGCGGGAGGAACTACCAAACAAAACCATCAGTGAGGCCGTATAACCATGATCGATTACAGAAAATTTCGCCTCTCGGCGATTCACTCCCCGGAGTTTTCCCATTTGAAAATGCTTTTGTACTGGCCCGTTTTCTTCGTTCTCTTTATGATTGAGGAGCGGGTATTGCAGCTGAATTACCGTCCCATGCACTGCGCGCTGGATGACATCATTCCCTTCTGCGAATGGTTTCTGATCCCGTATCTGTTCTGGTTTGTGTTCATGGTGGGCATGATTGTCTACTCCCTTCTCTGGGATGTGGACGCCTTTCGCCGATTCATGAAATTCATCATGTTTACCTACACCGTGACGCTGATTATCTATCTGGTATATCCGTCCATGCAGAATCTGCGCCCCGCAGAATTTGATCGGGACAATGCGCTGACCCGCTTTATGGCATCCTATTATGTGTTCGACACGAACACCAATGTGTGTCCCTCCATGCACGTGATCGGATCCGTGGCCGTTCTGTGTGCCGCCTGGAACAGCAAGGCCTTTTCCACCACCCCCTGGCGGATCGCCTTTACGGTGGTGACGCTGCTGATCTCCTTCTCCACCGTGTTTCTGAAGCAGCATTCCTTTGTGGATGTGCCGCCGGCATTTCTGCTCAGCGCGGCAGGCTGGTGGGTGGCTCATCACGATTTCCGCCGCCCGGCGGTGAAATCCCCGGTGACAAAATCCCTGCGGGAAGGATGAATCCGAATAAGGATGTGCCAATCTCCTCATTCCAGATAAGAAAATATTGATATACTGACGCCACAGGAAATATCCTGTGGCGTTTTTATGCCCAAAATCATACATACTTTAAAAAGTAAATCCCACGATGCATGGGAAGCATCGTGGGATGGGTTCAAGAAAGATATCAGTTTTTCTTTGTGATAATCTGATCCGGGAACACGGAAGCATTGATAAGGTCGGCAGGGTCGATCTCTAATGCGTCGGCAATATCGAAAAACACTTCCAGAGAAAAACCGTTGGCAATACCAGGTGCTTCAATGGCGCTGACCAGAGAACGGCTGATCTCAGCTTTCTCGGCCAACTTCTCCTGTGACATACCTTTCAGTTTTCGCAAGGCTGCGATTGCCACGCCTAACTGTATAAAACGATCTCTGTTCTTGAAAGAAACTTCTTTACTCATTACCCCATACCTTCCCGGAACTTTGTATAATAAAATTATACTTTTATTCGGAATTTTATTCTGTGTTTAACAGTAAGCACTTGATTATTTTAGTGAGCAATGGTATAATATAAGCGGCATTTGTTTTCAAGCGAGAGCAAATAACCAATACAATCACTCCGGCCGCTATACATACAAGTTAAGATTGATGAGACTGCGAACCGGCAGCCAGTGACTTCCTGCGACCGGTCTTGATGGAATGGTAAGAGATAGCGTGTCGTGTGAGATTGCCCATCGGACGGTTTGGTTCGATGGGCATAATTTTTGCATGGAGAGAAAATGGAAATATACACAGTCAGCCTGTTCGGTCACAGACAGATAGACGATCCCTTTTTCGTTGAACGCGTACTTGAAATAATGGTCCGACAGCTGCTTGCGGAAAAAGAGTATGTCGAGTTTCTTGTGGGCAGGGATGGCGAGTTTGACTTACTGGCGGCTTCGGTCATCAAACGATGCCGCCGAGCTGTGGGAGAAGAAAACAGCGCCTTGATCTGGATGCTGCCATATCCGACGGCAGAGTACCGCGATCATGAGGAAGAGTATCTGAGTTATTACGATGCTGTGGAAGTTTCGCAAAACGCCGCAGGCGCACATTTCAAGTCTGCCATGCAGATACGCAACCGGGAAATGGTTGACCGTTCCGATCTCGTGATCTTCTGCGTGGAACACCAAAAAGGCGGAGCCTATCAGAGCATGCGCTATGCAGAGAAGCAGGGAGTCCCCTTTATCAACATTTCCCAAAATGGAAAATGCCATTAGATCCGCACAGCAGAACAAACGTGAATAGCAGCAAGGCGAAATGAAAAAACGGCATAGCCGTTAAACTATACCGTTTCTCTCTTGCCTTCCAATGTTTTCTGAATGGGACCACATCGGACACATCCTTTTTTCTCTTGCGAACGGTGTCGATCTGTGGTATACTGGAGATAACAATCCAAGAATCACGGTAGGATTTTCACATGAGCAAACGAATGTTGGCGGCGGTGCTTCTTCTGGCCATCGTCATGATTTTCCCCGGCTGTGGGGGCAAAAACAAAGGCGACGTGCTGGGGCTGATGTACCATCATCTGGTGGAGGATCCCGCACAGGCCACGGCCTGGATCACCACGCCCGACGAATTGCGGAACAATCTGACGGATTTGCAGGCGCTGGGCTATCGGCCTCTGTCGCTGGAGGATTACGCGGCGGAAAACTACGATCCCATGGGGGATTATTTCATCGTGACCTTTGACGACGGGTATTTGTCCAATCTGACGCTGGCCGGTCCCGTTCTGGAGGAGATGGACATTCCCGCGGCGATTTTCGTGATTACGGGGTGCGTGGGCACGCCGGAATACATGACGTGGGAAGATCTGCGCACGGCCCGGGATGGGGGGGTATTCACGCTGTACTCCCACACCCACTCCCACAAAAGCGCGCCGGACATGACCACGGAGGAATTCCTCGCCGATGCGGCGGTGGCGTGGGACGAGCTGACTACCCATCTGGGGGAGGGGGAGCATAAGATTCTGTCCTATCCCAACGGGGCATACACGAAGGAAAGCATGAAAGCCCTGCGGGCGGCGGGATACGAGATGCTTGTGATCCAGGAAAAGCCTAAATGGTTCCGGGAAAAACATCACGGACGGCTGCTTTTGCGGGTGAACGTGCCCGGCCGGGGGGCGGACATGAAGGAGATCGCCAACTATCACCGCACCCGGTGCGGTGTGGGGAAGTTACACTGAGGGGGGAACAAAATGAAACAAAACGATGCTGCATCCGCCATGCGGAAATATCTGTGGCTGCGGACGGCCGTTTTATTTTCCTATCTTTTCTTATATTATATCCTGGCGGAGTGCTGGGCTGCGTACAGCGACTCCCTTCTTCTCCTTTTGCTTCTTGTGGCCGGAATAGTTTTGCTGGCACGCAAGACTTCCCCCGCCATCATCGGCTATCTGTACAAAAGGACTCTGTATCCCTTTTTGTATGTGGAAATGGATCCCGCCAAGTACAGGGAAGCCGTATCCGGCAGCAAATGGCACGTGCCCTATGAGTGGGAGCTGATTGTGGCCGCGGTACACGGCGGCGACGGAACGGAGGCGGTCAGCCGGATCACAAAAGCATTGCAGAAAAAGATTTCGGCAAAAAACAAGCTTTTTTATCTGTCCCTGCTTGCCCAGGTGTATTTTCACGCGGACGATAAGGAGAAGCTGGAGGCTGTCTGCCATGCTTTTGATAAAACACTGCTGAGATGCAGAAATCCGGAAAAACAGCGCCGGGATCATCCCATGTTTGGATTTTATCGCCTTTTTCTGGAGGGAGATTACGCCGGATGCCTGGAGTATCCGGACATGCTTCTCAGCAAACTGAAATTCTCCGATCCTGCGTATTCCTTTGCGCGCATCAAGGACATCTATGCCCGCGCTTTTGTGATGTACAAAGCGGGAAATTACAGCGGAGCAAAATCTGGCTTTACGGAAGTCACCGAAACGGCTCCGAAAATGTATATCGGTCAGCTGGCTCAAAAATATCTCACCGCCATGGAAACGGGCGAGGAGGTAAACCATCCCGAAATCCTGCCGGATGCGGATTTCGCCGTATACACCCCGGCGCAAAAGAAAAAGATCCGGTGGCAAAAGGGAATTCTCAACACGCTTCTGGCTCTTGCTATTGCTCTCGTATTGGTATCTGTAGTGCGCGGTTTTCTTTCCGCTCCCCTTTATGGTTGGGTATTTACCGAGGACGACTGTGCCGCCATCTTTCAGCTCTCCGTCGAAGAGTTGCTGGCAGAGGATCCCGAAAAACACGGGCTTCCCGCGGATTTCTTTGAGGAAAGCTCCATCGAGGAAAACGGAAACCTTTTCCTTTGGTTAAGCAAAAAACAACAAACCGCCCTGCGGCACTCCCCTCTCCTCACGTCCAGCGGCAATCCTCGTGTAGAGATCTCACCGGACGGCCGGGAAGTCGTCGTGCATGCCTACCGTGAGACAATCCATGAAGATATACACGAAGCTTTTCAGAATATATACAAAAAAGCTCTGCTGATGCAGGAGTTGGACCGTATCCCCAGGGAGGGACGGAAAATTGTATTCATTATCCGCGACGGTGTGACCGGAGAGGAATACTACCGGAACCTGTGGCCGGAAGAACGCAAAGAATTTTATCCGGAGGATTACCCCCTCCATGCTCTACCTCAATAATGCACAAAAGGATGTGTCGCTCGGACACATCCTCTTTCTTTTATTCTCTTTTCACGAAAAATGCTGGAGCTGCAGGGCATCCGCCATGGCGGCGGTGAAGATCTGCGCTTCCTGTACCGTATTGCGGTGGGACAAACTGACGCGGATGGTGGCATCCGCCTCCTTATCCGTCAAACCAAAGGCGGTCATAGCCCGGCTGATGTTCCGCGAGCGGGCGGAACAAGCCGATCCGGCGGAGACGCAGATACCCCGGCTGGAGAAGAAATTCAGCAGCGTTTCGCTGCGGATGCCGGGAACCGTCAGGCTGATAATGTGATCGATTCCCTTGAGGGGCGTATTCACCCGCACGGCGTCCCCGTAGGGGGCAAGGCCGGCGAGGATCGCGTCGCGAACCGTTTTGACCGCTTCGTTATGATCGGCCAGATGCTCCGCCGACAGGCGGCAGGCCTCGCCGAATCCCACGATGCCGGGCATATTCTCCGTGCCGCCGCGGAATCCTTCCTCCTGGCCGCCGCCGGGAGTCATGGCGATGAGCCGGCGGGCTTTGAAGATGGGCGCGGCCACAAAAAGCGCACCGATTCCCTTGGGTCCGCCGATTTTATGGGAGCTGACGGTGACCATATCCGCGCCCAGGGCGGCGGGGGTAAAGCGGACTTTGCCGAAGGCCTGCACCGCATCCGTATGGGTGACGGCGTCGGGCGACAGGGCGCGAACCGCGGCGAAGGCGGATTTCACATCGTACAGCGCGCCGCTTTCGTTATTGACCAGCATGAAGCTGGCCAGGATGGCGCCGTCGGCGTTGTCGCGGATGAAGTTCATATCGAGGGCGCCGCCCCGGGTAGGCACACGGCAGACGGTGAACCCGTCGGCCTCCAGCCGCTTCATACATTCCTCCACGGCGGGATGCTCGCTGTCCGTGGTGAGGATCTTACCCCGGCTGCCGCCCCTCTCGGGACGCCGCTTGGCGTAGACCGATCCCAGAATGGCCAGCTGATCCGCCTCGGTACCGCCGGAGGTAAAGAGGATCTTCCCCTCCGTTTCCCGACGGATGCCCAAGGCACGGGCCACGTCCCGGCGGCTTTCCTCCAGAATGGCACGGGCGCGGATGCCTGCGGCATGGACGGAGGAGGGATTGCCCCACGCCTCGGCGAGGACGTGGGTGATTTTTTCGATGACGGCGGGGTACGGCGCGGTGGTGGCGCTGTTATCAAAATAGATCGTATTCATCATTTCCAGCGGAAGTTGTCCAGGATGGCGTTGATCTCCTCCGTATGATCCGCCCCCGACGAGGTGATCTCGGTGATGGTGATCAGGTAGGCGGCAGAGTGACGGACGGCGATCACCTGGGTATAGCGGAAGGTATTCTCCGCCAGTTTGCCGGTGTAGATATACTTCTCGGCCGCCACGCCGTCCAGCAGCATGGATGTGGAGGATTCCACGGTGAACTCGGAGAACACGCTGTCAAATTCGCCCTTATATATTTCCCACACATCGGCGGGAGTATCGTCCGCGTGGGGCGTTTCCCACGTCATGACGGACACGCTGGTGGGATCGGCGGAGGACTTGAAGGCGGACACCATGCCGCCGGACATATCCAGACGCCATCCCGCGGGGACGAACAGGTAATAATCCACGATATCGCCGGAGGCCAGCGTCATGCCGTCGGGCACGTCCACCTCGGTGGGATTCTTCTGGCAGGCGCACAGGGACAGGCACAGGATAGCCAGCAGCGCGCACAGGATTTTCACGGATGTTTTCATTATGGAACCTCTCTTGTATGGAATGATTATTGAAATGCACTTGTTTTCATGGGGGAGACAGAGGGAACGGTTTGCTAAAACTCCGGGGTATAGGCGGCGGTGGCGGCGTCCGCGTCCTGGGAATAGCCGTCAAAGCCCAGCGCCGTGGCCCGGTCGCGGACAAATTCGTACTCGAAGGTGGTCACCCGGCGGCGCAGGGTGGGATATTCCGCGGGAGCAAAATCGGGGGTATACTGCCGCATCAGGGACAAAATCACGGAGTCGGGGGACACGGTATCCGCCACCGCCGCAAGGGCGGCTTCGCTGTCCCGGCGGCATCCGGGCAGCACCAGATGGCGGACGATGACGCCCCCCAGCAGCCGATCCCCATCCCAGCGGGGATGGCCCGCCACGGACACCATTTCCGCGAAGGCGGCACGGGCCGTCTCCACGTAATCGGGGGCGGCGCTGTACATCTCGGCCACGGCGGCGGTGCCGTACTTGAAATCGGTGAGGAACACATCCACCAATCCCCGGCAGGCGCGGACGGTGTCGGGATTCTCATACCCGCCCGTATTCCACACCACGGGGATGGATAGCTTGTCCTTGATTTGCCCAAGGGCCGCCAGGATATCCCCCGCGTACTGGGTGGGGGACACCAGATCGATGCAGGACGCGCCCGCTTCCGCCAGGCGGAGCATTTCATGGGCCAGGCGGGGGATGTCATAGACTGCACCCACCGCGCCCCGGGAGATATCCCGGTTCTGGCAATAGACGCACCGGAGGGGACATCCCGCAAAAAAGATGGCGCCGGCGCCCTTGCCTGCGATCAGGCAGGGCTCCTCCCAGGGGTGGAGCATGACTTTCGCCACGCGGATCTCACGGGAGACGCCGCAATAGCCGACCGCACCGGCGGACCGATCCGCCCCGCAGCGGCGGGGACACTGGGTACATCCCATACTCAGTCCTCCCGGCCCAGGGCGGCGCGGATCTGCTCGGGGCTCAGGCGGATCACCCGGCTGTTGCCCGCGTAGTCCCGGACTTCGATATACAGAGGATCACGGAAATCGTACTGCCGCAGATCCATCACGGCGGTAATCTCCGTTTTGCCGCTGCAGGCGTACATACCGCCCTCCGGCAGGTAGGAGTAGGCGCCGTCGTAGGCATACAAGGTGCCCAGCAGGTGATCGTCCCCGGCTGTGACGGTGAGGGACAGGCCCCCGTCTTCGTCCTTGCCGATACTATAGGATACCACATCGGGACGCTCGCTGTCCAGTATTACGGTGAAATTCATTGTATCCTCGGCGGATCCCAGATCGCCGAAGGAGGTATTGACGCGGATTTCGCACGTATACGCCCCGTCGGGGAAGATATACTCCCCGTTATCCGCGGCGGTGAAATCCCACAACTCGATCCGGGGAAGATCCCGGCCGCTGCGGGACACGCCCGCTTTTTTCTCTTTATGGACAACCCGGCCGTCGCTGTCCCGGAATGTCACATGGATTTCGTCGATATCCCGCAGGGCGCTGAGGGACAGAAGCAGCTTGCCGCCGCTGCGGAGGATATTGTACATGGGATCGTAAATCTCCCCGGGGAACACGGAGGGATTATTGACGCCGATGAGGGAATCCGAGGATTCCGTTGCCGCGCCGCGGCGCACATAGAGGGAGGTTTTCGCCACCATGGCATCCTCGTCGTCGTAGACGGTGGTATCGATGAGGGGGGCCCGGCTCCAATCTCCGATAAAGGTGGTGAAGGGATGGGACACGGCCTGCCCGCTCTCATCGGTGAGGGTGACAAAGCCGTCCACGTAGTAGCCGTTTGCAAAGACCGCGTCCATGTTCTCCCGCAGGGCTTTCGGCAGAGTCATGCGGATGTACACCGATGTTTCCTCCCCCGGCTCCAGGGTCAGGGTGGGGGTATGATGCTCTTCCGCCGCCGCGTGGATATTCCGATGGGAATCGCCCAGGAACACCGTCGCCTCCGTCAGGGGATCGATATGGCCCGTCAGGATGCCATCCGTCCAGCCGTCGCCGAAGACGGTGGCGCTGATTTCGTATTTCTCGGTGCGATCCGTGGTATTTTTCACCCGGAGATCCACATAGGTGGTCCAATACCGGGTATTTCCGCAGGCGGAAAGGGGGGCGTTTTCTGTATTGATCAGATAGATATCGGGGATCGTACACTCGTTGTGGACGTATCCCGCGCCCGCCGCCCGGGGGGACAGAGGATCCCCATCCGTATCCACGAGGGGAGCGGCGGACTGGGTGAGCAGGGGCAGCACATCCGTCATGGACAGTCCTGCCCGGCGGCAATACTGGGCGCACCGTGCCGCATAGCCTGCGGCGGCGGCCGCCGCATAGGATGTGCCCGATACTTCCGTGAACTGGCTGCCGCCGCTGAGGGCGGCGCTGACCGCCGCATCCAATCCCTCCCCGTCGCACACGAAGGACACGGTGGACGAAAGGGAATCATTGAGTCCGGTGGCGGAGAAGGCGGCAATGCCCTTGGGCACTTCCCGGAACACGGCCAGCACCGCGCCCCGATCGGCCAGGTGCTCGCCCATTTCTTTGGTGATCATGACGGCGGGGATAGGGGCGCCCTCCAGCGCCATACGGGACACGCCGTCCCCCTGATCCACCACGATCAGGCCGATGGCCCCCGCTTCGGCGGCGTTTTTCGTTTTCTCCACAAAGGAGATCTCGCCCCGCCGGACCACCGCCAGCTTTCCTTCCACGTCGATGCCGTTGTATTCTTCCCTGTGGCCCACGCCCTCGATCCACGCAACGGGGATCTTCTGTCCGGCAAACAGCCGGGCAAAGGGCTGGCCGAAGTATTCTTCGCTGGAATCCACATAAGCCACGTCCATGGGCTCCTTGCCCTCCACCTGCAAGGTGAAGGTGCGGATCTCCCGATAGGGATCCCCCGCCGCGCCCACCAGGGTCAGATAGGGCAGATTGGCCGCATCGGACAGGGTACTGCGATCCGTATAAAGGACGGGCACATTCCGCAAAATGGCATCCGCGCTCAGATCCCCGGCTCCGCAGAACACACCCACGCCCAGGGCGTGGGCATCCGCCAGGGCGGACTGCAATTCCTCCGTGGGAGTCAGGCCGTAGGTATGGAGGATCACGGCGGCGGCGCCCAGCCGGAGCGCGTCGCGGATGGCACGGGCGGCACAGGTGCTGTCTATTTGGGAGGAGCCGTCCGCGGCCGCTTTCATCAGAAGCAATTGGGCATCGGGGGCGATGCCGAAATAGGACGGATCCCGAGTGACGGTGCCGTCCTCCGCCGCCATGTCGCCCTTTCCCTCATGGCATCCGCCCGCGATGGACGCGGCGGAGGTGCCGTGCATGGAAATGTTTTCCACATTTTCATCCCCGTCGGTGTAGTCGTACACGAATGGGAGCTTTTCGCTGATGTAATACTTCTCGCCGAACAATCGGGTGACGATGGCCGCATCGATCCCTCCCTCCGGGGGGGCGGCGGTGAACACGGGATGGCTTACGTCAAATCCCGCATCGATGACGGCGATGGCGGTGCCCGCCCCGCTGTAGTCGCTCAGGCGGTGGGATGTGTCCCCATCGGCGGCGTTTTCCCACCGGTAGGGATGGTATTCGCCCGTGCCGTCGTCGGCGGACAGGGAAGTGATGCAGGGGAGCAGGAGTGCCGCGCTCAGGCAGGCACTGAGGATTCGTTTATTCCATTTCATATGCGTATTCCCCCTCTCAGTCCAGATAGTGACGGTACACCGTCACGTTGCCCGCGAAATCCTCCGCGCGCACGTACACGTATTCGATATTCTCCGGCAATTCCGCCCGGATCTCGGCGGTATGCACATCGGGATCGTAGGCGGGGGAGAGGATCTCGTTGACGGCGTAGCTGTCCTCTCCCGTGGGCAGATATATCCGCAATTCTTTCAGGTAGCCGTTATCGGACACGGCGGCACTCAGGATCCCGTCCCGGACGGTGCAGGCGGTGATCCGGGGCTTGACGGTATCCATCACCATGGGGATATCCATCACCTGGACGCCGCCGCTGAAGGAGGTGAGGGTCACGCGGATGGTATACGCCCCGTCCTCCCAGATGTAATTTTCGTTGAATCCGTCCGATCCGTCCCACAGATGGAGCAGGGTATAGGTGAGTTTTCCCTCATCCACGTAGCTTTTCGGGATGGAGGTGCCCACGTTCTTGAAGACCCGCTGGCCCCGGGCGTCGAAGACCTCGATGGTACATCCGCTGATGTGGCGCAGGGGCTTCATGGTCCAGAAGATCCGATCCGCCGCGCCGTCCCCATCGGGGGAGAACATGAACAATTCGGACAGAACGCCGCTGTCCGTTTTCCCGGCGCAGAAGGCGACGGTATCGCTTTCCTGATAGATGTACTGCTCGCCGTAGTAGCTTTCGTATCCGTCCCAGTCCCCGCCGTCCATCATGGGGGCGTAGGACCAATCTCCCGCGAAGGAGAGGAAGGGGACGGAGGCCTGATGCCGGCCCTGCTCATCCTCAGCGATGACGTAGCCTTCCAGATAAAAACCGTTTTGGAAAATCGCTTTGTGGCTTTCCATATAGGCGGGGTCCACCGTCACATCCAGATGGAGGGACGTGCTCTCGCCGCCCCGGAGGGTGCAGAGGATCTCCCCGCTTTCCGCATCCACCCGGATGGATTCGTTCAACTCCAGGCGGGTGACGGCGGGCACTTTCTCCGGCAGATAGGTGGTATACCAGACGCCGTCCTTCTCCACGGCCCGATCGGTGACGGTCTCGCAGCGGAGGGTGACGGTTTTCTCCTCCTCACCCCGGTTGATGAGGGTGAGGGACAAGGTGAACTTGCCCGTATTCCCGTCGCCGAAGGCGATGGAGCCCCGTCGGTCCTCGCTGGTCATGAGGATATCCCCGGGCAATGCGGACAGCACGCCCGCGCCCTGTCCCCGGGGGGAGAGGGGAATGCCGTTTTCCTCCCGCAGAGGCTCGGCGGCGGACATCAGCGATGCTTTCACATACGCATACCGCACGGCGGGGGGCATGGCTTGCAGCATATCCCGATTCTCACTGATAAAGGCCGCGGCCATGCCCGCGATCTGGGGGGCGGCCATGGACGTGCCCGACATGACGGAATATTTTCCGTTTACATCGGCGGAGATCACATAGGATCCCACGGCGCAGATGTCCGGCTTCAGGGTCAGATCCGAGGAGGGGCCGTAGGAGGAATAGGATGCCACGCCGCGGGCGGCGGCGGGGAAGGCTCCCTCTTTTTCGGAGACGGTGATGGCTTTGCCCTGCTGTTTGGACAGAAATTCACCGTCCTTATGGCTGACGGTAACGGCGGGGATGGGGGAATCCGTACCCACCGTCATAAGAAACGCCTCCCCATCCGGCTGGGGATCGTACACGATGACGCCGATGGCGCCGTGCCCGGCGGCAATTTTGACTTTTTCCTCAAAGGAGATCTCCCCCCGGCGGATCAGGGCAATCTTGCCGGTGACGGAGACGGTATCGTAATCGGAATCCCGGCCCACGCCGCCTATGACGGCCAGGGTGGTACTCTTGCCGCCCAGGGCTTCTGCCAGGGTGGGGATCTGATCCAGGGAGGCTTCCTGGGAGTGGTCGTAGACGATCTTCCGGCCCGCCACCTCCACATAGCCTGCATAGATAATACGGTTGACGACGGCGCCCACGGCCAGGGTGCCGTCCAGCACGGCCGGCTCGCTGACCAGGCCGTAATCGGGATCCGCGGCGCGGAAGTCGTCGGACAGAACCCCCATGGATCCCGCCCGGCCGTTGTTGCCGATGGCGCAGATCACATGGACGCCCTTATCCTGGGCACTGCGGATCACCTGGGCCAGGCGGGGCATGGCGATCACCGTGGAGGAGAGGGCCATGGTGCCCAGGCTCAGATTGATCACATCCGCGCCCATTTTCACCGCGTCCTCAATGGCCATGATCAAGGTATGCTCCTTACAGGAGTTGTTGGCATCGAACACCTTCATCAGAACAAGCTGTGCGCCGGGGGCGGTGCCGTACAAATCCCCCGATCCGGCGGCGATGGCGGCCACGTGGGTACCGTGGGTGGAGGTACACATCACATCCGTATCGCTGTCGCCGTAGTCGTAGGCGAAGGGGATTTTGGGAGACACATAGGTATCCGTGATCTTCTCCCGGGTCTGGCGGTAGATGACATAGGTATCCCGAAGCAATGCGGGCAAGTCTTCTTTTGTGATTTTCCCCTCCACGCCGTCAGGCATCGTGAAGGAAGGATGCTCCACGTTGAATCCCGTATCGAGAATGGCGATGAGTGCGCCCTCGCCGGTATGGGGATCGCCGGAGCGGAGCACGGTATCCCGGGGATCGATCTCGTTTCCGTCGTAGGATTTGCCGCGGGATGCGGCAGGTGCGGCAAATTCCGCACTCCGGCTGACGGTGATGACGCCGGGGGCGTTCTGCAAAGCGGGAATCTGGTCCGCCGGCAGGGACAGGGCCAGGGTATGTATCAGATCGTATTCACAGATCACATCCTCGCCCCGAACCCGGGACAGAATCTCCTTCACCGACGCGTCGGCGGTGGTATCCACCAGGACGACCACCTCCTCAGAGTAATGGGGAGCGGCGGCGGTAATCGGACAGAGCAGGATGGCGGAGGCAAGCAAGGCGGAAACCGTGCGGAGCACAGAAACAGATTTCATCGGCACATACCTTTTATGTATAAGAATGGATGGTATCATTATAAAGGAAATCCGGGGCGAAAACAATGCACAAGGTGTAAACATGACAAAATCCGGGGATTTATTTTGGGTGGGGAGGCATAAAAAATCCCCGCCGAAGCGGGGATGGTTCGATGAAATCAGAACACGGGATAGCCGGCGTTTTCGTGGGCTTCGCGGAGGTCGTTGCACATGGCCACGATCTCGTCGGGGGACAGCTGTGCGCCCGTATGGGGATCCATCATGGCGGCCTGGTAGACGTATTCCATCTTACCGGTACGGGCCGCTTCAATGGTGAGCAGCTGGGGATAGATATTGGAGGAGTTCATGGCCGCCAGCTGGAGGGGCAGATCGCCCACATAGGTGGGGGTAATGCCGTTTTTGTCCACCAGGCAGGGCACCTCCACGCAAGCCTGGGGGGGCAGATTGGAAATGCATCCGTGGTTGATCACGTTGCCGCCGATCTTGATGGGCTTGCCGGTGGTTATGGCTTCCATGATGTGGGACGCGTATTCGGCGGAGCGCTTATGCTGCACATCGCCGCCGTTCAGCAATTCTTCCTTCTGCTTCTGCCAGCGGGCAATCTGGTTCACGCAGCGGCGGGGATATTCATCCAGGGGAATATTGAATTTCTCAATCAGATCCTCCCGGCCGGCCTTGATGTAAAAGGCGTTGTATTCCGCGTTATGCTCGCTGCTTTCCGTGCAGTAGTAGCCCAGCTTGTCGATGTAGTCGAAGCGGACCATATCGGAATGCTTTTCGGTGGCGTTCTTCTCCTTGGCCCGGCGGCGGATTTCAGGATACAGATCCCGGCCGTCCTTATCGACGATCTCAAGCAGCCAAGCCATGTGGTTGATGCCGGCGATTTTGGTACGGCATCCCTCCAGCTTGTCCTCCATACCCACGTGCTTCAGAAGGGATCTGGCGCACACCTGCACGCTGTGGCACAGACCGACGGTCTTCACGCCGGTGTATCGCTGCATATAGCCGGAGAGGATAGCCATGGGATTGGTGTAATTGAGCAGCCATGCGTCGGGGCAGACTTCCTCGATATCCCGGGCGAAATCCTTCATGACATGGATGGTGCGCAACCCGCGGAAGATGCCGCCGATGCCCAACGTGTCGGCGATGGTCTGGCGGAGGCCGTATTTTTTGGGAATTTCGAAATCGATGATGGTGCAGGGGTCATACAGTCCCACCTGGATGGCGTTGACCACGAAATCCGCGCCCCGGAGGGCTTCCTTGCGATTCTCCACGCCCAGATATTTCTTGACGGTGGCGCGGTTCTCGTTGATGCTCCGGTTCATGGCGGTGATCAGCAGATAGGATTCCTCCAGGCGCTGTCCGTCAATGTCATAAAGTGCTATTTCCACGTCGTGGAACTGATCGCACATCATGGTATCGCCCAGTACATTTTTGGAAAAGACGGTGCTTCCCGCGCCCATAAACGTAATTTTCATCGGGTATGTATCCTTTCTGAAGTGGGATTTTTGTGGTGTCTCAACCTATATTGTACACAGCACATTCGCATGCAAGTACAGATTTCCTCATGCTGTGTACATTATACCACAGATTGGAGAAAAATCTATTGCATAAGGTGACATAAACATGGTAAAATGTAACTATGGGGCACACTTTGTGGGAAAGATCAAAGGGGAGACCGCTTTTGGAAGATCAAAAGGGGGGATCGCTCCCCGCAGATCCCCCCCGAGTTGGAGATTCTCTCCAACTCGCATATCCACCCCATGGGTTCGGGGGGATCCCCGAAACCCCGTGATCGACGGAAAGCAAAACAGGTGAGCCAGCATAGACGCCATCGTTTTTTGAACGCACTCCTGCGGAGTGCGAGGGTCAGCGGAGAATAAGGACAGCGGAAGATGAATCTTTCACAAACAAACTTTTTTCTCCAGTTTCCGTCAGTCGAAGGAGGAAGTGTTGCTCCTAATTTTTCTTTAATGATGCCGCGGCTGCGGCATTTTTTAATCCCTGTAGGAGAAGCAGTTAAGTTTTAGGATAACGGAACTGCACGTTGAATTTAGTTGGCGAAAGATATACCTTCGTCTGTCATACAATTTCGTCTATATACTGCGCATCGCAGATGCGCATTCAAAAACGTCGGCGTTTTTGATGTCGTCCCATTTAGATGAATATTGTTCTTGGGGGTCTCGGGGGAAACTCCCCTGAGCCCATGGGGGATCCCAAAGGGGGGATCTGCGGGGAGCGGTCCCCCTTTTTCTGTCCCAATCCTTTTTACCTCACTCGGCTCATATACACATATCCGTTCACCGGCACGGGGATACGGGCGGGCTCGCCCAATACCACCTCATACGTGCCGCACTCCCGTCCCATACAGTCCTTCACAACGCAGGAATATTCTCCGCGGAACCGGGCATCCAGCCACACGGTTTTCTCCATGGTGGCGTTGACAAGGACGATCTCCTTCGTTGCCACGTCCAGATAGGCCACCCGTCCGCCGTAGACCGCACCCACCTGGGTATCCCCCAATCGGGCGGACACGTAGGTGTAGTTGGAGGCGAAGTTCTTATAGCTCATCTTTCCGTCCAGGATTACCTCCCGGTAGCGATTCCAGAAGGACAGATACTCCTTTATCATGGCCTTATGCTCCTCGGGGATGCCACTCTCACGGACGGAGATCTGGGGCACGGAGAAAAGGACACTCGTCAACTGGAAAGCGGCGCTTTCCACGGATTCCCCGGGATGCCACATGGTCATATCGGAATGGACGGCGGTATTTCCGCTCATCTGACGGAGATGGAGTACATTCAGCCGGTTGCCAAAGCTGTCATTGGGGGTATCGCTGGATCGGAACATATTGCCGAAGGTACGCATCAGCGGGCCGATATAGGTCTGACGGAACTCGATAAGCACGTCGGGACGGACGGCACGGAGCGCCCGCAAAACGTCCTTCATCAGCCTATCCACCGCGTCGTAGACGGACACAAAATCCATACCGTCCCGGACGATATCGCTCTGGGCGAAGCTGTCGATAAAGTCCAATTTAAGACCGTCGATGCCCCAATCTGTGAGAGCGGAGCGGTATTTTCCGATGATGTACTCTCTGACTTCGGGATAGCGTGGATCCAGAATCCAGGTTCTGTGATTGCCGTAGGGCTGCAGCATTTTATCCTTGAACTGCTCGTAGCACATGGTATTTTCCCCCATGAAGGGAACGGTGTACCACAGCATGATCTTCATACCGATTTTGTGGACCTGATTCACAAACTCCCGCATATCGGGGAATTTTTCAGCCGAGGGAATCCAGTCGCCGCAGGTGCTGTACACGCCGCCCTTGACGGCGGTATGCCATCCGTCGTCCACGATGATGGTATCGCATCCCAAGGAGTGGAAGTATTGGCACTCACGGAGCAAAGCGTCGGGGGTAATGCCCTGGTGATAGGAATACCAGGTGGAGTACAGAGGCTTTCTTGCCGCCTCGGGCACGGGGGCGGGGGTATATCCGTCAAAGGTTTCCCACCATTTTGCCACGTCCTCAATACACTCGCTGAAGGGAAGTCTTCTCTCATCGATGCGGATGCGGGCGGAATACTCCGCAATATGGCAATCCACACGGATGAACACGCCGCAGGCCAGGCAGGCGCAGGATTCCCGCAGGCCCATCTGTATGCAGACGTTGTTTTTCGCGTCGGAGCAGGCCACGGTGATGCCGTTTGTATCGTCGTAGGCCACGTAGGAGCGCACGGGTGCGCTGCGCATGGCGTAGGATTCGGTTTTGTCCACGCCCCAGGTGGGGGTGACGCCCCGCACCGCGTAGGGAATGGGGCTCCAACTCAGGTGGGCCCCGATCAGGGGATAATTCCACTTGACGGCCAGGGTCAATTTTCCCGGAGCATCGATCGCTTGGGCGGTAAGATCGATATAGGTGATCTCTCCCTCTTTTTTAACGGTGTGGTTGATAGTAAAATTCTCGCTGCATTCCACGGTGTACATCGGTCGGCTTCTCCTGATTGATAAAATCTACCAACAATATAACACAGATTCCCCCGCGGCACAATAGGAAAAAAAGAATTTGAAAAAAAACCACCCGGATGGGTGGTTTTTTCATCAGAATTCTCTCAGATTCTCCTCGCCTTCGTCCACACCGATGGATCCGAAGGTACGGGTGGAATCCTCACTCAAATCGATGCGGATATCGTCGATGGATTTGGCTCGGACAGGCTTCTGTGCGGTCTCACGCTCGGCACGGTACTCGGCCAGATCCTTTTCTCTTGCCTCGATTTCCTCGCGGGACAATTTCGGCAGCTGGTGGCGGCTGTTCTTGGCCGATCCGTTATCCCGTGCGCCCTTCTTCTTATCCCGGGATTTGCGGGAATTGCTTACCTTATCGGGGCCTTCGTAGGTGATGACGATCTTACGGTTCTCATCGCTTCCCACGGAGTGGGTGGACACGTTCTCCATGCCCTGCACCTCGGAGTGGATAATCCGTCTCTCGTAGGGATTCATGGGCTCCAGAACGAAGTTCCGCTTGTACTTGATGGCCTTGGCGCACATGCGGCGGGCCAGGGTACGGAGGGTCTCCTCCCGCTTGGCGCGGTAATTCTCGATATCCACCACGATCTTGACGAATTCCTTCTTACCGTTTCCGCTGTTGCGGCTGGCGCAGAGGTTGGCCAGGTACTGGATAGCATCCAGCGTATCGCCGTGGTGGCCGATCAGGATGCCGGTATCATCGCCGTCGATGACGATCTTGGCGTAGACCATGCCCTCGGGCACCACCATATCGGCGGGGGCTTCCTCCGCATGGGCGGTGGCGGACAGATCCATATTCTTGAGCAGGGTGTTCGCGAAGTTCAGCGCGTAATCCATCTCCTCGGGGGTGACGAATTCCACGTGGGGCTTCTCCTCACGGATCGGCTTTTCGGCCTTCTTCTCCTCTTTCACGGGAGCGGCCTTCTTCTCCGGGGCGGGCTTTTCCTTCTTCTTTTCCACGTGAACGGGAGTCACCGTTACCTGGGGCACATTGGCCGGGGTTTGGGGCGCCTTGATGCCCATCACGGCGGAGAGCAGATCCTGCTTCTTTTCCTCGCCGGGGCGCTGTGCCTGGGCGGGACGCTCTTTCTTCTGGAGATTCTTATTGGCATTCTGCTTGGTCTGGTTCTTATTCACCGGACGGCGCAGAGCTGCGGGCAGATCGTTTTCGTTTACGGCGGGTTTTTCTTCCTTCACCGCAGGGGCCGGCTTCTCCTGCTTGGGCTGGGGATTGGCCTTGGGTGCGGGGGTATTCTGAGGCTTTGCCTGCTCTTTCTTCTGGGGATTCTTATTCTGGTTCGGATTCTGGGGCTTGTTGTTTCCCCCGTTGGGCTTTCTTTCCTCACGGCGGGGCTGGGGCTTATTCTGCTTGGGTGTTTTTTCCTCCTCACCGTCCCGGTCGGTAGCCACCTTCATATTGCGGATGGAGGACACCAGATCGGACAGATCCACGTCAGGCAGTGCCTTGGTGATGGTCACCTTCACCTTTGCGGGGGTAGCGCCGAATCCAAGGAATCCCTTCTTCGGCATTTCCAGAATCTCAAAGGCCAATTCGTTCTCGGAGGATCCATACTGACGGCGCGCCTGCGCCATGGCCTCGTCCACGGTTTTGGCCGTAACAATTACTTCGTTTTTCATAGTTATCCCGTCACTTATTTCTTATAATTTTTTCCGGTCTTCGGATACTTGGGGCCGGAGGTGGGGGTTACTTTCTTTTCGTACTTTACCTTATCGTCTTCCTTCAGGATAGGGGCCTCGTCCTTCTTCTCCTCTTTCACGGGAGCGGGCGTGACGGCCTCTTCCTCCTTCACAGGCTCGGAGGCTTTTTCCTCCTCCGCCTTGGCTTTCTCCCAGGCGGCTTCCAGCTTGGCCTGATACTCCTCGTCATCGATATGATGGAGGGATTTCGGGGGCACCTTGCTGATTTCCCGACGGGGTTTGGCGGGAACCTTCATTTCCTTCTCCGCCCGTTTGTAATCCTCCTCCGTAAAGCGGGGGGCGGGGATCACATTGGCCAGGATGATCTGCTGGATGCAGGAGATGATGTTGCGGAAGATCCAGTACAGGCCGATGGCGGCGGGAACGCTGAAGGCGATCCACACAGAGAGCAGGGGCATGGACCAGTTCATGATTTTCATGGAAGGGCTCTTCTGCGCCTCGATGGTCTCGGGGGACTGGTAGGTGAACATACGGGTGATCTTCTGGGTCAGGAGCATGAACACAAAGGTCAGGATAGGCACCAACATCAGCCAGTCGAAGGGCTGGAAGGTGAAGGTGGGGATCTGGGACAAATCGGTGCCGATAAAGGTCATATCGGGCAGGGTCTTGTCCGCGAGATCCGCGAATTTCTCCACATAATAGGGCAAATCCTCACGGACGTGATTCAGAATATCGATATACAGTCCGCGGGGATTGAGGACGATACCCAGATCGTCCGTCATGTGGGTCTGGATCTGGTTGATGGTATCCATGGAGATACCGGTGATATAACGCAGGGGGTTCATAACCACGTTATAGAGCGCCAACAGGATAGGCATCTGGATCAAGAGGGGCAGACAGCCGCCGAAGGGGCTGAATTTCTCTTTCTGATACATCTCCTGGATTTCCTGCTGCATTTTCTGCTGGGTTTGTGCGTCATTGCGGCCGGCGTATTTTTTACGGATAGCCGCGGTTTTGGGTGCCAGCTTTGCCTGCTGCACGCTGTTCTTCTGCTGTTTGATGCTGAAGGGCAGAAGAATAATCTGCATGACGAGGGCAAACAAAAGGAGCGCTACGAAGTAGTTATTCACCAGGGAATAACATACTTTGATAATCCATCCCAGGGGGATAGCGATGATATCAAGCATAATTCGTTCCGGTTATGCGGTCCCGGGGGGATCGCAATACTTTCCTTAAATTTTGCGCGGGGGGATTCTCTCTCATTTTTTCCGATCCTTTAAAGGATCGATCTTTTTGTAATTCCGTCTCGGCACGGGATCGTGGCCGCAGCCCCCGAAGGGATTGCACCGAAGGATTCGCCACAGCGCCAAAGCGGAGCCGCGAAAAACGCCCCATTCACTCAACGCGTCCAGCGCGTACTGGGAGCAGGATGGGGTAAATCGGCAGCACCGTGGTTTTATGGGAGAGATGAATTTCCGATACATCCGTATCGGGGCTGAGAGGAGGGATACCGCGGCGGCGGATACGCCCCGGACGATTTTACGAAAAAAATCAGTCATGGCGCGGTGTCTCGCTCTCGGCTTGTACGATCATGGAAAGCCGCATCAAGGCAGACTGCAAGTCACGTTTTACGTCCTGCATTTTACATACTGTGGCTTTTTCCCGTGCGGCTATGACGATAAGGTGACCGGTTTTGAGGGTATACTCCGTCTGCAAAAGACGAAGTGCCTCACGGATCACTCTTTTCGCACGGTTTCTCGCAACAGCGCCTCCGATCTTCTTTGAGGCTGTGATACCGATGCGGTTGATATACTGTTTGTCGGGGCGGCGGCGCATATATCGCTTGGCCTGACGGTCCTTCAGCACGTATACCGTACAGGTTTTGGACGGTGCCCGCTTTCCGCCGGTGTAGGCTTTGACAAACAAATGGTTTTCTCGGATCGCGGTAAATTTCATAGGTTTTTCCCTTCGTTTGACGAATGGGGATCGCCGGACAAAAATACGAAGAAACCTCCGATCGCAGCGGACATACTTGCCCGATTACATCGGAGGTTACGAATTCATATTCTCGTCCTGCACGCGTTCGGTCGGAATCAGTGAGTCAGACGCGCGCGGCCCTTGGCGCGACGTCTCTTCAGTACTTTTCTGCCGTCGGCGGTCTTCATTCTTTTACGGAAGCCGTGTTCTTTGCTTCTCTGTCTCTTCTTCGGCTGGTAGGTTCTCAGCATTTTTACACCCTCCTTACTCGATTATGAGGAATTTGTCCGCATAGCACGTATTATTATAATCGATATAGGATGCCATTGTCAAGGGATTTTTCAAATTTTCTCACAGGATTTTTCACAAAAAAGGCAGATTTGCAGGGATTTTTCGGGTTATAGGGGATGGAGAATTGGTTTTTGAGATGCAAAAGGGGAGAGGTTGCTCCCCAAAAGGATCTTCCTACAAGTTGAAATTATAGATACCTATGGAGGAGTCAAAGGGGAGACCGCTCCGCAGGTCTCCCCTTTACATCCCCTCATGGGCTCGGGGCGGTCCCCGAGACCCCCGGAACGGAGTAAATCGATAGGATGAAGATATCAAAAACGCGCCACGAGGAAAATGCGCTCTGCGGAGCGCAGTGGATAGACGAAATTATAAGACAAACGAAGGTATATCTATCTTCAACTAACTTTCACGAACAGTGCCGTTATCCTAACAATTAACCGCTTCTCCTACCCAACATAAAAAAATGCCGCCGAGGCGGCATCATGGAGTTTAGTTAGGAGTAACACTCACCCCTTCGACTGACGGAAGTTAGCGAGAAAATTAGTTTATGAAAAAACGCATCTTTTGCTATCCTCATTCCCCACTATCCCTCGCACTCCGCAGGAGTGCGTTCATAAACGATCGCGTCTATGTTGGCTTACCCGTTTCGCTTTCCGTCGATCTGGGGGTCTCGGGGACCACCCCGAGCCCATGAGGGGATGTAAAGGGGAGACCTACGGAGCGGTCTCCCCTTTGATTCTTTTACGGAGTGGATTCCCCTTTGATTCTTTTACGGAACGATCCCCCCTTTTGTCTTCCGGAACGATCTCCCCTTTGTTCTGTCTCGAAAAGTCCGGATGAATTTTTGTAGTAATATTTGATTCTCATTCGTTTATATGATATACTGTATTCGACCCAATTTTACATAAAGGAGACATCGTATGAAAAAAGCAAAAGATTTTCGAGCCGCCGCCCGACGTGCCCTCATGGGAAACTGGGGCATCGCCGTTCTGGCCGGACTGATTGCGTCCCTTCTGGGGGGAAGCGGCATCACTTACGGCAGCGGCTTCAGGATCGATTTGTCCGAGGAGGAAATATCTCAGAACGGCAATATCGATCCCGAAACTGCAAAAATTCTGATGGGTACTCTTGCCGTTATCTTTTCCATTGCGTTTGTGATCGGTATCGTACTGTTCCTTATCGGCAGCATCATTGAGGTGGGTTACAACCGTTTCAATCTGAACCTGATCGACGGGGAAGAACTGAAGATTTCTCAAGTGGTATCCTTCTTCTCCCACTGGACCAAGGCCATCGCTGTTTCCTTCCTTCGCTGGCTGTACACCTTTTTGTGGACCCTTCTGTTCATCATCCCCGGCATTATTGCATCCTACAGCTACTCCATGGCCACCTTCATACTGGCCGAAAATCCCGATATGCCGGCAAAAGAGGCGCTCCGTCTCTCCAAGGAAATGATGCAGGGCAACAAGTGGCGTCTGTTCTGCCTGTCCTTCAGCTTTATCGGATGGGCGTTCCTCTGCATCTTCACTCTCGGTATCGGCTATCTGTGGCTGATGCCCTATGAGAAGGCCGCCGTTGCCGATTTCTATCGGGAGATATCCGGCACCCGCAAGTCGGCGGAAATCCCCGCCGAGCCCGCACCGGAAGCACCGGCAGCATAATAGAATCCAAATGAAAGGGGCTGTTGCATTTCGGTGCAGCAGCCCCGATTTTTTTGTCGGGCAAAGGAAAGCTCCCGGAGGTGACGCATGGCTACATGCGGCACCTCCTTTTTTGCGCGGCGGGGCGGGAAGTTTTTATCCGCCAAACCCACACCTTTTTCCCGCGCAGCGAAAAATATAAAATTTTATCCCGATTTCCTCAATTTTTTTGAAGGACAGCAATATGCACAAGAAAAACTTTCCTACTTTATATATAAAATACATTGCATTTCTCTTGTATTTTATTTCTTTTTATGGTATAATAATATGAATATATCTGTGTCGATTTTTCGACAGCATTTTTTGTCACAGAAAGGGCGCGCCGGGGTTTGCGGCGCGGCATATATGTTATGTTTTCTCCATCCGATTACGGCCGCGTCTGGGAATCCATCCTGGGTGCGATCCGCGAAAGCGGGGAACTTTCCACCACCGCTCTGGACTTCTGGTTCCGCAATGTGAAGGTGGTTTACATCGATGAGGAATCCGTGGTCTTCTCCGTGGAAAACGAATTGAAGAAGGACAACATCCTGGAGCGGTACGCCAAAATTCTGGCCATCTGCACCATGGCTGTGGTGGGCGGCGATCCCACCATTGAACTGATCGTGGAACGGGCTCCCTCCACTCCTCTGGAGGGAGAGGGACGGGTGAATTCCCCTCTGTCCCTGGCCAAGGAAATTGAATTGGAGCGGAAGCGGGAGAAGGAAGAAAATCTGCCCCCCTATTTCGCCGGCAACGAAATGGCCCGCCAGAAAAACCAGGCCGGCGGCGGCGAAAGACGTCTTTCCTACAATCCGGAATACACATTCGACAACTTCATCGTGGGCAATTCCAACAAGTTCGCCCATGCGGCGGCGCTGGCGGTAGCGAATAATCCTGCCTCCACCTACAACCCGCTGTTCCTGTACGGCCCCTCCGGCCTCGGCAAGACCCATCTGATGTACGCCATCACCAACAAGCTGTTTGAAAGCTCCTCCGATCTGAACGCCATCTACATAAACGGCGAGGATTTCACCAATCAGCTGATCGAATCCATCTCGCGGAAAGAGAACGCCGCCTTCCGGGAAAAATACCGTAAAGCGGACATTCTGCTCATCGACGATATCCAGTTCATCGCCGGTAAGGAATCCACCCAGGAGGAATTCTTCCACACGTTCAACGCGCTGTACAGCGATCACAAGCAGATCATTCTGACCTCCGACCGTCCCCCCAAGGAAATGGTGACGCTGGAGGATCGGATCCGCTCCCGCTTTGAGCAGGGTCTGATCGTGGACATCCACCAGCCGGACTACGAGCTCCGTCTGGCCATTCTGAAGAACAAGGCCCAGTCCATGAATCTGGTGATCGGAGACGATGTGCTGGCCTACATTGCGGAGAAGCTTCACTCCAACATCCGTCAGCTGGAGGGAATCATCAAGCGGATCTCCGCCACCCATCTGCTGGACGGTGCCCAGATCAACATGGATCTGGTACGGACGCTGCTGCCCATGTTCCAGCAGGACACGGAGCCGGTGGGCGAGACCGCCGAGAAGATCATCGCCGTCGTGGCGAAACGGTACGGCGTAACGAGCGAGGACGTACTGGGCGTGAAGCGGACGAAGAACATCAAAACCGCCCGGAACATTGCCATGTACATCATCCGTCAGGTGACGGATCTGTCCCTGAACTCCATCGGTGTGATGTTTGAGCGGGATCACTCCACGATCCATTCCAACATCACGGCCATTGAGAAGCAATTGAAGACCGATGCCGCTCTGGAAAGCGAGATTGCTGACATCCGGCGGGAGATCAAGAAATAATAAAGGGTCTGCGTAATTCTCACGCCATTTAATATAGCAAAACCGTTCTTCGCTTTTTCTTTGACACCACAGGCGCAAAGAAAAAGTTAACAAAAAGAAACGCCGTTACTTGGGCTACTCGCCCAAACCTCGCCACCTTTTGAAAAAGGTGGACGAAAACTTTGATAAATGATCCATTTTCAAAGTTTTTTGGGGGTGCGGACCCTTTTTGCAAAAAGGGTCTGCGATATTCCTCGTTCGCTCTTTCCACATGCCGTGCACCGTTTCGGTTGTCCTCGGAGACGGACGGGATTCCGCTTTAGCGGAACGATGACCTCAGTCATCGCGTCCGGCTCGCGCAGATGGCCGGCTGTGTTCGCATTTTCCACATGCCATCTGCAGTTTCCCACACGCTGTGGAATTCTTTGTGGAAAACTTATGAAATCCGGACGGTTTTCTGTGGATAACTGCCAATAAGGATCCGATTGGCCCGCGCCGGGCAGGATTTTCCTTGTTTGGAAAACCGGAGAGGGTTCCCCTTTGGAAAACTCCTTTTTCCGACACCGTTCGGGATCCGCCGTCCGGGATTGTGGAAAACTATCCGTTTTTTCCCGGTGGAAAGTGTGTGGAAAATTCCCGCATTTTTCCCGTTTTGCGACAAAGGGCCCCCGGGAGATTCTTTTTCCCCGATTTTCAAACAGGCCGGCCACAATAAAAACCAGACAAACCAAAACCGGCCCTGTCGGGATTTGCCCCGCAGGAATGGGACGAAATCCCCTTTTCCACCGTTTCCACACCCCCTACTGCGGCTACTGCTGAAATAATATATATATTTATCTATTTATTTATACCGAAAGGACACCGATATGAAAGTCTACTTTGACCGCGACACGCTGATTGCCGCCGCCACGCCGGCTGCGGGCATCGCTTCCATTAAAAATACCGCGTCGAATATCGAGGGCATCCTGCTGGAGTGCCCCGGGGAGGATGAGGACACCTGCCGCATCACTGCCTACGATATGGAAAAGGGCATGCGCACCGCCATCCCCTGCCGGGTGGAGGAGCCGGGCAAGATCGTGGTGAAGGCCCAGAATCTTCTGCAGATCATCCGCGCGCTCCCCGAGGGCGAGATTCTGATCGCCGTGGACGAAAACTGGCGTGCCACCATCTCCCAGGGCAAGAGCTCCTTTGAGATCGCCGTAATGCCGGGTGAGAATTTCCCCCAGCTGCCGCTTTTGGCCGGTGATCGGAACTACACCATGCCCCAGTACATGCTGCGGGACGTGATCAACCGCACCATCTACGCCGTAGGCGTGAACGATCAGCGGGCCGTATTCAACGGCGCGTTCTTCAAAATCGAGAACGACAAGCTGCTGGTGGTGGGCTGCGACGGCGCACGGGTGGCCATCTCCCACATCGATCTGCCCGGGGAGGACAATCCGGAGGCATCCGTCATCGTGCCGGGACGGCTTCTGGGCGAGGTGCTCCGCATGATCAAGGACACCGAGGACGACATCACCGTGACGCTGGCCAGAAAGCACATCATTTTCCGCATCGGCGAGTATGTATACTTCACCCGCCTGATCGAGGGCGAGTATTTCAACTACGCACGGGTACTGCCCAAGACCCACGAGACCGAGGTATTTGTGGGGGCGGACATTCTCCGGGGGGCCTTGGAGCGGGCGCTTCTGGTTACTGAGGATAAGCTGGGCGGCAACTACCGTCCCTTCATCAAGCTGGAGTTTGAGGGCAATCTTCTGAAGATGTCCTCCGTTTCCTCCGGCGGTGCGTTCGCGGACGAGATCCCCGTGGCCAAGACGGGCAATGACATCGTGATCGGCTTCAACTGCCGTCTGCTGGTGGAAGCTCTGCGCAACATGCCCGACACCGCCACCCAGCTGCGGCTGGGGCTGAACAATCCCTTAATGGGCATGACCATTGAGGAGGCGGCCGGATCCGGATCCGGTTCCTATATTCCGGGATGCGAGCGCCGGGAGGGCGATGATTTCGGGGATGTATTCCTGGACTTCATCATGCCGACCCGCATGAACAAGTAATATGTTTCTTCACGCAGGAGCGGGCACCGTAGTCCGGGGCGAGGATATCATCGGCATATTCGATCTGGACGGAAAGATCACCACCGCGGACACCGCGGCCTTTCTCCGCCGGGCGGAAAAGGATCATGTGGCGGAGCTGGCGGGGGATGACTTACCGAAATGCTTTCTTGTGGCGGTGCCGAAAAAATGCAGTCGACGGATGCGGCGCAAAAAGCGCTGCCGGGTGATTTTGTCCCATCTGTCCACGGCGGCCCTGGGCGGCCGCGCGGCCGTGTCGCTGATATAAATCGGGAATTTTTGGGGATAATATACATATGGCATAATTAGGGGCCAGCCCTCCCCGAAGGGCTACCCTCGAGTTTGAGATTCTCTCCAACTCGCAAACCCACCCACGTCGGCTCGGGGACACCCCGAGACCCCGTTTGAACGACATGAAGCGGAACGGGATGACATCAAAAACGCGTTAAGAGGAAAACGCCACCTGCGGGTGGCGAGAGAAAGACGTGTCTTTGAGATAGGCTGTGATTTATCAATTAATAACTGAAATTGCCTATTCAGTTCCGTTATCCAAAAATTAAAAAAAATTATCCTATCCAACTAAAAAATGCCGCCCTTCGGTCGGCAGAAAATTATAAATACTCTTTACCACACACCCTTTTTATCTCATGCAGGAGCCAAGGATGGAGGTGGTGCAGGAGGAGGAAAACTTCGGCGTTTGAGATGGTTTCCTCCTCCTGCAGAGAAAAAACTTTTGTTAATGAACAACATAAAGAAGGGAAGATCTCATGCAGAATCAGAATGAGATGCTGGATCAGTACGAAGACGAGCAAATACAGGTGCTCAAAGGTCTGGATGCAGTCAGAAAACGTCCCGGTATGTATATCGGTACGACCAGTACCCGCGGTCTGCACCATCTGGTGTACGAAATCGTGGATAACTCCATCGACGAGGCTATGGCCGGGCGGTGTGACACCATCACCCTGACCCTCCACGCCGACGGAAGCGTATCCGTACAGGATAACGGACGGGGTGTTCCTTCCGGATTCAACGCGGAGGAAAACCGCCCCACTCTGGAGGTCGTATTTATGATTCTCCATGCCGGCGGTAAGTTCGGCGGCGGCGGATACAAGATCTCCGGCGGTTTGCACGGCGTTGGTGCCTCTGTGGTAAACGCGCTCTCCGAATGGATGGAGGTGCGCAACTGTCACGAGGGCAAGGCCTACACTCTCCGCATGGAGCGGGGCGAGATCACCCGCCCGTTTGCCTGCGAGGGAGATTCAAATGGACAGCACGGATTGTATGTCCGCTTCAAGCCGGACTGCGAGATTTTCCGGGAATCCATCGAGTTCGATTACGATTATCTGCTCAAGCGTATGCGGGAGCAGGCCTTCCTCAACGCCGGTGTCCGCATCACCATGCGGGATGAGCGTCCCGATCAGTTCGTGGAGGATGAAAACGGGCAGATGGTACCCCGGGTGGATGATCTGTGCTACGAGGGCGGTATCCGCTCCTTTGTGGAGCACATGAACGCCGCTAAGGGCGTGGACGCCATCCATCCCGAGGTCATCTACATGAAGGCGGAGAAGGGGGACATCACGGCCGAGGTGGCCATGCAGTACAACGACTCCTACAACGAGAACATCGTTACCTTCGCCAACAACATGTCCACCATCGACGGCGGTACCCACGAGACCGGATTCAAGGCCGCGCTGACCAAGGTCATCAACGAATACGCCCGCAAAAAGGGCGCCCTCAAGGAGAAGGACAAGAATCTCTCCGGTGAGGACGTGCGGGAGGGACTTTGCGCTGTGGTTTCCGTGAAACTGCCGGATGCCCAGTTTGAATCCCAGACCAAGGCGAAGCTGGGCAACTCCGAAATCCGCACTATCGTGGAAACGGTGGTCAGCGCCAAGCTGAAGGAATTCCTGGAGGAAAATCCCGCCACGGCCAAATTGATCATGGATAAATCCATGCTGGCTTATGTGGCCCGTGAGAAGGCCCGGCTGGCCAGAGAACGGGAGCGTAAGAGTGCTTTGTCCACCTCCCTGACTCTGCCCGGCAAGCTGGCAGACTGCAACGAAAAGCGGGCGGATCTGACCGAATTGTACCTGGTGGAGGGAGATTCCGCAGGCGGTACGGCGAAATCCTGCCGCGACAGCCGTTTCCAGGCGATTTTGCCGCTGCGAGGCAAGGTGCTGAACGTGGAAAAAGCCCGGCTGGACAAGGTATATTCCACCGAATCCCTGATTCCCATCATTCAGGCGCTGGGATGCGGTCTGGGCGAGGATCTGGACATCAACCGGCTCCGCTACGGCAAGATTGTCATCATGAGTGATGCGGACGTGGACGGTTCCCACATCCAGGTGCTGCTGCTCACCTTCTTCTTCCGCCACATGCGGCCGCTGATCGAGCAGGGTCACATCTATCTGGCCATGCCGCCGCTGTATAAGATTTACAAAAAGAATTCCAAGAAGATTCTGTACGCCTTCACCGATGCGGAGAAGAATAAGTGCATTGAGGAACTGGGCGGCGTCAACGTGGAAACCGACCGCTATAAAGGTCTTGGTGAAATGAATGCGGATCAGCTGTGGGAAACCACCATGGATCCCGAAACCCGTACCCTGAAACTTGTAACGATTGAAGACGCGTCATCCTGTGATGAAATTTTCTCACTGCTGATGGGGGACAAGGTAGAACCCCGCCGTGAGTTTATTGCAAAAAATGCAAAATATGCGGAGTATCTGGACGTATAAGTCCCTCCCATGATGTAGGAAAGGCACGCTTATTATGAAGTATATTACCGTTACACTGAATCCCGCTTTGGACATGAATATTGCTTTGTCCGGCCCTCTGGCAACGGAAGGTCTGAACCGCTCCGTCGGCGCGGCTTTCTCCCCCGGAGGAAAAGGGATCAATGTATCCCGCACTTTGCGTGCCCTTGGCTGTGACAGTGACGCGATCTGTATTCTCGGAGGATTCACCGGGGCAAAGATCAAGAGCATGCTGTCCGGCGAGGGTGTGAACGTCCGCGCCATCTCTTCCACTGCGGACACGAGAGTCAACATCTCCATCGTTTCCCCCGATTATTCCTTCAGCGGAAAACAGTGCGAAATCAACAATCCCCCCGTCCGGGGCGACGACGCGGCACTGGATAAGGATTTCATGAGCGGAAAGAACAACGGCATCCGCCCGGCGGAGGAAACCGCGGAAATTCTGAAAAAAGTGAACATCCTCCTGCACAAGCTGCTGGAGCAGAACGGGGATGAGCCCACGGCGGTCATCTTCGCCGGATCCATCCCTCCGGATATGCCCCAGAACACCTATGCGTCCCTGATCCGCTACTGCCGGGAGCGGGGGGCCCTCACCATCTGCGACTGCGATGGGGATGCCCTGCGGTACGCCCTGGCGGCCCATCCCGATTACATCAAGCCCAATCTGGATGAATTGACCCAGCTCAGCGAGCGGCGGATTCTGAAGGATCAGATCGGCATCGCTGCCTCGGAGATCAGCGTGACCACCGACTGTGAGACCACGGTGCTTGCCACCGCCGGCGCTCTCGGCGCCTATCTGGTGCGGGGACACGAGGCCATGCACGTGGCCAGCGTTCCCGTGGAGCGGGTACTGACGCCCAAGGGGGCAGGGGATACATTCCTGGCCGCCTATCTGTATGCGAAATACGAGCGGGGCATGGACGAGAAGAAATCTCTCTCTGCCGCGGCCCGGGTGGCATCCAAGAAGATCGCCACGGATGGCGGACGGTATCCCGATCTGAGTGCCGCCGTTTGATCTACATAGTATTTTTCATCCGCGTCGGCGGAAATCCTTTGATCCGAAAGGAGAAACATGTTGGATAAGAACAATCTGAACACACCCCATCCTCTGGAATTTCCGGAGCAGAAAATCATAGATGTGGATATGGAGCGGGAAGTACGGAAATCCTTTATTGAGTACTCCATGTCCGTTATCGTATCCCGTGCGCTGCCCGATGTGCGGGACGGTATGAAGCCGGGCCAGCGGCGCATTCTCTACGCCATGTACGAGGATAAGCTGACCCACGATCACGCCTTCCGTAAATCCGCTACCACCGTCGGTAACGTGCTGGGTCGGTATCATCCCCACGGTGATGCCGCCGTGTACGGCACCATGGTCCGTATGGCACAGCCCTTCTCCCTCCGCTATCCCCTGGTGGAAGGCCAGGGTAACTTCGGCAACATCGACGGCGACGGCGCCGCCGCATACCGTTATACCGAGGCGAGAATGTCCCGCCTGGCCGACGAAATGATGCGGGATATCGAGAAGAATGTGGTCAACTGGAACCGCAACTTCGATAATACAAGAGATGAGCCGGCCGTGCTCCCCTCCCGTTTCCCCAATCTGTTGGTGAACGGTACGGTGGGTATCGCTGTCGGTATGGCCACCAACATCCCCCCGCACAATCTCCGTGAGGTGATTGACGGCACCATCTATCTGATGGAGAATCCGGATTGCACGATCCCCGATCTGATGCAGTATATCAAGGGCCCGGATTTCCCCACCGCCGCCACCATCCACGGCACCGCCGGCATCTATGAGGCCTACATGACCGGCCACGGCCGGCTGATGGTCCGCGCCAAGGCGGAGGTGCAGGAGGAAAAGCACCGGATCATCATCACGGAAATTCCTTATCAGGTAAACAAATCCATGCTGGTGGCCGCCATGGCCGACCAGGTAAAGAACAAGCGCATCGAGGGCATCACGGACATCCGGGACGAATCCGGCCGGGCCGGCATGAAGATCGTCATCGAGTACCGCCGGGATGCCAACGGCACCCTGATTCTGAATCAGCTGTACAAGTACACCCAGCTGCAGGACACCTGCGCCATCAATATGCTGTCTCTGGTGCGGGGCGAGCCGAAGATCCTCAATCTGAAGCAGATGCTGACGGAGTACATCCACTTCCAGGAGGAAGTGATCACCCGCCGCGTCAAGTTTGATTTGGACAAGGCGCTGAGAGAGGCCCACATCTATGAGGGCTACAAGATCGCCGTGGACAACATCGATGAGGTGATCTCCATCATCCGCGCCTCCGCCGACGTGAACGACGCGAAGATCAATCTGCAGAATCGCTTTGCGCTGTCCGAGGAGCAGTCCGCCGCCATCGTGGCCATGACCCTGGGCCGTCTGTCCGGCATGGAACGGCAGAAGATCGAGGCCCGTCTGGCCGATTTGTACAAGAGCATTGAGGAATTGCGCTCCATTCTGGCCGACGAGAGCAAGATCCAGCAGATCATCAAGGATGAGATGCTGGAAATCCGGGATCGCTACGGTGACGACCGTCTGACTGCCATCGAGGAAGCGGCGGACGATATCGTCTACGAGGATCTGATCGAGCGCCAGGACTGCGTGGTCACTCTGACCCGGGGCGGCTACATCAAGCGTCTGCCCGCCGATACCTACACCGCCCAGAACCGGGGCGGCAAGGGCATCATCGGCATGACTACCAAGGAGGACGACTTCATCGAGAAGATCGCCGTGGTCCACAGCCACGCCACCTTGCTCATGTTTACCAATCTGGGACGGGTGTACGCCCGCAAGTCGTATCTGATCCCCGAGGCGGGACGGACCGCCAAGGGTACCCATATCGTCAATCTTCTGGACTTCGAGCCGGGTGAGTGCGTGACCGCCATGATCACCGTGGATGATGATTTCAGCGAAGAGAAGAATCTCATCATGGTGACAAAGGGCGGCGTCATCAAGCGCACCAATCTGGGTGAGTACCGTCCCACCCGCAAGGGCGGCAAGATCGCGCTCACGCTGGAAGAGGGCGACGAATTGATCTTCGTGGCCTGCACCGAGGGCGATTCCGATGTGATCATCGCTACCCGTCAGGGCCAGGCGGCCCGCTTTGCGGAAAGTCGCGTCCGCGTGATGGGACGCACCGCCGGCGGTGTGATCGGTGTCCGTTTGTCCGGAGACGATTATGTGGTGGGCGCGGCCGTTCTGTACCGCGATGATGCGTGGAACGATGCGCACAAGCTGATGACCATCACGGAAAACGGCTTCGGCAAGCGGATGGATCCTCGCTCCTTTGAGCCCAAGGGACGCGCCATCCACGGCGTAACCTGTCACAATCTGTCGGAGAAGACCGGCGATCTGACCGGCATTGCCGTGGTAACGGAGACGGATGACGTGATGATGATCACCTCCTCCGGCACCGTGATCCGCACGCCCGTATGCGGCATCCCCGCCTACGGAAGAACCGCCGGCGGCGTCATCGTGATGCGCCTCAGCGAGGGAGACAAGATCTGCAACTTCGCCCTCGCCGCACAGAAAGAGGATGAGGAAGAGGCGTGAGGAGAATACGGTCGCTTTAGGCGAGTTCGTGATACGAACTCGGAAAAGCTCCGCAAAAACCTTAAAAAAATAAATCATAATCCCCTCTAACTTTGGCGAGAGCCAAGGAGATGGGTGGGGGAGTCCCTTGGGACGGGGGAGGGTAAGAAACTTCGGCGTTTGAGATGGTTCTTACCCTCCCCCTAATGAATCAAAAACGTAATTTTGTTAATATAACATCCAGAAGGAGAATATACTATGAAACGGATAACTGCCATTCTGCTCACGGCGGTGCTGCTTCTCACCCTCGCATCTTGCGGCGGCAGCGGCATGAGTGAGGACGAAATCCGCCATATCTATCGCGATCTCATCGAGGCATCCTATGTGCTCAACGATGTGTATTACGGCGACGGCCTGCCGTTTGCGGAGGATCCCGAAACCATGGCATCCCTGGCGGGCACATCCTCCCGTTTCAGCTATATGCCCGTGGACAAGAGCGCTCCCTATCAGTCTGAGGCGGAAATCCGTGAGGCCACCGAGGCCGTGTTCACAAAAACCATGTGCGATCACCTCTTCACCCTGGCGTTCGAGGGCATGAGCACCGATTCCGAGGAAACCGTTGCCTTCGCCCGCTATATCGAGCAGAACGAAATCCTCACCGTGCGGATCGATCTGGCCGAGGAAGCATTGCCCCTGGGCCGTGTATACGATTTCGATTCCATGGATATACTGATAGAGGACAAAAACCGCATCGTCGCATCCTTTGCCACCGAAATGGATGGGGAAACGTCGGTGAATGTCAAAATCACTCTGACGAAAACCGAAAACGGTTGGCGGCTGGATTCACCTACCTATTGACAAACGGCCCCAAATTGTGTACAATGGTATCAATAAAATGACATTTGCGGAGGCTATTATGGCAGACGAGAAGAACATGATTCCCGAGACGGAAATGGAAGAGATCGAATACTACACCCTGACCGACGAGGACGGCAACGAAAGCCAGTTCGAGCTGATCGGTGAGGCAGAGATCGACGGCGTTACCTACTACGCACTGACCGAGCTGGATGAAGAAGGCAATCAGATCAGCGACGAGTACGTGGTGCTCCGTCTGGAGAGCGAAGGCGATGAGGATGTCCTCGTTTCCATCGACGACGACGATGAGTTTGAGAAGGTAGCGGACTACTTCGACGACGAATTCTCCGATATCGACTACGACAAATAAACATGTTTGTCAGCCTGCGGTGTTGGTGATGGGCGGGTTCATGGACCCACAGATATTGATTGGAGCCCGGAACTTCTTTTGCTGGGATGCAGACCTCCTGCGCTATCGCTCCTTTGACCGATAGTGCGGACGTTGGGAGCACAAAACAAAAGAGAGGGCACCACCTTGCGAGAGCAGGGTTTCTATCTTCCTGTTCACACGGCACAGCGGGTTTTATATGAAAATAAACGGCTATCGCGCAAGCGACAGCCGTTTTTTGTGTTGTGTGTGGACGGAAATATAAAAGGGGAGGTCGCTCCGTAGAATGATCAAAGGGGGGACCGCTCCCCGCAGATCCCCCCCGAGTTGGAGATTATACAAATATTTTCGCAGGAAGATCAAAAGGGGGACCGCTCCCCGCAGATCCCCCCTTTGCATCCCCCCATGGGCTTAGGGGAGCTCCCCCAAGGCCCCCCGGAACGAGATTTATCTAAATGGGTAAGATATCAAAAACGCCGACGTTTTTGAATGCGCATCGGAGATGCGCAGTGGAAAGACCAAATTGTATGATAGACGAAGGTATATCTATCGCCAACTACATCCAACGTACAGTTCCGTTATCTAAAAATAAACCGCTTCTCCTACCCCACATAAAAAATGCCGCATTCGCGGCATCATGAAAGAAAAGTTAGGAGTAATACTCACCACTCCGACTGACGGAAGGGAACGAGGAAGTTAGTTTACGGGACGTATTGGGCGCCGTCCCCTACGATTTTGTCTATCCCTCGCACTCCTTGGAGTGCGTTCAAAAAACGAACGCGTCTATGCTGGCTTTCCCATATCGCTTTTCGTTGATCTGGGGGTCTCGGGGATCGCCCCGAGCCCATGGGAGGTTGTAAAGGGGGGACCTGCGGGGAGCGGTCCCCCCTTTGGTTCTTCTTCAAAACATTTTTAGGATCCTCTTCAACATGCACCCCCGCCCCCAACAAAAAGCACCGCCGAATGTTATCCTTCCAGGTTAAACTGCTCCATAAATTCCTTTTTCAGCCGGATGGTGTCCGGGATGTCATATACCGAATCATTTTCGGTAATTTTTCCCCTCCTTCTCTCCCCCCCGCACCTTTCCCAGCACCATCCGCATGGCGTGGGATGCGGCCTGGCGGCGGATCTTCTCCCTGGACGCCCGGGGATTGAAATGCACCGTCACGGATGTGGGCTCCTCATCCCGGATGCACAGCCCGAAGCACACCGTGCCCACGGGCCGGTCTTCCGTGCCGCCGCCGGGACCGGCAATGCCCGTCACCGAAACGGCGATATCCGCGTCGGTCATCCGGAGCGCGCCCTTCGCCATCTCCCGGGCCGTTTCCTCGGACACCGCGTCGTAGGTGGAAAGCGTTTCCTCCCTCACGCCCAATGCCCGCATTTTCGTTTCGTTGGTGTATGTCACCATGGATCCCGAGAACACCTCCGACGCCCCGCTGACCGCCGTGATCCGATTGCCGATCATGCCGCCGGTGCAGCTTTCCGCCGCTGCCATCCGCCATCCTTTTTTCTGCAATGCGCCGATCAGCGCATGGGCAGCCGCGTCGGACGCGGCCTCGGGGGTATCCGTCTCCGCGTAGAGATAGTCCCTCATGCCGTAGGAAAGCACGGTTTCCTTCATCTCGCGGCACATCCGCTCGGCTTCGGCCCGGGATTCCGCCCGGGCGGTGATGCGGATGCGCACCTCATCCTCCCCGGCATAGGGAGCCACGGTGGGATTTTCCGATTGCTCCATCAGGGGACGAAGGATCTGCTCCGCCGCGCTTTCGCCAATCTCCGTCAGGTGGAGATTCAGAGAGTACATCACCCCGTCGGGGGAGAGATAGGGAACCACGGAATTCTCAAACATGGGAATCAATTCCGAGGGCGGGCCGGGGAGAAGGATCGCGGTCTTTCCGTCCCGGCGGATGGCCACGCCGGGGGCGGTGCCCCGGTCGTTTTGGAACACGGTGCCCCCCTCGAAGGTAAGGCACTGCTTATAGTTATTCTCCGTCATGGTTCTGCCCGCGGCGGCAAAATAGGCCTGCATCCGAGTGAGGGATTCCGCGTCCTCCATGAGATCCACGCCGAAATACCGGGCGGTGATCTCCTTGGTGATGTCGTCGCAGGTGGGGCCCAGTCCCCCCGTGAGGATCACGGTGTCGGAGCGGGAGAATGCCTCATCGATGGCGGTAAGCAGCCGATCGGCGTTGTCTCCCACCACGCTCTGGCGGTAGACGGGGATGCCCATCTCCGACAGGCGGCGGGCCAGATAGGCGGCGTCGGTATTGACGATATCGCCCAGGAGCAATTCCGTGCCGACGGACAAAATTTCAACGGAGTGATTCATATTCGTACCTCGAACATTTATGGAATGGGTATACGGTCGGGCGAATCCGCCCACTCGTATTCTATCATCGAAGGGGGGATTTTGTCAAGGGAATCCCTTGCGGGACGGGGCAATGTGGGGTATAATAGAGGGAGGGGGGAAGGACGACGCAGACCCTTTTTCGAAAAAGGGTCCGCACCCCCAAAAACCTTTATAAATAAAACTCCACCACAAAGGAGATCGTATGTCCGCCTGTATTCTGAAACTCATCGCCGCGCTGACCATGCTCATCGATCACGCAGGGATGATTCTCTTTCCCGATAAGATGTGGATGCGCGCCGTGGGGCGGCTGGCCTTTCCCATCTTCGCCTACTTCATCGGGGAGGGATTTCTTTACACCCGCAATCGGATGCGGTATTTTTGGCGGATCTTTCTTCTGGGCGCGGCCTGCCAGATCGTGTACGCCCTGGCGGGATATCCTTTGGAATGGGGAATACTGATTGCTTTTTCTATCTCGGTGTGCCTGATGGCCCTGCTGGAGCGGGCTCAAAAGTACTTCCGGGAGGAAAAAACAGAGGGCGCCGCGTGGCTGATCGCGTTCACGATGGCGGTGTGCTGTGTGGCATTCTTATGCCATCACATGGTGGTGGATTACGGATTCTTCGGCATCCTTCTGCCCGTGTGGATGGTCCCCTTCCGGGAGAAACATCAGCGGCTGGCGGCCTTTTCATTCGGACTCGGTGCGGTGTGTATCTATTATTCCTACCCCTCCTTTGCAAATATTCAGAATCTGTGCCTGCTTTCTCTGCCGCTTTTGCTGCTTTATAACGGAAAGCCGGGCAAATTCCGCATGAAATGGTTTTTCTATATTTTCTACCCCGCCCATCTGGCCATTCTGTGGGCCATTCGTTGGGTAGTGACACAGCTGTGAGGGAAAAGGGCGGAGTTTTCTCCATCTTTTCCCCGGTTGTCCCCCACTTTTGTGATTTTTTTGTTGTAATCCCCACGCGCTTGTGTTATAATAATGGATAATGGAAGTTTTTCCTGAAATTTACGGCGATATATTCGCCATCTATACACGCGAGGTCAATTATGGATCTGATCAACATTCGGCAGTTGCTGCGCGAAAGCGACAAATTTGACGGGCAGGAAATCACCGTCGGCGGTTGGGTAAAGAACAACCGTGCCTCCAAAAACTTCGGATTTCTCGTCATCAGCGACGGTACGTTCTTTGAGCCTCTGCAGATCGTTTACTCCGAAGATCTGCCCAATTTCGCGGAATTGTCCAAGTTGAACGTGGGCACCGCCGTGATCGTCCGCGGTAAGATCGTCCTCACCCCCGATGCCAAGCAGAAATTGGAAATGCAGGCCATCGAGGCCACGGTAGAGGGCCCCTCTACCCCCGATTACCCCCTTCAGAAGAAGCGTCACTCCGCAGAATTCCTGCGTACCATCACCCATCTCCGCCCGAGAACCAATCTGTTCCAGGCGGTATTCCGCATCCGCTCCCTGGCGGCGCACGCCATCCATCAGTTCTTCCAGGATCGGGATTTCGTGTACGTGCACACCCCGCTGATCACGGGAAGCGACTGCGAGGGCGCCGGCGAGATGTTCCAGGTAACCACCATGGATCCCGCCGATCTGCCCAAGACGGACAAGGGCGAGATCGACTACACCCAGGATTTCTTCGGCAAAAAGACGTCCCTGACCGTGTCCGGCCAGCTGAACGGCGAAACCTTTGCCATGGCGTTCAAGAATATCTATACCTTTGGCCCCACCTTCCGTGCGGAGAATTCCAACACCACCCGCCACGCCGCGGAGTTCTGGATGATCGAGCCGGAGATCGCCTTTGCGGATCTGACGGACGACATGGAACTGGCTGAGGATATGATCAAGTACATCATCACCTACGTGCTGGAGAAGGCACCGGAGGAGATGGCGTTTTTGAATCAGTTTGTGGATACCGGCCTGCTGGAGCGACTGAACCACGTGGTCAACAGCGATTTCGGCCGCGTGACGTACACCGAGGCCATCGAGCTTCTGGAGAAGCACAACGACGAGTTCGATTACAAGGTATACTGGGGATGCGATCTGCAGACCGAGCACGAAAGATATCTGACGGAGCAGATCTTCCGTCGTCCCGTATTCGTAACGGATTATCCGAAGGAGATCAAGGCCTTCTACATGAAACTGAATCCCGACGGAAAGACCGTGGCCGCCATGGACTGCCTGGTGCCCGGCATCGGCGAGATCATCGGCGGATCCCAGCGTGAGGACGATTTCGACAAGCTGTCCGCCCGCATGGACGAGTTGGGCCTGGCCAAGGAGGATTACGGATTCTATCTGGATCTGCGCAAATACGGCTCCGCCCGCCACGCAGGCTTCGGTCTGGGCTTTGAGAGATGCGTTATGTATCTGACCGGTGTGTCCAACATCCGCGACGTACTTCCTTTCCCGCGCACCGTCGGCACCTGCGAGTTGTAATAATGGGATACAAAAGGGTGCTGCCCCCGGCAGTACCCTTTGTTTTGTACACTTTCCTTTGCAACGAAACTTAAACCGCCAGCCACTTTTTCTTTGCCGACTTGACGCAGTCAATGTCGCACGGGCAGCAAAGAAAAAGTTAACAAAAAGAAACGCCGTTACAAGGGCGTTGCCCGAGTTGGAGAAATCTCTCCAACTCGACGACCCCCACCACCTCCCCAAAAAGGTGGACGAAAATTTTGTTAAATAATTTTTTTAAAAGGTTTTTGGGGGTGCGGACCCTTTTTTGGGGAAGGGTCTGCGTCTTCCTCTCGCCATCTTCCACAGCTGAAATTGTTCTCCACTTTTTCTTTGCCGACTTGACGCAGTCAATGTCGCACAGGCAGCAAAGAAAAAGTTAACAAAAAGAAACGCCGATACGTGGGGTTATGCACCCCACGCCCCCACCACCTTTTGAAAAAGGTGGACCAAAACTTTGTTAAATAATTTTTTCAAAAGGTTTTTGGGGGTGCGGACCCTTTTTGCAAAAAGGGTCTGCGTCATCTTTTTCTCGCATCATCCCACACCACAAGGAGCACAACATGAAACACATACATCTCCGCATCACTTCCAAAATGGAAGAGGATCGGGTGCCGCCCCGCTGCGGCAATATACAGATCTCCCCCGCGGAGGAGGACACCATCCTGGACTCCGTGGAGAACGCCCTCCCCGAGGAGAGCGAAAATACGGCGGAGGAATTGTTCACCGAGGCGGTGATGGACACCTCCCCCGACGGGCGGATCACCCTGCGGTACGAGGAAAGCGAGCTGTCCGGCATGGAGGGCACTACCACGGAGTTGATCTTCACCAAGGACGATCCCAATCTGGTGACGCTTCGCCGCACAGGCACGGTGCGGTGCGCCCTGGTCATGGAGGAGCACAGGCAGCATTCCGGCGTGTACGAAACGCCCGTGATGCCCCTGGATCTGACCGTGACCACCCATTCGCTGACAAACACCATCACGGAGGACGGCGGCACACTGGATGCCTATTATTCCCTCCGGTTCGGCACCGTTACCACCACCCGCACCCGATTGAAAGTGGAAGTTTTGATGGGGTAAAAGGGGAAAGACGAACTCCGCAGAAACAATTATTCAAAGATTTTTGGGGGTGCGGACCCTTTTGCAAAAGGGTCTGCGTTATCCTCTCGCCATCTTCCACAGCCGAAATCGTTTTCCGCTTTTTCTTTGACACCGCTGGCACAAAGAAAAAGCTAACAAAAAGAAACGCCGTTACTTGGGCTACTCGCTCGAGTTGGAGAGTTTCTCCAACTCGCAACCCCGCCACCTTTTGAAAAAGGTGGACCAAAACTTTGATAAATCATTCTTTTTCAAAGATTTTTGGGGGTGCGGACCCTTTTGCAAAAGGGTCTGCGTTATCCTCTCGCCATCTTCCACAGCTGAAATTGTTCTCCACTTTTTCTTTGGGGCCACAGGCGCAAAGAAAAAGTTATCAAAAAGAAACGCCGATACGTGGGGTTATGCACCCCACGCCCCCACCACCTTTTAAAAAAGGTGGACCAAAACTTTAATAAATAAACCCTTATTAAAGATTTTTGGGGGTGCGGACCCTTTTTGCAAAAAGGGTCTGCGTAAATCCTCCCCCACGAAAGGAGCCGCCTATGACGGAAAGTGAACTTCGCGATCTTCTGAAGCAGGATATCACCGGCGGATTCCTGTTTTACGGGGACGAAGATTATCTGAAACAGCATTATAAAAAAGAACTGCGGGCGGCTGCTTTGGCCGACTGCCCGCCGGATCTCATCGATCTGAACCGCATCGCCCTTACGCTGGAGGACGGGGATTTTTCCGAATTGACCACCGCTCTGGCCACTTTGCCCATGATGTCTCAGAAGAAAATCGTGGAGGTGACGCCCCCCAACATGGGCGGCTGGCGGGAAAAGGAGCGAAAGTCCTTTCTCGATGCCATCGACGGCATCGCCGATTCCCCGGACACCGTTCTTCTGGTGATTGCCCCTCGGGGCACGCTGGATCCCGGCACGGCCAAAAAGCCCGCCGCCTTTTTCCGCGCGTTGAGTGCCCATCTGACTCCCGTGGAATTTCCCTACCAGACCGGCGTAAGATTGCGCCGCTGGGTGGAGCGGCATTTCGCCCGGGCGGAGATCGCCGTGTCCGAGGATGCCATGGCCACTCTTCTTTCCCGCTGTCCCCAGGACATGACGGGTTTGTCGGGGGAGATTGAGAAGCTGATCGCCTACTGCCTGGCCAATCACATCCCCGCCGTCACGCCGGAGATCGTCACCCGGGTCACATCCCCCGCCTTGCGGGAGGATGCCTTTGCCCTCGCCAACGCGGTGTTGGCCGGTGATCGCACGGCGGCCCTGGCCGCGCTGGATGTGTATCGGAAGCGGAAGGACGAGCCCATCGCGGTGCTGACCACCTTATCCCGGGTGATGAGCGACTTGCTCACCGTATCGGTGATGGTGGAGGGCGGGGCGGACAAGGGAGAGATCGCCCGCGCTTTGAAAATGCACGAATACAAGGCATCCCTGTACATGAAGAGCGCCCAGGGATTCGGCACAGCCCGGCTGGCCGCGTCGCTGAACCGATGCCGGGAGGCGGATCGGCAGATGAAATCCTCCGCTGTGGCGGGATTTATCCCCATCGAGCGGCTGATCTGCACCATGCCCCGGGCCGGCGTGAAAAAATCCTCCGAGGGCAGGTAATCCCATGAGCCAAGAGAAACTGCACATCCCCTATCCCGTGATCGTGGAGGGCAAGTACGACAAGATCCGCCTCTCGAATGTGATCGACGGCGTGATCCTCACCACGGCGGGATTCGGCGTGTTCAATCATAAAGAAAAGCTGTCCCTGATCAAGAAATTGGCCGCCCCCGGCGGGGTGATCGTTCTGACGGACAGCGACGGGGCGGGCAAGGTGATCCGCTCCCACATCACATCCGCTCTCCCCAAGGAGATGGTGTACCACTTGTACATCCCCGAGATCAAGGGGAAGGAAAAGCGAAAATCCGCCCCCTCCAAGGCGGGAACGCTGGGCGTGGAGGGCATGGAGGACGATCTTCTTAGACAGTTGTTCGCTCCCTTCGCCGCCGATATGCCCCGGGAAATACAGCGGGGCGGCATCACCAAGGCGGACTTTTTCGCCCTGTCCCTGACGGGATGCGACGGATCCGCCGACCGGCGGGATCGGCTGTGCCGTCATCTGGGACTGCCCGCGGGCATGACGCCGGGGGCCCTGTTGGATGCGGTCAACATTTTGTACGACAAAGAATCCTTCACCGCTCTGGCGGAATCCTTTTTCCGAGGGGAGGAATCGGTGTGAAAGCCTTTTTTGAAAAATACCGGGAGATAATTCTGTATCTGATCTTCGGCGTGCTGACCACCGCGGTGTCCTTTATCACCTATTTTCTTCTGTTCCATGTGGGCGTGTCCCTCATCGGGCAGGCATATGAGTGGTATATCCGCGCCGCCGCCCAGATTCTGCAGTGGGTGGCGGGGGTGCTGTTCGCCTTCTTCACCAATAAGAAGTATGTGTTCGGCGACACCAATACACAGACCCGCCATATGTGGCGGAAGCTGGCGGAATTTTCCGCGTCCCGCGTGCTGACGCTGGTGCTGGATACCGTCCTCACTTTCGGAATTGTGGCGCTGCTGGCCGCGCTTTCCTATGAAGCGATCCTTCTGCCCCTGGTGAAGATCCCCCTCAGCGCGGATCTGATCGCCAAGTGCGTGGCCGCCGTGTTCGTCATCGTGGGGAATTACATCCTCAGCAAGATTTTTGTGTTTAGGAAATCGCGGGAATGAGGAGGGTCTTTCTCCACGGCGGACGTGACACCTCATCCACCATTTTGCTCCTCAAAATGGTCCCCCTTCTCCCTCTGGAGAAGGCTCGGGTAGAATCCCGCTTCACCCGTAGGGGGGCGTTTCGCCTCCCGTGGAGAAATTCCCAACCGAACGTGGCGGGCGTTCAAAGAACGCCCCTACGACAGAACTGTTCGTATATCCGTACGGGTGAGGATAAACAAACCCCCCGCCTACCCCGTAGGGGCGAACTGTGTTCGCCCGTTTTGTAACACCCAAACGGCACGTTTCTACGGAGATCGCGCCATCTCTTTTTTTCGAAAAATACCATTCCATTCTCACTTGGAGTAACATATGTACGATATTATTGTCATCGGTGCGGGGCACGCGGGGTGCGAAGCCGCCCTGGCCGCCGCCCGTATGGGATGCAAAACCGCTCTTTTCACTCTGTCGCTGGATGCGGTGGCCAATCTTCCCTGCAATCCCTCCGTGGGCGGCACCGCCAAGGGCCATCTGGTCTACGAGATTGATGCCCTGGGCGGCGAGATGGGCTTTGCGGCCGACGTGGCCACCATCCAATCCCGCACGCTGAATACAGGCAAGGGCGCCGCCGTTCGATCCAAGCGGGTCCAGGCGGATCGCACCGTGTACACCGCCCATATGAAAAAAGTGCTGGAAAATCAGAGCAATCTGTATCTGATCCAGGCGGAAGTCACCGATATTCTCACGGAAGATTTGCCCGACGGACGGAAAATCGTCCGGGGCGTTGTGGCCTGCCCCGGCGGCGAATTTTTGGCCCGGGCGGTGATTATTTCTACCGGAACGTATCTTTCGGGACATACCCACATCGGCACGGTGCAGAGGGAATCCGGCCCCGACAATTCCCTGCCGGCGGCCTTTTTGTCCGCGTCGCTCCGGGCGGCGGGACTTCCCCTCCAGCGCTTCAAAACCGGCACGCCGCCCCGCATCCACCGCCGATCCATTGATTTTGATGAGTTGGAGATCCATCCGGGGGATGATTATATCGTGCCCTTCTCCCGCCGCACCGACGAGGCGGCCTTGAATCGGATCACCCAGATCCCCTGCCACATCACCTACACCAACGGGGAAACCCACCGCATCATCCATGAGAATATCCATCTGTCCCCCATGTATTCGGGGCAGATCCACGGCACAGGCCCCCGCTACTGCCCCTCCATTGAGGATAAAATCGTCCGCTTCGCCGAAAAGCCCCGTCATCAGCTCTTTGTGGAGCCTATGGGACTGCATACGGACGAGATCTATCTGCAGGGATTTTCTTCTTCCCTGCCGGCGGAGGTCCAGTACCGCATGCTCCGCTCCCTGAATGGTTTCCGCCACGCGGAGATCATGCGCTACGCCTATGCCATCGAGTACGACTGCATCGATCCCACCGCCCTGCTCCCTACCTTGGAGACGAAAGCGGTGGAGAATCTCTTTGGCGCGGGCCAGTTCAACGGCACCTCCGGCTACGAGGAAGCCGCCGCCCAGGGGCTGATCGCCGCCATCAATGCCGCAGGAAAACTGCAGGGGCGGGATCCGCTGATTCTCTCCCGTTCTTCCTCCTATATCGGCGTGCTCATCGACGATCTGGTGACAAAAGGCACTGCCGAGCCCTACCGCATGATGACCTCCCGCTCCGAATTCCGCCTGCTGCTAAGACAGGATAACGCGGAGGAGCGGCTGATCGAATTTGGCCGGGCCTGCGGGCTGATCAGCGAGGATCGGTACAGGGAATTCCTCGCCCACAGAGAAATCATCGAAGCGGAGAAATCCCGTCTGTTAAGAACGCATGTTCGGCCTATCCCGGAGACGAACGAAATACTGGAAAGCGCGGGCTCCACGCCGCTCTCCACCGGGGCATCCATGGCGGATCTGTTGCGCCGGCCCCAGATCACTTATGATACTCTTGCTCCCCTGGATCCGGATCGGCCGGAATTGCACCGCCGGGAGACGGATGCGGTGGAGACGGAGATCAAATACGAGGGCTACGTCCGCCGGCAGGAGGATGCGGCCCGGCGTCTCAGAAAGATGGACGACGTGCCCCTGTCCCCCGATCTGGATTATGCCGCCATCGCCGGTCTGCGCATCGAGGCGGCCCAGAAGCTGGCCGCAGTGCGGCCCTTGAGCATCGGCCAGGCGCAAAGAATCTCCGGCGTCAACCCGGCAGACATCACGGTGCTGATGATCTATCTGGGACAGAAGAAGTGAGGTATGATCGCCTGGCGGCTTACCGTTTCGTGAAAGCGAAATCGCACGATGCTACAATATAATTATTTGTCTGTCTTTTACGGGTAAAGATAGGCGTAAAACCTTGCTTTATCCGGTAGGGGTTGGCGCCCTCGACAACCCGTTTCGTGAAAGCAAAAATCGTACAATGCGGGAGGAGCAAGCCCCTCCCCTACAAGATAATAGAGCGTTTATCCGAACGGGTGACGCGCCAAAAACACCCCACTATCCACCGTTTACTATAACCGGGCCTATTTATACAACCAACCGAAAGGAATCATCATGGACCACCTTTCCATATATGAGGATACGATCCGCCGCTTTGCGGCCTGCGAGGAAATCCCCGCCCCCTTCCGCACGGAGGAAATCGCCCGCCGCATGGGCGTGATCGCCGAGCAGCTGCTGATCGATAACGGGAAATTCAATCTCACCGCCATCACCGATCCGGAGGAGATCTTTTATAAGCATATCCTGGATTCCGTGATTTGCGCCGATGTGATCCCTGCCGGGGAGGATGTTACCCTCCTGGACGTGGGAAGCGGAGCGGGATTTCCCTCCTTGCCCATCGCCGCCTGCCGTCCGAATGTGCGCGTTACCGCCATGGATGCTACGGCCAAGAAATGCATGCACATGAACGACACCGCCGCCACCGCGCAGATTTCCAATTTTGCCGCTGTATCCGGCCGGGCGGAGGAATTTTCCCGCACCAAGCTGTATCGGGAGCAGTTCGATTTCGTCACCGCACGGGCGGTGGCCCGACTGCCGATTCTGGCGGAATTGTGCCTGCCTTTTGTGAAGGTGGGCGGATGCTTCATCGCCATGAAGGGCAAAACCGCCCCGGAGGAATTGGAATATTCCATCCACGGCTTACAGAAATTGGGTGGTAAAGTGGAGGATTCCCGGAAATATTTCGTTCCCGGGGACGAAAATCCCCGCTATCTGCTCACGATCCGCAAAATTTCCCCCACTCCCGCCGCCTATCCGCGGCAATATGCACAGATGGCAAAAAAGCCCCTCTGATAGCGGATTCCGGTCATTCCCAACCGAACTCCGACGGAATAAAATTTTATTGGCCCGCGCAAAGCGAAACATTTTCCCATTCTCGGTGTGCTACAATATTTCCGCTGAACATTCCCAAAGGAAATGAAAGTGGAAAATTGTAAAGGAGATAGGAAAATGTTTTTTTATTCCAATGAAAGTGCGGAAAAGGAATCAGCCCTGGGCTTGCCCCGCTATGCCCCGACAAAATCGGACAAAACCATCCGTTTTGGGCGGGAAAAACGGGGGATTCCCGACGCGGCGGCGGTAAAAATGCTGCCGCGGGAGGATATTTCCCCCAATCCCAGCCAGCCGCGGCGGTTTTTTGAGGCGGAGGCCATTGCGTCTCTGGCGGACAGCATCCGCCAGTACGGGATCATCCAGCCGCTGACCGTGCGCCATTTGATCCACGGGGACAAGTACGAGCTGATCGCGGGGGAGCGACGCCTTCGTGCGGCGGCCCTCCTGGGGATGGAATCCGTTCCCTGCGTGATTCTGGAGATCGACGAGACGGAATCCGCGGCCCTGGCCATCATTGAGAATCTCCAGCGGGAGAATCTGAACATGTTTGAGCAGGCGTCGGCCATTTCGTCCCTGATTCGGATGTATGATCTGACGCAGGAGGATATCGCCCGGAAATTGTCCGTCAGCCAATCCTTTGTGGCCAACAAACTGCGGCTTTTGCGGTATTTGCCGGACGAGCGGACGCTGATTTTGTCCTCCGGATTGACGGAACGGCACGCCCGTGGGCTCCTTCGGCTGACGGGGGACGATCGGCTGACGGCGCTAAAGCACGTGATTGAGCATCATCTGAACGTGGCGGAGACGGAGGAATACGTGGAATCCCTGCTGCATCCGCCGGTGGAAGAGGACAAGCCATCTCCTGCGGCGGAGGCAGCGCGGCCGCGGCAGAAATGGGTGATCCGGGATGTGCGGCTGTTTTTCAATTCGATCCATCACGCGGTGGATGTAATGCGGCAGGCGGGGATCGCGGCGGAAACATCCCGCCGGGAGACGGAGGACACCACGGAGATTCTGATCCGGATCCCTAAGAAGTCTGATGGCTGAGTAAAATGTGGACCCTTTTTGCAAAAAGGGTCCACACCCCCAAAAACCTTAAATAAGGAATTTATTATAAAAGTTTTCGTCCACCTTTTTCAAAAGGTGGTGCCGGGTGCGGGGTGCATAACCCCGCATAATGGCGTTTCTTTTTGAAAGCTTTTTCTTTGCGCTTTGGCCCCAAAGAAAAAGCGGCAAGCAATTTCAGCCGTATCATATGGCACGAGGATAACGCAGACCCTTTTTGCAAAAAGGGTCCACACCCCCAAAAACCTTAAATAAGGGATTCAGTCACCATCTTTTTATTGTTTCACGTGAAACAATGATGCCGCCGAAATAGCAAAACCATAATGTTTCACGTGAAACATTTTCAGATAGCACGAATAACCCCCACCACCTCCCCAAAAAGGTGGACGAAAATTTATAAAAGGCGTTCTCGACTCATTATTTACATTCTCTCCTTGATTTCCCCCGGCAAAAATGCTATACTATATCCATCCATTCACGGGGGGACAGTATGACACATACGGTTGTAATTGCGTTCGCGAATCAGAAAGGCGGCGTGGGAAAGACCACGTCCGCGGTCAATGTGGCGGCATCGGTGGCTCAATTGGGCAAAAAAACCCTGCTGATCGACGCCGATCCCCAGGGAAACGCCTCCAGCGGCGTGGGAATCTCCCGCAAAAACCTGAAAAAATCCCTGTACGGGGTGCTGAATGGGGATTACGCGGCAGCGGATGCCATCATCGAGACGGAATACAAGAATCTCTCCGTTTTGCCCACCACCATCGATCTGGCGGGGGCGGAGTTCGATCTGATCACCCGGGATCGGCACTTTGCGGCCATGCGGGACGCCATTGACCCCTTGCGGGGCGTGTATGACGTGATCATCATCGACTGTCCGCCGTCCCTGGGGCTTCTGACGGTCAATGCGCTGTCGGCGGCGGACGGCATCGTGATCCCTATGCAGTGCGAGTATTATTCCCTGGAGGGATTGTCCCAGCTGATGATGACGGTGCGGCGGGTGAAGAATCAGTTCAATCCGTCCCTGAGCATTCTGGGCATTTTGATCACCATGTACGACGGGCGGCTGAATCTGAGCGCGCAGGTGCTGCAGGAGTTGAAAAAATACTATTCCGACAAGCTGTTCCGCACCATGATTCCGCGAAACGTAAAGTTGTCCGAGGCCCCCAGCTTCGGCGCACCGGTGTACTACCATGACAAATACTCCCGCGGCAGTCTGGCCTATGTGGACGTGGCCAAGGAACTGCTGGGCCGGATTTTCTGACGGAGAAAGGATATAGTATGGCAAAAAAGATGAGTTTGGGCCGGGGTTTGGACAGCATCTTCGGCGATAATGAGATTGAAACCAGGCAGAACGAGGTGCAGAAGGTGCGCATCGGCATGATCGAGCCGAAGGCGGACCAGCCTCGCCAGCATTTTGATAATGAGGCGCTGTCCCAGTTGGCGGATTCCATCGCCGCCCACGGCGTTTTGCAGCCCATTCTGGTGCGGCCGTCCTCCCAGGCGGGATTTTATCAGATCATCGCCGGCGAGCGGCGTTGGCGCGCATCCAAATTGGCGGGACTGTCCGAGATTCCCGTCATCGTGGTGGATGCGGACGAATTGCAGACCGCCCAGTTCGCTTTGATTGAGAATCTGCAGAGAGAGGATCTGGACGCGTGGGAAGAGGGCGCGGCGTACGATCGGTTGATCCGGGATTTCGGCCTGACACAGGAAGAAGTGGCCGTGAAGCTGGGCAAAAGCCGCAGTGCGGTGGCCAATTCGCTCCGTTTGTTGGATCTGCCCGAGGAAGTGATCGATTTGCTCCGGCGCAAGGAGCTGAGCGCCGGTCACTGCCGCACCCTTTTGGGATTAAAGGACAGAGAACAAATGTTCCCTCTGGCCCAAAAGGCCATCCTGCGCTCCTTGTCCGTGCGGGATCTGGAAAAGGCGGTGAAGGCCGCCAATCGCAAATCCCAGCCGGAAACGGAAATGGAAGTGGACGGCGGCGTGCGCGTGGATTACCTGGCGGAATTGGAAAAGCGGGCCACTTCGCTGATCGGCCGTCGGGTAGGCATCCAATCCGGCAAGCGGAAAAAGATTCTGAGCATTGAGTTTCAGGACGAAGCCGATCTGGAAGAGCTTTTAACGAAGCTCTGCGGCAGCGAAATCATCGAATGAGCGGGGGATTGTCTATGATGCGATTGGTGACGCTGACATCCCTGATGGATACCATTGAGTACAATTTTCCCATTCTGTCCTTTGAATCCCTGGTGTGGTCCGGGTGCGCCGGATTGGTTCTGGGCGCTCTGGGATCCTATTTCACGCGCCGGGACGTGGGCGCTTTGGTGGATAAGCTGGTCCGGGACGGAATCGACTCCCCCGAGCGGGCGCTTACGCTGGCGGAGGCGGGATTTGCCAAAAATATCCCCGTGCGGCTGGCTTTGCGGACGGGCAAGCCCCTGCGCCGCATGATTTCCTGCGCCAATGAGGACACCTTTGAAACGAAGAAGCACGGTCCCATCCGCCGCTTCTTCACCGGCGAGGCGGAGCACGTGCAGACGGATCTGACCACGGCGCGGTTTTATCTCACCGAGGAGATGAAATACCGGGCCCAGACCCGCTACGACACCAAGGGCGTCACGCCCCTCCATCTGCTTCTGTCCGTGGCGCTGCTGATCGCGGCGGCGGCCGTGGCCCTGTATGCGGCACCCCGGCTGATCGGACTGCTGGACAGTTTCCTTACTTCCATCGAATCATAAGGAGGATCGGATATGAATAGAGCACGGTACAGAAAACACCGCAGTACGGCCTCGATTTTGCTGATCATCACCGCCATTGCGGCGGCGGTGCTCATCGCGGCGGCGGTATTTGTCTACTTTGCGGGCATCCGCTATATGCGCTATAATTACGAGGCCGGATACATCAAATACTTCGGCCGGGTGGACGAAAACGGGGATCCGCTCTCCGGTACGCTGGTCTATGAATCCGGCGTGCGGGCCAAGGTGAATCTGGAAAAATCGGAGATCGTCTACTCCAACGGCGATCTGTACGACGGTCCCCTGAAGGATCTGCGCCGCCACGGCGAGGGTAAATTGATTTACGCCGGCGGGGACGTGTACGAGGGATCCTTCGCCGAGGACAAGATCGACGGATACGGCAGATATACTTATGCCAACGGCGACGTGTACGAGGGCGAGTTCAAAAACGGCCTGATGGACGGTGAGGGTACCTATACCTGGCAGAACGGCAGTGTCTACACCGGCGGATTCCGGGAGGGCAAAAAGGACGGCGCGGGCAAATTCGTCTGGAATTACGGTGATACATACGAGGGCAATTACCGCATGGACCAGAAGGAAGGCCACGGCGTGTACACCTGGAAAAACGGGGACGTGTACGACGGGGAATATGCGGCCGATGCCCGCAGCGGGCAGGGCACTTATACCTGGGCCAACGGCGAGAAGTACGAGGGAATCTTCAAGAACAACGTAATGTGGGGCGAGGGCACCTACACCTGGCCCTCCGGCCGTGTGTACAAAGGCTATTTTGAAAACGGCGTCATCGTAAGAGTCGCCGGCGACAGCGGGGAAGAGTAAAACGAAGCGGGATTGGGAAAACCCAGTCCCGCTTTTTATGTGGGAAATGCGGAGGAGAACGCGGAGGAGAACGCGGAGGAGAACGCGGACCCTTTTTGCAAAAAGGGTCCGCACCCCCAAAAATCTTTGAAAAGGGGATGGGGGAAGGAATCTCATCTATCCCACAACAAAAAAACACCGCAGGTTTCCTGCGGTGTTTTTGGTATACTTTATCTCTTCTTCGTCGCGATCTCCATGAGGGCCTTGGCCATGAAGTCTTCCACCTTCATGACGCCGCCGTCCTCCTCCTTGCGGGCACGGACTGCCACGGTGCCGTCGGTCTTTTCCTTCTCGCCCACCACCAGCATGTAGGGGATCTTCTCCAGCTGAGCCTCGCGGATGCGGTATTTCAGGGTCTCGTTGCGGTCATCCAGCTTGGCGCGGATGCCGGCAGCCTTCAGTTTTTCTGTCACCTCGGCCGCATAGGGAGCAAAATCCTCCGCCAGCGGGATGATCACAGCCTGGGTATTGGCCAGCCACAAGGGGAACGCGCCGGCGTATTTCTCCGTCAGGAGAGCCAGGGTGCGCTCGTAGCAGCCCAGGGAAGTGCGGTGGATGATGTAGGGCAGCTTCTGCTGATTGTCCCGGTCGGTGTAGTACATGCCGAACTTTTCGGCCAGCAGCATATCGATCTGGATCGTAACGATGGTGTCTTCCTTGCCGAATACGTTCTTGCACTGGATATCCAGCTTGGGGCCGTAGAAGGCGGCCTCGTCGATACCGATCTTGTAATCCAGACCCAGATTGTCCAGAATCTTCTTCATGACGCTCTGCGCTTCTTCCCACTGCTCAGCGGTACCCTCGTACTTGTCGGTGCGCTTCGGATCCCACTGGGAGAAGCGGAAGGTGCAGTCCTCCAGCAGACCCACGGTTTCCAGAACGTATTTCGCCAGCTCCAGACAGCCGCGGAACTCCTCCTCCAGCTGATCGGGGCGGAGCACCAGATGTCCCTCGGAAATGGTGAACTGTCTTACACGGATCAGACCGTGCATCTCGCCGGAATCCTCGTTGCGGAACAGCGTGGACGTCTCGCCCAGGCGCATGGGCAATTCACGGTAGGAGCGCTTCTTGTTCAGATATACCTGATACTGGAAGGGGCAGGTCATGGGACGGAGGGCAAAGCATTCCTTACTCTCATCGTGGGGATCGCCCAGAATGAACATGCCGTCCAGATAGTGATCCCAGTGGCCGGAGATCTTATAAAGCTCCCGCTTGGCCATCAGAGGTGTCTTGGTGAGCAGATAGCCACGCTTTTCTTCCTCATCCTCGATCCACCGCTGCAGACGCTGGATGATGCGGGCGCCCTTGGGCATCAGAATCGGCAGACCCTGTCCGATCTCGTCCACGGTGGTGAACAATTCCAACTCACGGCCGATCTTGTTGTGATCCCGCTTGCGGGCTTCTTCCCGGGCGGCCAGGAAATCGTTCATCTCCGTCTTGGAGGGGAACGCGGTGCCGTATACTCTCTGGAGCATCTTGTTCTCGGACTTGCCCTCCCAGTACGCGCCGGTGCAGGAGGTCAGCTTCAGCGCCTTGACGGCGCCGGTGGCGAACAGGTGCGGGCCGGCACACAGATCCACGAAATCGCCCATTTTGTAGAAGGAGATCTCCTCCCCCTCGGGCACACGATCAATGAGGAGTACCTTGTAGGGCTCGCCTTTTTCTTCCATCAGCTTCTTCGCCTCGTCCCGGGGCAGGGTGAAGCGCTCTAACTTCTGGTTTTCCTTGACGATCTTCTTCATCTCTGCCTCGATCTGAGAGAGAATTTCGGGGGTGAAGGACACGTCGGAGTCGAAATCGTAGTAGAATCCGTCGTCGATGGCGGGACCGATGGTCAGCTTGGCATCGGGGTACAGCCGTTTCACCGCCTCGGCCAGGATGTGGGATGCGGTGTGACGGAAGGTGCGGCGGGCACCGTCGTCATCGGGATCGGCAAAGGTGAGCAGTTTCACGTCGCAATCACCGGCGGGGATGTGGGTCAGATCCACAACCTCGCCGTTCACACGGGCGCAGAGGATCTCACGGGAAATGATGCCGGCGTTGGCAGCCGCATCGTACACGGACATGGGAGCATCGGCGTTGAAAACTTTGCCGCTTGCAAAACGGTAGATCATAAAAACCTCCATAAAAAATAAAGAGTGGATTGCCGCGGCCGGAAAACAAAAAATCCCGACACGCAGCGGACAACTGCGTTCGGGGTGCGGCAAAACCGCACGGTTCCACCCGAGCTTTTCACTCATTGGTATAGGCATATAAAATCCGTAAAAATACGGCACGGGCGGTACCCGGGCGACTCCGACCTCTGTGCTTCCACCACGCCCATCGGCGGCACAGTTCTCTTGCGGCGAATTTCGCACGGACATATTCCGTTATGATAAGTATAAACCCAAACGGGGCGTTTGTCAAGGGGGAATTTTTGGGGGGGAGTGGGTTTGGGAAAAATGATCATTTTTGCAGGGGAGGTGTCTTTTCCCCTACCCCACGATCTCCTCGTAGGTGTATCCCATCACTTCCGTGAGCAGATACCACAGGTGATCCACGATGGTTTGCAGGGCGTGGGGCACATCTCCATCAAACAAAAAATCCCATAGAATCGGATTGCGGCGGCGCAGGGTATGCAGGGAGCGGAGCATGGATGCGCGGAAGGGCGATTTCACCATCACGGGCATGCGGCCATTCATCTGGCAATTCCGGAAGATCTCCCGGCAAAAAAGCTGCATCCGTTTTTTCGTTTCATCCGCTTCCAAGCCGTAATCGTGGGCCACTTCTTCTATGGGGGAGTAAAACAGCTGCAAAAGGATTTCCACCGATTCGGTGAGAGGGTAGGGGAATGTCATGGGCGTTGTCCTTCTTTCGTGGCTTCTTTTAGATCGTCTACGGCAACCCGTACCGCCTCTACCACAAAAGCAGAGAATGTACAATTTGTTCCACGAATAGCGGATTCCACCTCATTTATAAGATCGTTCGGAAAACGAACGGATTTGTTGGTGGATGCCGGGGTGACCGGAATTTTAAACTCTGCCATTGTATCCTCACATATGTATGACAATCTGCATGATAATTGTACCACTTTATGTAGTTTATGTATGCATTACAAAACCATCGCATTTTGCAACGCAAATCGTAATACAAATGATTATAGACTTTTTGGGAAGGTTTTTCTCGTGGAGTTCCGCGAAAGTATAAAATATATTACATTATAAATAGCTTGTTGTAGGGGCGATCATTGATCGCCCGCATCATGCGGTTTTGGATTACGATACTTATGGAAGAATCAAAGGGGGGATCGCTCCGTAAAAAGAATCAAAGGGGGGATCGCTCCCCGCAGATCCCCCCTTTACATCCCCCCATGGGTTCGGGGGGATCCCCGAAACCCCCAGAACGAAGTGTATCTAAGGTATATCGTCATCAAAAACGCCGACTTTTTTTGAATGCGCATCAAAGATGCGCAGAGGATAGACGAAATTGTATGACAGACGAAGGTATGCTTTTCGTCAATCCAACTTCAACGTACAGTTCCGTTATCCTAAAATCAAACAGATTCTCCTACATAACGTAAAAAATGCCGCCCAGGCGGCATCATGAAGTTTAGTTAGGAGTAATCGTTCCCCCTTCGACTGACGGAAGTTAGCGAGAAAGTTAGTTTGTGAAACAATTCATCTTCCGCTATCCCCATTCTACGCTATCCCTCGCACACCGCAGTGTGCGTTCAAAAAACGAACGCGTTTATGCAGTCTCGACCGTTTCGCTAATATTTGTTCTGGGGGCCTCGGGGATCGCCCCGAGCCCATGAGGGGTTCCAAAGGGGAGATCTGCGGGGAGCGATCTCCCCTTTGATCTTTCATAAACATTTTATTATTGTTAGCATTTGGTTTGTACGCAACGGGAGGGGAAACCTCGACTTCGACTTTGTCGAAGTCGCCCCTACGGGATAGACGTGATTCACCCCCCGCCCCCTACACCCCCACCAACCTCCTTGGCTCTATTCCTCTATCACTCATTTTATTCCTCCCCCGCAAAACTTTCGTGCGCCCCATTCTTTCCTTTCCCGCCATCCCCCGCCGGGTATCGCACGGGAAATCCCACATCCTCC
>JAFUIQ010000036.1 GCA_017468385.1 Clostridia bacterium
GCCCCTCCATCCCCCTCCATTCCCCGCCAAAATACTCCCCCCATCCTTTGCGGATTTTTGCGCCCGATGGGGTGTACAATGATGCCAACATCAAAACACAGGAAGGCATCATCATGAACTCCGAAAACAGAAAAAAGAACCCATCCCTCCTATCCCGCCTGCGCTCGGCGGCTCTGGCCCAGGACATGCCCTACTCCCGCATCCTGCGGGCCATGGCCATCTGTCTGGCGGCGGCCATCGTGGCGGGAGCATCCCTGTTCGGTATCGCCCGGCCCTTCGGGCTGTCCCTCATCGCCGCCGCGGGAGGATTCACCATGACCGTCGCCGCCGCCGCGGGCAACGTGATCGGATCCCTCGGCCGGGGCGATTTCGCTGCGGTCACCGCCGCATCGGTGCTGTTGTGCACCGCGCGGATTCTTTTGGGCGCATTCCTTACGCCGGGAAATCCCACCGGGCGAAAAAAGGCCCTGCCGGCCCCATCGGATTCCCCCCGGGACTCGCCGCCCGGCGAGATGAAGCGGCGGATACGGGATCCTACGGAGGACGCGATCCCCCTGCCGCCGGGGCTGTGGCATAGGATCCGTCTGGGCGGTGCCGCGGAGAGCATCTGGCTCCGCATGGCCTTCTCCGCCACCGCAGCCATGGTGGCGGGATCCATCCGCATGATCGTGGGGGACACCTACTCCACCAGGGAGCTGCTGTCCGTATTCTTTCTGGCCATCACGGTGCCGCTGGCCACGCTGGCCTTCTGCACCTTGACGGAAAAACAGCTTCGCGCCACTCCCGCCCGGGACGCGGGCGTGCTGACCTTGCTCTTTGCCGTTACCCGCGCTTTGCGGGATGCCACAGGGCTCCCCTTCAACGCAGGGGTGATCTTCGCCTTCGGCGCGTCCCTTGTGGCCGCCCGGGGGATCCGTCCCCGGACCCAACTGCACTCCGATCCCCGGCGGATCACCTACGCCGCCTTGTGCGGGCTGATCTGCGGCGTCGCCATCGATCCGGGTGGAGCACCCCTGTATGCCGCCGCCGCTTTGAGTGCCGCGATCCTGTTCCCCATCTCCCGGGCGGGGGCGGTGTGCGGCGCATGGATCACGGCCATCGCCATCGCTTTTGCGGGGGGAGGCTTGTCCGCGTTCGCGTCGGTCATGCCGGAGTTGACGGTGACGGGGGCGGCACTGATTCCCCTGTTCCACTTCGGGGTGATCCCCGACGCGTTGCCCATCCCCCGGCCCGTGATCACCCCCTCTTTGTCCAAGGCAGAGGCGGTGGAGGGAGCCATCATCGCCGAGGGAAAGGCAGATTTCGGCGTGGGCAGGATGCGCGCTCTGTCCGACGCCATGCATAAAATTTCCGGGGTATTCTCCGCCGTGTCGGAGAAGATGCGCCGCCCCGGGATTCTGGAACTGAAAGAACTGTGCGACACCGCCATGGAGCGGCAGTGCCGCGGATGTGAGAATCAATCCCTGTGCTGGGAGCGGGAGTACGCCGCCACCACCGACACCGTATGCCGCATGACGGCGGAATTACATAAAACGGGACGGGTGTCGGCGGCGGTGATCCCCCCGAATCTGGCATCCCGATGCCACAAGATGAACGATATCCTGGACGAGGTGAACGAGGGGTGCGCCAACTGTGCCCGCGCGGCTATGACAGCCGATAAAAGCGATGTATTCGCCGATGATTTTGAGGCCTTCGCCACCCTTTTGTCCCACGCGGCCCGGGATACGGAGGCAGAATTTGCCGTCAATGAGGAATTGTCCCGCAAACTGCAGCGTTCGCTGAAATATATGGATTTTTACGCGGGGAACGTCACGGTGTACGGCAGCCGCCGACAGAGAATCATGGCGCGGGATCTGGATCTGACGCGGGTGCGTCTGGGGAACGAGGACATCCGAGTGGCCTTTGAGAAGATGACGGGGGGACATTTTGCCCCGCCGGAATACCGCCTGGATGGGGAAACGGTATCCATGGTGATGGAAAGCGCTCCCCGGCTGGCGGCGGAGTCGGGATGTGTATCCCGGGCGGCGGGGGATACGGGCCAACAAAGAAAATCCCCGCCCAACGGGGATTGCGCCGTCCGGTTCGAGACGGCGGACGGCCGATACTATATGCTGATCTGCGACGGCATGGGCACGGGTGGGGAGGCATCCGTCACGGCGCAGATTTCGGCGGCTTTTCTGGAGGAGGTGCTGTGCGGCGGGGCGGACATGACGGTGGCTCTGACTATGCTGAACAATTATATGCGATCCCGGGCTCTGGAGTGCTCCGCGGGGATCGATTTGATGGAGATCGACCGGTACACGGGGGAGGCTCGGTTTGTGAAGAGCGGCGCGGCGCCGTCCTTTGTGATCCGGGACGGGCGGCTGTTCCGGCTGTGCTCCAAGACGGTGCCCATCGGGATCTTGCGGGCGCTGGACGCGGAGATGATCCGATTTACATTGGAGAGGGGGGATATTATCGTCATGCTGTCCGACGGCGTGACGGAGAATTTCGAGGATTCGGCCTGGCTGTGCGATATGCTGTCGGCAAAATCGGTGACGGACGCGCCGCCGGAGGAGATTGCGGATCGCATTGTGCGGGCGGCATCGGCGGGGGCGGATCCGCGGCGGCGGGACGACGTGACCGCCGCGGTAATCAAACTGAAGACGGCGTAGGGAGTATGCGAAGGAGCACGCGGACCCTTTTTGTAAAAAGGGTCCGCACCCCCAAAAACCTTTAAAAAAGGGGGAATGTATTCCATATTGTTTGGTTTGTTTTTTCACGGGATAGCGTAGATTTTTCGCGTATCTTCTCGCCGCCCCATGGAAAAAGCCATCCCCCCAACAAAAAACACCCCCGACCGGCCTATCGCCAATCGGGGGGATTGTATTACATCACATCGTCAAAGGGGGACCAGAGGGTTCCCTCTTCTTTTTTCTTCCGGAGCTCGCGGATCAGGCCGTCGCCCCATTCAAACACCCGCAAGATCGTGTGGAACATAAAGTACGCCAGCACCAGAAGCACGCCCAGCACCAGAGCCGCGCCTGCATCCAGCGCCACGAAGTCGAACACGGAAGCCAGCGCCGCATAGCACAGGATCGTAAGCAGCGTCATAGATCCGATGACCACACCCCGCTTCCAGTTCAGCGGGCGGCTGACTTCAAACAGCACCAGCAGCCCCACCGCGCAGAGGATGGCGGCGGCCATGGTGTACAGCCGATCGTTGGGGAAGGCGAATACCACGGCGAATGCCTGCAGAAGCAGGACCATGATCAGATTGGTCAGGCCGCCGGGGAAGGCTTCCCTGAGCACATTGGTGAGGAAATGTCCCTGCACCCGTTCCCGATTGGGCTCCAGCGCCAAAAAGAAGGCGGGCACGCCGATGGTCAGCGCGCTGATCATGGACAACTGGATGGGCACCAGAGGATAGGGCAGATCAAAGAGCAGGGTGAAGAGGGACAGAAGAAAGGAGAAGATGTTCTTCACCAGAAACAGGGACGCGGCGCGCTGGATGTTGTTTATGACCCGGCGGCCTTCGCCCACCACGTGGGGCATGGATTTGAAATTGGAATCGATCAGCACCAGCTGGGCCACCCGCCGGGCGGCGTCACTGCCCGATGCCATAGCGATACCGCAATCCGCATCCTTCAGGGCCAGCACGTCGTTGACGCCGTCGCCAGTCATGGCCACGGTGTGCCCCGCTTTCTGCAGAGCGCGGATCAGCTTCCGCTTCTGATCGGGGGTCACCCGGCCGAAGACGGTGTAATTCTTCACGGCGTTGTCGTAGTCCTCGTCGGTTTTCAGCCGCGCCGCATCCACGAATTTGTTCGCGTCGGGAATGCCCGCCTGCCGTGCGATCTCGGATACGGTGCGGGGATTATCACCGGAGATGACCCGCACGGACACGCCCTGCTGGACGAAATAGCGGAAGGTCTCGGGGGCGTCGGGGCGGATCCGGTTGGAGAGGGGAATCAGCGCCATGGGATACACCCGGTTGTACTGGATGCCGCCCTCGTCGGGCACGCCGTCGTACTGTGCCAGCAGCAGTACCCGGAATCCGGAGGATGCCAGCAGATCCGTGGCTTCCCGGAGCAGCCCGAAGCGGGGCCCCATGATCATTTCCGGCGCACCGATGAGGAAGGTGCCCTCGCCCTCAAAGACGGCGGCACTCCATTTGGTGGCGGAGGTGAAGGGGATCCGCTTGCGGCAAATCCATTCCTCGCCGCCGCGGAAGCGTTCCATCATGGCCCGCTCCGTATCGTTGGCCGCGTCGGACAGGTTGTAGTACGCGCCCAGCACCGCCTCGATCCGCTCCCGGGGATATTCCGATTCCGTGAGGGGCACGGGATCGCCCGCCGCCATCTTTTCCTCAGTGATGGTGCCGGTCTTGTCCACGCACAATACATCCACCCGGGCCAGGGTTTCGATGCAGTTCATATCCTGGGTCAGAACCCGCCGCCGGGACAGACGGATCACGCTGACCGCCAGCGCCACGCTGGTGAGCAGGAACAATCCCTCGGGGATCATGCCGATGAGGGCCGCCACGGTGGATTCCATGGCATTGGCCATAGGCATTTCCAATACCAGATACTGCTTGAGGAACAGGGCGATGCCCATGGGAAGGAGGGCAATACCGATCACGCGGATCAGCCGCGTCAGCGACTGCATCATCTCGGATTTTGCCATTTTTACGTCTTTTTTCGCCTCCAGCGTCAGGCGGGATACGTAGGACGCGGCACCCACCTTGGTCAGCCGGGCCCGGCATTTTCCCGATACCACAAAGCTGCCGGAGAGCAGGGGCTCGCCCACCACCTTGGTGATCTGATCCGCCTCGCCGGTGACCAGGGCCTCGTTCACCTGGATCTGTCCCGACACCACGATGGCGTCCGCGCAGATCTGATCGCCCACGGACAATTCAATAATGTCGTCCCGCACCAGGGCCTCGGAGGGGAGCGACACCCGCTTGCCCGATCGGATGACGGCGTAGCGGCGCACGCTCATCAGCGTCATTTTATCGATGGTGCGCTTGGAGCGTATTTCCTGGAAAATACCGATCAGGGTATTGGCGATAGCGATAAGGAGAAACAGCATGTCCTTGTAGGAGCCCACGGCGATGAGGCACGCTGCCAGAAAGACGAATATGAAGTTGAAGAAGGTGAGGGAGTGGTGGAGGATGATCTCCTTCTCCGTTTTGGTGGGGGATTCCACGGGGGTGTTGGCCAGGCCGTATTCCGCCCGGGCCCGGGCTTCCTCCTCCGTCAGCCCCTCCTCGGGGGCGGATTCCTTCACGGGATAGGGCGGCAGGGAGGGCAGCACATCCCGCAGGGGATCGTTTTTCTTTTTACGAAGCTTTTTCATCGGGATCCTTTCGCATATATAAGAAAATGAGAGAAATGTCGATACTTATGTGTACATTGTACCCCGATTTTCCCCCACCGTCAAGGGCGGGGGGATGCATTTTACATTTTGGAAACATCCGGGTTTCAAGTCAGGACCTCCGGCTAAGCCGGAGGCTTGCACAGCCCCTATAAGGGGCAATTACCGGCAAGCATCTAAATACGCACGATATTCTATCATCCGCATCACTTGCCCCGCCACCGCAAATGCGGTATGACATCATAGCCTTCCCCAGTGGGGGAAGGTGGCATCTGCGAAGCAGATGACGGATGAGGTGTCTATACAAACCATTACTCCTCATCCACCGTTCGCGTGCGAACGGTCCCCCTTCTCCCGCAGGAGAAGGCCCGCCTACGGCGCAACTGTGCATAGCCAAAGTTTTTTGTTGCCACCTGCACAGCAGGTGGTTTTTTCAGCACCAAAACAAAAACCGCGGGATCACTCCCGCGGCTTTACCGTATGTATCTTATGCCAGGATCTCGCCGTATACTACGCCGGATGCGTGCATAGCGTTTGCTTCATCGGTGTCGATGTGCATAGCGGCCGCAAACTTGGGGCTAACGCGAACCACCACGTCGCCGAAGATCAGGGAGCGGTCCCCGCTCTCCACCTTTACGCTGACGATCTGCTTGTCGGTGACGCCGAAGCCCTCTGCATCGGCGGGGGTCAGATGGATGTGACGCTTGGCGGCGATCACGCCCTCGGTGAGTTCTACCTCGCCGGCAGGTCCTACCAGCTTGCATGCGCCGGAGCCCGCCACATCACCGCTCTCACGAACGGGAGCGTCTACGCCCAGGGTGCGGGCATCGGTGAGGGAAACCTCTACCTGAGATGCGGGTCTTGCGGGACCGAGAACGATTACATTCGCAATGGACTTCTTGGGGCCCACAACGGTAACGCGCTCCTCACAAGCGAACTGGCCGGGCTGGCTCAGATCCTTCTTATGGGTGAGGGTGTGGCCCTTGCCGAACAGGATTTCGATATGCTCCTCGGTGAGGTGTACGTGACGGGCAGAGGTTTCTACCAGAACTGTATTTGCCATGACTGGATTCCTTTCAAAATGAAAATTATAATAGATATACGTATATTATAGCACTCCCGGGCCCATCTGTAAAGAATATGACGAAAATTTTTGGAGCCGTCAGTACTCTGTGGGAGTGAAGTTTTCTGCGATGTATTTCACGAGCGGGAGCCCGTTGTCAACGAGAATCATATCCACCCCGTTCTCGTACAGGAAATCCCACTCCTCCGCCGTTTCCTTGGCACCGGCCAGGGTGTGGGCATCTACATAAAAACGGACGTGATCCTTCAGGGCGGCCAGCGGCTCAGCGGCCTCGTCTATGCTCTTTTTCATATTATCCGTCTCAAAACTGGTCCAGCGGGCCACGTAGAACAGATCTTCCTGCAGCAGATTTTCGTAGGTTTCCACCCATTTTTTTCGATCCTGATGACGGTATTTATAGAAGATCAAAGCATCCACGCCGCTGTCCGCTTGGATCTCACCGAGGATCCGCTGCTGCTTTTCCAGGGAGTAGTGATAATTGATGATGCAGGTATCCCATGCCTGGGTTTTCTTGATCAAAGGATACACATCCGTGTCCCAATCCCACACGTCATGCTTGTCCAGGCGGATGGTGGTGCGGCCCCGGCAGACGATCAGCGCTTCCTCAAAGGTGGGGATCAGGTAATCGGTGATCCGTCCGTTTCTGGCCAGACGAAGCTGGCGCAGCTGTTCAAAGGTCCAATCCTCTACTTTATTCGAGGAGGGCAGGCCGTCCTTTCCGGCCTTTCGGACAAAATCCGTGGTGCGGTTCAGAGTAGCGTCGTGCATCAAAACGATCACCCCGTCCTTGGTCAGACGCAGATCCAATTCCAGATTGTCCGCGCCCATCTGAACGGCACTGATGATGCCCTCGATGGAATTTTCCGGGTAATACTCCCCGTCGCCCCGGTGGAAGCAGGAAATCATGCGCCCATCGGGATCGGCAAAGGCGGCCTTTTTCTCCTCAAAATCCCGCAGCCAATCGGGCACGTCGAACTCCATCACCCAACTGCACAGGAATTTGTCCGGGTCGGCGATGTAGTCGTCCCGGTTTTCCGCCCCGTCGAAGAAAACGTCGTAATCCCGGGGGAGTTCTCCGCCCGTGACATCACTCATCAGCCGCTTTACCGCGTGGATCAGCGCGGTGTCACTGCCGCCTACCACGGCCAATTTCTCACCCACCACGGCGATGCGGTAATCGGACGCGCCCAACCCTTCCGCCAGCTCCGCCGATTCGGGGCGGTTGGTGTTACCGAGGAGAATTTCATACGTGCTGAACACAGTCTCCTCGTCCCGCTCCACCCAGTCATCCGTCAGGGACAGATCCGGGCTGATGGCGGACCGCAGCTTGGCGCAGGCGTTGGCGGCGTCCTTGCCCATCCCGTCATCACAGATCACGGTATAGGCATTCTCCCCGCCCACCAGGCGAAGAGGCGGTACTTCCGGCGGCACGGTGGTTTCGGGGGCCGGCGGATCGGTTTCCGGCACATCCGGCACGGTGGTATTGCATCCTGCGAGAAGCAGGCAGGCCAGCGCGGCCAGGACGAAAAGCAGACATCGTTTCATGGGATTTTCCTCACTACAGTATTACGTTCAGTTTGTATTGTATAGGGAAACATGGGCCCTGTCAACGGTGCGTACAGAAAAAAGTAACATTTTCGAAACGAACTTTCGGAAATATTATGGTATCATATATATGTATATGTATTTTTCCGAAGAAAGAGAGAACCGCATGAGAAAATCTTATTCCGAAATCACCCCCTACATAGAAGAGTTGGCCAAGAAATCCTGTGAGGGCAACCACATCGCGCCGGAGATGTACTCCGAGCATCACGTCTTCCGCGGCCTGCGCGACGTGAACGGCCGGGGCGTGGTCACCGGCCTGACGGAGATTTCCAAGGTCAACGCCCGAACCAAGGACGAAAACGGCAGCGAGATCCCCTGCCGCGGTGAGCTGTGCTATCGCGGCATCAACGTCCGGGATCTGGTGGAGGGATTCCGCGCCGATGGGCGATTCGGCTTTGAGGAAACAGTGTATCTCCTTCTGTTCTCCGAACTGCCGAATCAGGAACAGCTGTCCCGCTTCACAAAGGAGTTGGCGGAATACCGATCCCTGCCCTCCTCCTTCGCCCGGGATATGATTCTGAAGGCCCCGGGCCGGGATATGATGAACATCCTCTCCCGCAGTGTGCTGGCGCTGTACGCCTACGACGACAATCCCGACGATATTTCCATTCCCAATGTACTGCGGCAAAGTCTGCAGCTGATCTCCGTGTTCCCCATGCTGGCGGTGTACGGATATCAGTCCTACCAGCATTATCACCAGGGAAAAAGTCTGTTTATCCACCTGCCCCGGGAGGAGTACTCCACCGCGGAGAATATCCTCCATCTGCTAAGAGAGGACAGCCGCTTCTCTCCCCTGGAAGCCCAGCTTCTGGATCTGACTATGGTGCTCCACGCGGAGCACGGCGGCGGTAATAACTCCACCTTCACCACCCACGTGGTCACCTCCTCCGGCACGGATACCTACTCCTCCGTGGCGGCGGCACTGGGATCCCTGAAGGGACCCCGCCACGGCGGCGCGAATATCAAGGTGGTGCGGATGTTTGAGGATATGAAACACACCGTCAACACCCGGGATCGGGGCGCAGTGAAGGATTACCTGGCCCGCCTGTTGGATAAGGATGCCTTCGATCGGGCGGGGCTGATCTACGGTATGGGCCACGCCATCTATTCTTTGTCCGATCCCCGTGCGGAAATTCTGGAGCAGTATGCCCGCGCCCTCTCCGAGGAGAAGGGATACGAGGAGGAGTACGAATTGTACGAAACTGTGGCGGCCATGGCACCGGAATTGATTGCGGAAAAGCGGAAGATGTACAAAGGCGTCAGCCCCAACGTGGATTTTTACTCCGGCTTGATCTATCGCATGCTGGAATTACCCGCCGAGTTGTACACGCCCATTTTCGCCATGTCCCGCATCGCGGGATGGAGTGCACACCGGATCGAGGAGATCCAGAACGCGGGCAAGATCATCCGTCCCGCCTATATCAACGTGCAAAAAGACAGGGAGTACGTACCGCTGTCGGAGCGATAAAGCGGATTGTGTCGATGAATTTTGCGAACACACGCATTGACAAATACATCTCCGCGGTGCTATAATAGTACCGCGGATGTATGCAGATGTAGTTCAATGGCAGAACATCAGCTTCCCAAGCTGAATACGCGGGTTCGATTCCCGTCATCTGCTCCAAAAACTCCCGAATGAGATTCATTCGGGAGTTTTCCATATGGTTTATTATTCAATAATTGCTGTAGTCAATTTATCGATAATTCAATTACCGCTTGCTGTTCTTTTTTTTTAGAAGAGAATATACTGATTGTGCAAGACAAAAACAAGTCTGCGGAAAGGAAAGAAGTTTATGTTTGACACGACACAAATCGGGAAAAGGATTTCTGAATTTAGAAAATCAAAGGATATGACGCAGTACGAACTCGCGGACAAGTTATCCATCAGTTTTCAAGCTGTATCAAATTGGGAACGCGGAAACTCTATGCCGGATATATCCAAACTTCCTGAACTTGCAGAAATATTCGGTGTAACCATTGATGATATTATCGGTCATAATAATACGGTTTTGCATGATGTTATTTCTTCACAATCACCAAATGCCAATGAATACTCAGATGCAGATATTTCCGAGGCGGCATACCTCTTAAAACCTTCACAGATTGAAGACATTTTAATAAACACAGACTATCATCCACGTGTTTTATCAACAGTTCTCCCCTTTTTGAGTGATAAAACTATTGAAGAAATTACCGATGAACATATCAAAAATGGAAAAAGTGTTGCCGTTCTTCTTCCTTTTCTTCATTATGAAAAAATTGAAGAATTGGTGAGAATCGCAACAGAAAACAGCGAATCTATCACCATGTTCATGCCATTCTTAAGAGAATCCGCCATAAAAGCGTTTGCTTTTGAAGTATTTGAACACGGTGGTATAAGTGAGGCATCTGTGTTTTTGCCGTTTATGAATGAGGCTGATATATTAGAACTTATGAAACTTGCATCGCAGACAAATAATTGACTTATAATATAAAATATGAGCATGGTGTAGGTTCAAATCCGATCACAAAAACCGGAAAATATCTTTTTTATAGTCGATAGACAAATAGTAAAAGGGGTCGCTTGTCGATCCCTTTTATTATTTGGATTTAATGAAAACCGCAGGGAATCGAACCCGATTCGATAGCCGCTTGCGGCGTCCCGTCATCTGGCGGCAGGGCCGCTCTCAAACATCGGCGTTTGTGAAGCGGAGGCGCACCCCATCCCACGAGGGGGACGGGTGACTGTATTGGATTTAATGAAAACCGCAGGGAATCGAACCCATTCGATAGCCGCTTGCGGCGTCCCGTCATCTGGCGGCAGTGCCGCTCCCATATATCGGCGCTTCTGAAGCGAAATCACACCCCATCCCACGAGGGGGACGGGGGGTGCAGGCGGCGTCCCGTCATCTGCTCCAAAGAAAATGACCCCTTGGCGTACCTGCCGTAGAGCAGGTACGCCATTTGGATTATTCAGTTATTTTCAAAACTTGATCACCCAACTAAGCGAACGTAACACTATTTTGGATACACAATCTCCATATTCGTTATTACGTTTTTGTGCTTTTGGAGGTATAATTATCTCAACGGATCCGGAATATAAAGGTATAAGGAGTATTATATATGACAATAGGAAAAAATATTGCAGATTTAAGAAAAAATAGCGGAATGACCCAGGAACAGCTTGCCGAGACGCTTGGTGTGTCCTCTCAAACGATTTCCAAGTGGGAAAACGAAATAACAATGCCCGACATTATGCTTCTCCCCGTAATTGCAGGCTATTTTGATATCACAGTTGATGAACTGTACTGCGGCAGAAAACCGATAAAGAAACAACAAATTATTGATTACGATGAAATTCCCGAAATGCTGTACGATACTGTAATCGATCTTACACAACGCGGCTGGGTGGATACGGTAGAAGGAAAAGATATTGAGGCGGAAAAGGAGAAAATGAAATCCTATCTTGCCCAAAATCGACAAGTTAAAACGGCAACGTTTTCAAATAAAAGAGGAGCTGTGGTTGCCACATCGGAAATCGGTCTGTTACACAGAGGCAAAGCAAACGCCGATCAACTTGTTCAAGAAGGGATAGGTCGTGTACTTGAGGTTTTGTCAAACGTTGCTGTGAGACGTGTTTTCGCTTATGAAATGGAAAATATGACAAAGCCTATTACGGCACCGTATGCGGCTAAAAAATGTGATATTTCTCCCGATGAAGCTGTCGAGGCTCTTGAACTGTTAACAGAAATTCATGTTAATCATCCTACCGACGTTATGCTCGATGAAAATAATTCTGTACGCACGTATACGCTTAACTCCGACGAATCTATTATGTATGTGCTGATGATTTTGAAAACTGCAAGATTGATTGACGAAAACGAACAGCACTATTTTAACTACCGAGGTTCCTACAATAATCTTTGGATACAGTAATCTATGGATATTTAAAGCCCCGCTTCGCGCGGGGCTTCGTTTTTGTGTCCACAAAAGCAGTGCTTGTCAGGAAAAGCAGACAGACTTTCGGGACGCACAAACCAAAGGCTCCCTTGTGTAAAGGGAGCTGACGCCGAAGGCGGCTGAGGGATTGTTTTTGGGTAGAATTTTGCTTTTTACAATCCCTCCGTCTCGCTTACGCGAGCCACCTCCCTTTGCACAAGGGAGGCTCATTACCGCCCGACGGTGCACCTAAGAGGTGTAACATACTATACCTCGCAGAGCCAGACGTGTGAAAAGGAGTACGAACAAATCGTCCGTACTCCTTTTGTTATTGGTGCTGAAATACAACCACCTGCTATGCAGGTGGCAACAAAAAGCTTTAGCAAAGAAA
>JAFUIQ010000018.1 GCA_017468385.1 Clostridia bacterium
TACCGGGCACCGAATAATACGCTTCTCATGTACAACACAAGCGGGAAAGCGGAGAGTAAGCCGGGACAGTATCTTCCGGTGACGGTTGTACGTGACAGCCAGTACGATGCCCCTTTCGCGGAGGGAACGATCTCTCTGGTGCAGGGACGCCACTTGACATCTCGGGATGCGGCAGAGGAAGCCCATGTTTTGCTCATGGAAGAGAACCTGGCGGAGCTGAACGGTCTGAGCCTGGGCGATACGGTGGCGTTCGGCGAGGAAAGCGCGGAGTACCGCATTGTCGGTATTTTCCACACCAATGTTTTGTCGGGCGGCGGCCGCGATAATCAGTCCATGGAATATAACCAGATTTACGCTTCCGATAAGCCTGCGGGAGCGAAAGGCGGTGCGGTAGTCCGGGATCTGTACATAAAATTTAAGCCCGGTATCTCGGAGGAGGACGCGCAGATGTTCTTTTCCGCTATTCTGGTCAGCACCGTGGGCGGCAGTTCCGTTTACGATCCCGCCAATTGGCGCATGGTTTCCGTGGAAGATGTGAACCGTTCTTTGAATCACGGTGCGCAGGCGGTGTATCAAATCGCCCTCTGGTCCGAGATCATGCTTCTTTTGATTGTAGCGGCGGCGGTATGGGTGTTCTGTACTGTCCTGCTTCGCTCCCGTCGGGGGGAGATCCTGACATTGCGGGCGCTGGGCGAGAATAATGGAAAAACCATGGCCTGTTTCCTCGGGGAATTGCTTCTTTGTACGATTCCGTCCGCCCTGCCTGGCGTGACCTTCTGTCTGGCGTTTCTTTTGGATGACGTGCAGAGCGTGTTTCTGCATTTCGCCAACCAGATCTCCGTGGACAATATCCACGCTACCAGCACCTTGTATGTGCAGGATATTTTACACTACAGCAATGACGTAAGCACCAATCTGTCCCTTGCTTTGGCAATGGAGTACGCGGGGGTCACGGTGGGCGTGCTTGTTTTGGTGGTTCTGTTGTGCGGTCTATGGCACGCATGGCAGATGAAGCGCACTTCCACCATTACCATGCTGTCTGAGAAACGATAGAAAGGAGCTGTCTGTTATGTTTTATGTACGACTGGTTTTTGTCAACATCCGACGGCTCATGAAATATACCTTGCCTCTGTTCTGTTTGGCCGTTCTGATCGCGGGATGCGTCTGTTATGTCAGCGGCGTGCATCGGGCATCTGAGGAGATGCTGGATACGGTAGCGCGAAAGTATACTACCGTGATCCGTGCCGTGATGTATGCCTCCCGCCCAGATATTGATTTGGGGCAATCGCGTGAAATGACGCTTGGGGAAGTGCAGGCCATGGCAAAAGCGGACGGCGTGGCCGCCTACACGGGCATTATGAATCATATGTGCGCTTTGCGGGTGTGGCATATCAATCTACCGGCTGATTCGATCTTGCAGAAAGATCGGGAGATGGTCAACTGTGCTGCGAATGAACAGGTGGTTGTATTCGCTGTCAAAAACACGGAATTTATCCCGGAAATGACACTTCTTGCGGGACGGCATATCTCCGATGCGAACGATGCGGACGGAACATCCCGCCATGTGCTGATCTCCCGGGAAATGTCGGAAATCTTCGGCGTTGGCGTGGGCGATACTTTTACCGCAGCGGCCGCCACGTCAGAAAGGGGAGACGGGTTGTTCTATAACGGATCCTTCTGCGTGGCAGGGATCGTGGAATCCGGGTTTGCCGGGCAAAATCGTGTGCATATCTTCGTGCCGTTGGAGACGGCTTTGCCGTATAATTTCGATGCACACCATGCCATGGATCCCGATACATATCCCGTGCCCGAGAGTCTGTCTTTCCGATCCGCCGGCCTTGTGCTGGCCGATCCCGACAATGCCCTTGCCGTTGTATCCGAAGCGGCGGAAATCCTGAACCGGGAGGATTTCGCGCTTCAGGCAAACGATTACGAATACAAAAAAGAAGTGTATCCCATTCGCACCATGATGGAACTGAGCGATATCATCGGCACGGCGGTGCTGGCGTGCGCTGTGGTATTTTTCCTTTTGATTACGGCGCAGTCTGTTCGTGTACGGGCTCGTGAGATCGCTGTCCTGCGTCTGCTCGCCTGTCCGAGAACGGTTTCCTATGCGTTGTTTCTTCTGGAAAAATGCGTCCTGCTTGCAGGCGGTTTTGCTGTCGGAAGTGTGTGCGGCTGGATACTGGCTCGGCAGTACACACAGAACGCGTCCATTATCCTCGGGGATGTGGGAATCCTTCTCGCTATCGGCGGCGCGTGCCTTTTGCTGACCGCGCTCATACTGCTTTGCTATGATCTCAAAAAACCTATGGAGGTGCTATCTGATGAATAATGAGTCAGCTTTACTGTCTGTCCGTCATGCGGTGTACGATTATCGTACAAAAGCAGAAACGGTTCATGCTTTGCGGGATGTTTCATTGGATTTCCACGCCGGAATGATGTATGCGGTTGTGGGACGGTCTGGATCGGGTAAATCCACGCTTTTGTCCATGATCGCGGGATTTGATCGATTGAAGGCGGGGGAGATTCTGGTGAACGGAGAGAATCTCAGTAAAATGGATCCTGAGACATACCGCCGTAAACATGTCGGCATGGTGTTTCAGGCGTATCATTTGATCCCGCAGCTTACGGTATCTGAGAATATTCGCCTGGCTATGGAGATTGCAGGCTATGTCTGCAATGATGTACATTCCTATGTGAATACTTTGCTCGAAAAAGTGGGATTGGATGCGTCGTATGCGAAAAAGCGGGTGACCCGTCTGTCCGGCGGTGAACAGCAGAGAGTGGCAGTGGCGCGCGCTGTTTCTACTCATGCTGACATTCTATTGGCGGATGAGCCCACGGGCAATCTGGATGACGAAAACGCCGAAATGATCGTGGATCTACTGTACAGAATGGCGCACGAGGACGGAAAGTGCGTTATTATGGTTACCCACTCTTTGGAATTGGCCCAAAAGTGCGATCAGATTTATCGGCTCGCAGGTGGAAAGAATGTGGCCGAGGTATAAAAGACACCGAGGTGACATCACCATCCGGTTATAGTTGAAGTATTGCGGCGGAGGTTCATGCCCTTTTGCCGCACCACAAATAAGGATCACGGATAGGTGGTCCTTTTTTTGTTCACAAAAGCAGAGGATTTGAAGACATCGCACAGGAAAAGTGTTCGGGAACGGGTTACCGATTTGTCGAGTTGCGTTTCGTAATTGGGGGCATTCTCGCCGGAAGCGCCGTCCGTATGGTTTGTACAAATACATGCAACAGCGGAGGAGGTGAGATCGTATTATAAGTAGTACGGAATGTTACATATAAGGAGAATGACGTATGATGTGTGCAAAAAAATTACTGATCTGTATGGGAGTATTTGCCTGTATGCTCACCGGATGTGCGAGCAGCTCTTCCCCCACCCCCAAACCGCTCACGGTACTGGAACCTCGTGCCCGGGTGGAGTGGGCAAAGGAGGTAACTGTGCCGAGCCTTTCCTATTCTGTGGTTCTGCAGCAGATGGATGGTACACCAATTACTGAAGAAAAACCGCTTAGTTTGGACAAGGGTACGGCTTCTTTCACCTTATCCTTGCAGTGCGGCAATTATTCTCCCCAATCCTTTGGCTTTTTTGTGTTTGTGGGTGGGGTACCGGTGCCATGCACCGTGGACGGAAAGGAAGCTTTCTGCCACTATTTCACAAGCGGCACCGGTGTGGCGGAGAAAAGGAAAATTACTTTTACCCCCTCGTTCCGGGATTGGGATGATGATGTGCTGATTGTCATCGTAGAGCAGGCTGATACCAATTCCCGCACCATCACCTGGGATTATACCACGGCCATCCGAATGCCCATTGCCAATCCCCGATCCGTGCCGCGGACGGAGGACACTGTACCGAACGCGCAAAGCTGCGTGTATAACCTCCGTGAATACTTCCGGGATGCGGACTCGGATGATCTGGCAGGCGATCTGAACGATGTACTGCTGAATGTGAAAAACCATGCCCTCAGCGTGTCCATACGTGGGAATGAGGATCGCCCTCTGACGGAAAGCGAGGCGATCTTCCACCGGGTGAGCCATCCCACGGATTGTTATCTGGAAGCGATCGGTCAGCCGGGGGAATACATCACCACGGTGTTTATCGACGATGTGCCTTACGGCGCATTCGGCGGCAGTGCCAGCATCCGCTATACGCTGGAGGATGCGGAGGATTTTTTGAGTGCTTTCATCGCATTGCCCGCGGATTGGGATATAGGACTGTATTCACTCTACGCCCTCTGCGTGCCGGTGAAAATGGATGCGGATCATCCGATTGTGTATGACTCCAACCGCAGACCGTATTACATACTGAATCAGGATAAACTGCTTACCGATTTTGATCGGTTCAGCGTGACCGTGGAGAGCGGAGCGGGGGAGAAAACGGAATTCATGTCCAATACGCGGCGCAAGCAGTATTGGCAGATGGAGAATCATCACCTGGAGCTGGAGTACGTACACCAGGTGTATCAAGCCAACGACGCGCGGGATATGTCCCTGTATGTGCTCTGCAACGGAATCCCTCAGAAAATTACCCGGGACGGAAATACGAGTGATCGGATACAGTACGCAATCCGGCCCGGCGGGACCTATAGCTGTCCCATTTCGGTGGATATCGATGCGCCCGCCATTGACGGGAAATGGTTTTTGCAGATTATCGCCTTTCCCGGCATGGATGACGGATACAATGCGCAGGCCGCCTACAGGATGTACGGCACGGAGGACAAATATGTGATCGATGTGATTGTGGATGCGCCGGATACGGCGAAGGATGTATCCGAAACCAATGTGTATACCGAGATTGCGGGCAAGGATTTCCCGGAGGGGGAAGAGAGAAAGTTCGTCTCGCAAGCGGTGATTATGGAACGTGATTCATCGGTGCCGGAGAGAATGGACTATACGTACTGGGCGGGTGGATACGCTCCCGGATCGTATGTGGTACGTGCCTATCTGGACGGAGAGCCCATCCCCCTGGCGGACGGCAGGGAAGCGGCACGGATTACGTTTACAAATACGCGGCAGTACGCGGCCTTTGATATATCCGTGCCCAATGATCCGATGCGGGATCAGACACTGATCTTTCTGAGTGTGGCGGTGAGTGAAAACGCATCTGCGAACCCGGAGCGGGAGGGGGCGTATGGACGCATGGAATGGGATTGGATCGCACAAAAGAAACAGGCGGGCGCGCCCGAGGCAGGGGAGAAATGGATCGTATTCCGGCAGATCGATCCGGATGAGCCGGTGTTCGATCAGATCCATTATGCGGAATTTCACAGTCCCGGCGGGCAGGATGGATACTGCGTGATGTACTGCGATCTGACCACATCCACCTACGAGGAGGTGGTGGCGGTTCAATTGGCAAGCAGTACCAATGCCCGGCCATTGACCGGTGCGGTTACTGTAATGACGAACACCGGAAACATCCGCGGAGGAATTGTTGCGAGCGCTGCGCATGTGTATGCCCCGATCCCCGGCGGATATTCCGTGCGGTATTATATAGCGGAGAAAGTGCTGCAAAGCCGACAGCCGAACACCGATTGGATGATATGGGAGGATTACCGATGAGAAAACGAATCACAGCTGTTCTGGTTCTTGCCTTGCTCCTTTCGGGATGTACGGGCAGGGGGAGTGAGAACAGCTACGTCAACGCCGATCGTATAAAAGGGGAGAACTCGCTGACGCTTGCGGCAGGGTATGAGCCTTCGGCCCAGTACGTCCACGATATGGCCGGCGCATTTGTGGAGACGGATAAAACCGTCATCAAAGCCACGGGCAATTCAGTGGTGGAATACATAAATAAACAGACGGGGCTTACCACTGCTCTGTGCAAAGATCCGTTGTGCCGTCACACGGAAACGGACGGGTGTGCGGCACTGCTGACGGGTCATGAGCGGTACTGCTATGATACGATGAGCGGCAAATTGTTTATTGCCCGTGCCAGTTCGTTTTTTGAAAGCATGACTACCAAGCATACCGTGTTTTATGAGATCGATATCGATAACATGGATACCTCACTGCGGGAAATCTATCGCATGCCCAAGGGAAGCATGGCGGAAGGCGTGAGCGTGGATGGAGGAATCCTGTATTTTTCTCAGTGGTATCTGACGGAAGATAATGAGGATCGCATGGGCCTGTGGCGGCTGGATCCGAAAACGAAGCAGGCGGAGAAGGTTATGGAATTCCCACTCACCGGCGTAACTTTCACGGTGGCGGATGGAGTGGTCTATTATCGGGACACATCCATAGCCGCGCTATATGCCTATGATCTCACCACGGGAGAAACCCGAGTAGTGCACGAAAGCAAGGAGCGCGCCAAATATTACGTGCTGGGAGAGTCCGTATACTGCCAGACTGCTCGTGAGATTGTGAAAATCACTTCGGCAGGTACACAGACGTTGTATACATCTGAGCACGAACCCATCGAAAATCAAACCTTCTGCATGGATGTGGCAGCGGACGGTACGGTATATTTCTGCGGATACAGTCCGGTGGAGATTGAGACAGAGAACGGTACGGTGATCAACAGTGCGTCAAAACTGTTTGCGTGGCAGGATGGAGCGGTGCGGCAGATCGCGTCGCTTGAGGATTCGCATTCCATCCGTACCATCGACATCATCGGCGGAACTGTGTTCGTGGATGCCAGAGTCGTCTCCGGCAGTGCCGTTGCATCGAACTTACGGTACTTCGCCCTGGTTCCCGAAGGAGACACCGTGCGGATCGAGGAAATCGAGAGATAACAGACGAGGAGGAAATGATGCCATGATGCGTGCGGAAATACGGAAGATCGCAGGGTACCGATTTCTGTGGATATTAATGGCGGTATTGCTTGTGCTGAATTTCCTGCTCTGTATGGAGAGCGCATCACAGCCGGAACCAACCCAGCCCCGGGAGCAAACCCGCTACCTGGCGGCGGTGGAATCCGTTATCGACGGGGCGTACCGCAATCTGTCCGAGTTCACTGCCATGGGTATTGGGACGGATGCGTATCCCTACGCGTATCAGATCCGCGTTATTTCTCTGTATGAGTACGCCAAAGAAAGCGTCACGATGCCGACAGAGCCAATTACCGGATGGCAGGCGTATTTCGAATACGATGCAGTGAACATCTTTATCTTTGTTATGCTGATCGCGGTGTCTGCCTTCGTCTTTACGCAGGAAGAAAAAAGCGGTTTTATGGCCATCTTGCGGACCACTCATGGCGGACGCACAAAAACGGCATTTGCCAAAATCGCCGCATTGCTGCTTATGAGCACGGCGGTAGTGTTGATCTTTACGGCGGAAACGTGGATCATCTTCGCCGCTCGTGTGGGGTTCAGCGATGCAGATGTTCCGCTGCAGGCGTTGCCGTTCTTTACCCGGACACCGTATGTGTGGAGTGTGGGTGAGTATCTGGCGGTGACGGTGATTGGCAAAATGGCGGCGGGGATGATCTTCTCCGTGGCGGTAGCCGCCATCAGCTTGTTTGTGTACAATTATCCTCTTATCTATGCAGGCGGCATGGGCATCTTCGGGGCGAATTATCTGCTCTATGCTTTGCAGTATCAGGATTCGGAGCATCCCCTAAAGCATCTGAATCTTTTGGCCCTTGCCACGGGAAACACCCTGGTACAGCGCTATCGTGCACTGAATGTTTTTGGCAACGTGGTGGGATATATTCCATTTTTGCTTTCCATGATTTTGGTGCTGTTTGTGATACTGTCCGGTATCATCCTGTTCAAATTTCACGGGGGCGGCCATGCCGTGCAGATTCCGTGGCTCAATCGAGCCGCGGCGGCTATTCGCCGCGGAATCGATATGATGTGTCAAAAGAGCTATGCCCGCCGCGGTATCCGCATCCGCCCGAGCGGCTTTTTGGGCACAGAGATGCGTAAATTGCTCCTCTCCACCCGTATGATATGGGTACTTGCGGCACTGCTCCTTTTGAAAGGGTATCTGAGTGTACAGTTGTATACACCGCCCCAGTCTTACACCGATGCGGTGTATCGGGAATACATGGATGCGTTGGCTGGGCCGATGACGGAGGAAAAACGGCAGTATCTGTCCGATGAAAGGGCACAGATCAACGAGTACATGGACCGTGCGTCCGAGATGGAACGGGCGTATTACGCCGAAGAGATCACGCGGCGCGAGTACACGGAATTTGTGCAGGAATACAATCGAATGACTGCACGGGAGGCGGTGTTTGCACTGGTGGAAGATCGTGCCGATTTTATCGATGCGATGGCTGCAGAAGGATATGAGGCGTGGTTTGTATATGATACGGGATGGAAAACCCTTTTCCTAACCGGATTTGATTGGACATTGTACGCCGCCATCCTGGTGCTGTTTTCCGCCACATTTGCTGTAGAATACACATCCCAAACCTCCGGCGGCGGTTTTGCCCAGATTTTGCGCACCACCAAACACGGACGTGAGCGAACATCCCGCAGTAAATATATGGCGGCGATCCTCCTGTCCGCCGCGCTGGCGGCGGTGTGGAACGCTATCGATGCCGCCCGCATTTTCTCGGTGTATCACATGCCCATGTGGGGCGCACCCGCCGCGTCCGTAAATCAAATCACGGGGGCAGGGCATTGGACGATTTTGCATCTGCTCCTTGCGGTGTACGGCTTGCGCATCGTTGCCTGTGTTTTGCTGGCCCTTTTATTGGCCGCATTCTCCTGTATTATGAAAAAGAGCATTTCTGCCATTGCTGCTGTCGCCGCGCTGACATTGGTTCCCGCTCTTCTTGCGGGACTGGGTGTAACGGCCTTTTTCCGTATGGATTATATATCCTTTATGCGGGTAACCGAAATGATGCTTCAGGGAGAATATGGGAACTATTTGGCTGTGGCCGGAATCGCATGCGCAGGTACACTCGCCTGTGCGGAAAGGATGTGGAGAAGATGAAATTGACCATAAACGGCATCAGCAAATCCTACGGAAATAATCGGGCATTGGACGCCTTTACGGCGGAGATGACGCCGGGCATTTACGCCTTGCTCGGTCCCAACGGGGCGGGGAAAAGTACGCTGATCCATATTCTTACTGAGAATCTGCGTGCCGACGCGGGAGAGATCTTGTATACAGATGAGGCTGGATTAACGCGGAATATCCTCGCTATGGGCACCGCCTATCGGGAAAAACTGGGCTTCATGCCCCAATATCCGGGTCTGTATTCCCATTTCACCGTCGCACAGTTTATGGGGTATATGGCCTCCTTGAAAGGAGTCCCGAAAAAACATGCCAAGGAACAGATCGAGGGAATTCTGCAGGCAGTGGACCTGTACGATGTCGCCAACCGACGCATCGGTGCGCTGTCCGGCGGCATGAAACAGCGGCTGACACTGGCACAGGCAGTGCTGGGCGATCCGGAGATTCTCATTCTGGATGAGCCTACGGCGGGGTTGGATCCGAAACAGCGGATTTCCATCCGTAACTATATTTCCCGCATTGCCTTTGATAAAATCGTGCTGATTGCTACCCATGTGGTGTCGGATGTGGAGTATATTGCCAAAGACGTGATTCTGCTCAAGCGAGGCGTGATCGTGGATAATGCACCTCCCGCCGCCCTCACGGAAAAGATTCGCGAAAAAGTGTGGCTTGTTCCCGCTCGGGCTGAGGATGTGCCTGCCATGCAGGAAAAATTCCGTGTCATCCGCATCACCCGGGAGGATAGGGCAGTGGATGCCGAAACACTGTCGGATACGACGCTCCGCGTGCTGTCCGAAGAAAGACCCGCCGAACAGGCTCGGCCTGCTGTTCCTTCGCTGGAGGATTATTATCTGTATGTGTTCGGTGATGCCGTGTCCCCGGTGTGAGGAATTCGGTAATTATATTGTTTGAGGTCTTTAGGAATCGCCGTGATGACAACCCTGTCCGATTCAATTTGAAGCCTGCGCCGCACCACAAGCAAATTCACGTGAAATGTATTGACAATCACGCGAATGTGTGGTATACTGCAAACAGAACCATCTATGGCAGAAGGGGCTGGGAGGGAGTATGCATCATTCGACGGATCAACGGGAAGTGATTACCCGGACAGACATTGGAAAGAAACTGAAAAAGGACGCGGTGCGAGATCTCGTGTGGCTATTGGTTGCCGCCGTTTTTGCCGCGCAGAGCATATGGCTCATATTCTTTGAACCGGAGATGTTTCGCGGACGGCACTTGATTGTATATATCCTGGCCGGAGCGGCGGCCGCGCTTGTGATCTGGGGGAGCGTTTCGATGGTATACAATTATGTGCGGCTTGTGTACGCCTTGTTCACCGGGAAATATACCGTCACCGAGGATACATTCTGCCAGTTTGAGCTGCGGGATGTGCCCTGGTATCAAAGCAGCCGACATCATGTAAATGATTATGTGTTTTCCTTCGCCAGCGGAAAGACGTATAAGGTGTCCAACCTGGAGTACAACAGGACCCGCCTGGGCTACGCGGCGCAGTTTTCCAAAGAAGGCGAGAAATTCTATCTGGTTTCGGCGGATTACAAGCCGGATAAGGTCCTTTTGATCTACAGCGGCGCCCTGTATCGCTACGAGGATCGGTAAAAATGCATAAGAAAGCACCGCTCGCCGAGCGGTGCTTTTTTGTCTCGTATCTTATATTTCCAGATACGCGCAGAGCAGATCAAAGGTGTTTTTCACGCCGTCAATGTGGGAGCGCTCGTAGCCGTGGGAGGCATATACGCCGGGACCGATCAGCGCGGCTTTCACATCGTAGGTGCGCAATGCCGCGGAGCAGTCGGAGGAGTAGAACGGATACACATCCACCGCGTGGTCGATGCCTTTTTCCTCCGCCAGGGCAATCAGACGGTTGGTCATCCCGAAATTGTAGGGGCCGCTGGCATCCTTGGCGCAGATGGATACCTGTTTTTCCGTGCAGGCGATGCCGTCGCCCACGCAGCCCATATCGATGCCCAGCATTTCCGTCACGCCCGCCGGCATGGTGGCGGAGCCGCCGTGGCCGATTTCCTCATACACCGTAAAGTGTACCCATACTTTCCGTTGGGGTGTGATGCCGCTTTCCTTGATATGCTGTGCCAATCCGAGCAGGATTGCCGCGCTCAGCTTGTCGTCCAGGAAACGGCTCTTGATGTAGCCCGATTCGGTGATGGTCGTGCGGGGATCGGGGCAGACAAAGCATCCCGTGCCGATGCCCAGTGCTTTTACATCCTCCGCGGAGCGGACATCCTCGTCCAGCACACATTCCACCGTGTCGAAATTGCGGGCGGCGGTCTTGTAATCCGGATTGACGTGGACGGAGGGATTGATCAGCTGGATGGTGCCGGGAACGGTTTTGCCTGTCCGGGTGTAGACCAGCACATTTTCTGCCTCCGTATTGTGGGCGGAAAGGCTCATGGGGGCCAGTTTCAGACGGCCGTTGCCTTTCACCTGCGCAACTACGGCGCCCAGGGTGTCGATATGCACAGAGAGGAGGATGCCGTTGTCCTCATCCTTGCCGCCAAGACAGCAGAGAACACCGCCTTTTTTGGTGAAGGCGGGATCGTATCCCATGCCCCGCAGAAGATCGGCCACATAGGCCGCGGCCCGATCGGTGAATCCGGTAGGGGAATCGATGGCGAGAATCTGCCGCAGTGCGTCCAGGGTGTAGTCAAGTGTTTTCTGTTCCATTATCGTAACCTTCCTTATGTATCGTATAGATATATTATACCGCACAGCGGCAAAAAGTCAATCGATTGGGGGAATCTCGTGTCTGTGTGACTTGACAGATCCCGTACCGGACATATATAATTAGGATAAATATCGCAGAGGGAGGGAAGTACGGTGCTGTGCCATCCGATACCGCCTGTGTTCGATTCCTATGCACGGGTGCTGATTCTCGGCAGTTTTCCGTCGGTACGGTCCCGGCAGGAGGGATTTTTCTACGGACATCCCCGCAATCGCTTCTGGCAGATCCTGGGCGGTGTGTTTGAGGATGATGTGCCCCGGAGTGTGGAGGACAAGATTCACTTTCTGCATCGCCATCGCATTGCCCTGTGGGATGTGATTGCTTCCTGCGAGATCTCAGGCAGTGCGGACAGTACCATTCGGCATGTGGTCCCCACAGACCTGGCGGTCATATTGTCCGGTGCCCGGATTGAATCCGTGTTCACCAACGGAAAGACGGCGGAACAGCTGTATCGGAAGTATCAGTTGCCCCTTACGGGAATCCCGTCTGTACCGCTTCCGTCCAGCAGTCCGGCCAATGCGGCCTGGTCGCTGCCCCGACTGACGGAGGCGTGGCGCGTTCTGCGATATAACGAGAAAGGAGATGAAGCATGAATACATTGGTCGTGGGCGGCCGCTACCGCCACTATAAGGGAAATGAATACACCGTGCTGGGCGTGGCCCGCCACAGCGAAACTTTGGAGGAGATGGTGATCTACCGGGCGGAATACGGGGAGCGGGGCATTTGGGTGCGTCCCAAGGATATGTTTTTGGAAACGGTGTGCGTCAACGGAGAGAATGTGTTCCGTTTTGATTATATTGGCGAATAAGAGAAAAGCCCGGGTTTTGTGCAAGAACGACAAAATCCGGGCGTATTCTTATAAATATACGGAAAAACCTTGACAAAATCCGGCAGGCATGGTACTATAATTCATAGTTTATTCGCAAAAAATCTATAATTATTCGGAGACAGTTATGACTAAGAAACGCAGTTTGTCGCTGATAGCGATCCTGAGTGTTATGACCCTGATTTCCGTGATCCCGGTATTCGCCGCCGATGGTGCCGCGGAATCTGCCGGCTTTGCGGGAACCTTTTGGGCACTGGTTCCCCCGATCATCGCCATCGGTTTGGCCCTGATCACCAAAGAGGTATACTCCTCTCTGTTCATCGGTATTCTGGCAGGCGGCCTTTTGGCCACTTCCTTCAACCCCTCCGCGACCATGGATACCATCGTCAGTGACGGCTTTATGGCCTCTGTATCCGATATGGCCGGTATCTTTATTTTCCTTGTGATTCTGGGCATTATGGTGGCGCTGATCAATAAGACCGGCGGTGCTGCAGCCTTCGGTAAATGGGCGCAGAAGAACGTGAAGTCCCGTGTGGGCGCACAGCTTGCCACCTTTGTACTTGGCGTGCTCATCTTTGTGGATGACTACTTCAACTGCCTGACGGTAGGCGGCGTTATGCTTCCCGTCACCGACACGCACAAAATTTCCCGGGCAAAACTGGCATTCATTATTGATGCAACGGCAGCACCTATCTGCATGATCGCGCCGATCTCTTCCTGGGCGGCGGCCGTTTCCGAATATGCGGAAGGCACCGCTTTCAGCGGAATTGAGTTGTTCATCCGCGCCATTCCCTATAATTTTTACTCTCTTCTGACGCTGATTTTCGTGGTGGCTACCATCGTTATGAAAATCGATTTCGGTCCCATGGCAATCCATGAGAAGAACGCTATCGAGAAAGGCGATCTCTTCACTACAGGCGAGAGCGATAACCGCATCAAGGAAGAGTTGGAAGAGAACGCAAAGGGTAAGGTGATCGATCTGGTCATCCCCGTGATCCTTCTGGTATTCTTCTGTGTGTTCGGCATTATTTACTCCGGCTATCAGCTGGGTGCAACGGATATCGTATCCGCTTTCAGCGGTACGGATGTATACTTCGCTCTGCCGTGGGGCGCACTGATTGCATTGGTTTTGTCTATTGCTTATCTGGTTATCCGTCGCGTGATCTCCTTCAGGGAGGCTATAGCCTGCGTTCCTAAGGGATTCATCGCCATGGTTCCCGCGATCCTGATTCTGACGTTTGCCACTTCGCTGAAGAATATGACCTCTCTCCTGGATGCCAAGGGTTACATCAATACCCTGATGGAGAGCGCTGCTTCCGGGCTCAGCCTCTTCCTGCCGGCTGTGATTTTCCTCGTTGCCTGCGGCATGGCATTCGCTACCGGTACCTCCTGGGGTACCTTCGGTATCCTGATTCCCATCGTTAACGACGTGTTTGCGGAGGATCCTACGCTGCTTATCATCGGTATGTCTGCCTGCCTGGCCGGCGCGGTTTGCGGTGACCACTGCTCTCCCATTTCCGACACCACCATCATGTCCTCGGCCGGTGCCCGGTGTGATCACCTGAACCACGTTTCTACCCAGATCCCCTATGCCGTTACGGTGGCCGCCGTTTCCTTTGTCGGCTTCCTTCTGGCCGGTCTGATCCAGAACTGGTTTGTCGTGTTCCCGATTACGGTGGCTCTCCTCTTCGCCGTGCTCATCTGTATCAAGATGATCTCGAAGAAGAAAGCATAAATACAACAAAAAGATGTCGCGCCAAACGGTGCGGCATCTTCTTTTTCGGGAAAAATACTTGCATAGATTTGTAAAGGGTGCTATACTAATAGGGAACGATTTTACTATTCTGGATGGTGAAAAACAATGACGAAAGTAGATATTTTCTCCGGCTTTCTCGGTGCCGGAAAAACCACACTCATAAAGAAACTGATCGCCGAGGCGTACAATACGGAAAAACTGGTGCTGATCGAGAACGAGTTCGGTGAGATCGGCGTGGACTCCACGTTTTTGTCCGAGGCCGGCGTGCAGATCACGGAAATGAATTCCGGATGCATCTGCTGCAGTCTGGTGGGCGATTTCGGCCGCGCTTTGCAGAAGGTGATTGATGAGTATGCCCCCGAGCGTATTCTGATCGAGCCCTCCGGCGTGGGTAAACTGAGCGACGTGATCCGTGCGGTGGAGGACATCCATTCCGACGAAATTGAGCTGAACAGCTTTACCACCGTGGTGGATGCCAAGAAGTGCAAGATGTATATGAAGAACTTCGGCGAATTCTTCAACAATCAGGTGGAGCATGCCGGCACCGTGATCCTCAGCCATACCGCCGGTATGAGCGAGGCGAAGTTGGCAGAGTGCGTATCCCTGCTGCGGGAGAAGAATCCCGATGCGGTAATTGTCACTACCGATTGGAATGAGTTGGACGGCGCACAGATCCTGGCCGCCATGGAAAAGAAATCCACGCTTCATGAGGAAATGGAGCATATGATGGAGGAAGCGCACCATCACCACCATCATCACGATCACGATGACGAGGAATGCGAGTGCCACCATCATCACGATCACGATGACGAAGAATGCGAATGCCACCATCATCACGATCATGAGCACGAGTGCGATGATCCGGAGTGCGGCTGCCATCATCATCACGGCGAGCATCATCACCATCATCATGCGGATGAGGTGTTCACCAGCTGGGGTCGCGAGACTGCCCGCACCTACACCGCCGAGGAGATCACTGCGATCCTTACCGCACTGGAGAACGAGTCCGAGTACGGCATGGTTCTGCGTGCCAAGGGCTTTGTGCCGGGTAAGGACGGCTGGATCCACTTTGACTATGTGCCCGGCACGCCGGATGTCCGCCCGGGCGGCGCGTCCGTTACCGGCCGCATCTGCGTGATCGGATCCAAACTGAAAGAAGAGAACATTGCGAAGCTGTTCGGCATCGCGTAAATCGACGGGGAAATACCATGAGAGAGATTCCGATTTATTTGTTTTCCGGCTTTCTGGAGGCGGGAAAGACAACCATGATCTCCCAGGCATTGGCCGACCCGGAATTCAGCGCCGGGGAGAAGACCCTGCTCCTTTTGTGCGAGGAGGGAATCGAGGAGTACGATCCCACCACGTTCGCATCCGAGAATACCTGGGTGGAGGTCATCGAGTCTGAGGAGGATCTGAATCCGCTGACGCTGGCGGCGTTTGAGAAAAAGTACGGCATCGAGCGTGTGATCGCCGAGTATAACGGCATGTGGCAGTTGAGCACCTTCTTCCGGGCACTGCCGGAGAATTGGATGGTGTATCAGGAGATTTTTGCCGCCGACGCCACCACGATTCTGAACTACAACGCCAATATGCGCTCGCTGGTGGTGGACAAACTCCAGTCCTGCGATCTGGTGGTGTTCAATCGCGTTACGGACGATACGGACAAGATGCCCCTGCATAAGCTGGTGCGGGGAATCAGCCGCCGCGCCAACATCGAGTACGATTACACCGACGGCCGGGCGGAGGCGGACGATATCGAGGATCCGCTACCCTTTGATCTGAATGCGGATGTGATCGATATCGCCGACAACGATTATGCCCTCTGGTATCAGGATCTGATGGAGGACATGCTGAAATACGATACGAAAACGGTGCGCTTCAAGGCCATCGTGGCCATCGACGGCCAGTTCCCGCCCAATACCATGGCGGTGGGACGCCACATCATGACCTGCTGTGCGGACGATATCCAGTTCGGCGGCCTGATCTGTAAATGGAAGCGGAGCACCTCCCTCAAAGCGCGGGATTGGGTCATCGTCACCGCCAAAGTATCCGTGGAATACAACAAGCTCTACGGCCAGGAGGGCCCCGTCCTGGTGGCCACCCGTGTGGATTTCACCACCCGTCCCGACCCGGAAGTGGTCGCAATATCTTAAATACCAAGCGAGGACTGGAGTATGGCCGGCTGTCCCGTTGAAATTGAACGGAAATATCTGATCGCCTATCCCGACACGGAGCTTTTGCGAAAGATGGAGGGCGTGCGCATCTGGGAGATCACCCAGACCTACCTGACATCCGGAAGTGGGGAAACCGCCCGTGTCCGCCGGATCGTCGAGGAGGATACGGTGCGCTTTGTGTATACTTCCAAGCGGCGCCTCAGCGATCTGAGCGCTTTGGAGGAGGAGCGGGATCTCACCTATGCGGAGTATGAGGATTTGCTCCGCCGTGCCGATCCCGACCGCCATCCTGTCAGAAAAACGAGATACCGCATTCCCCATGAGGGATTCGTTTGTGAGATCGACGTGTATCCCTTCTGGTCCGACCGGGCCGTTCTGGAAATCGAGTTGCCCGATGAAAACACGCAGGCCCCCATCCCGCCGTATGTAAAAGTGTATCGGGATGTGAGCGACGACAAACGGTACAAAAACGCATCCCTGGCAAAATCTATCCCGGTGGATATTATTGATTTGGAGTGAATCGTTATGAAACTTGAAGGATTGAAAGTGAATTTCCTCGGTGACAGTATCACCTTCGGTACGGGATCATCCGCCCCCGAATTCCGCTATCCCAGCATGCTGGAGAAGGAGCAGGGATTGGCTGTCGCCCGTAATTACGGCATCGGCGGCACCCGCTTTGCCCGCCAGCATATCCCTTCCAATGCGAAATGGGATCAGGATTTTTGCTCCCGCGTGGAGGGAATGGATCCCGATGCGGATCTGATCGTGGTGTTCGGCGGAACCAATGATTTCGGTCACGGCGACGCGCCCATGGGCACCTTTGCCGACCGGACCCCGGATACTTTTTATGGCGCTTGCCATACCTTGATGCGCAGCCTGATCGAAAAATACCCCACGTCCACCATTGTGTTCATCACGCCGATCCACCGCGCAAACGAGGACGTCCTCAACCATAATGGATGCCGCCTGGTGGATTATGTGGACATAATCAAAGAGGTGGCACGGTTCTACTCCTTGCCGGTTCTGGATCTGTTTGCCACCGCCGGTATCCAGCCGAAACTGGAAGTGCAGAAAAAGATGCTGTGCCCCGACGGACTCCATCCAAACGATCTGGGCTACCGCCGTATCACCGATCGGCTGGCCGCGTTTCTGCTGGCACTGTAATAAGAAACGATACCCCATAGGCTCGCACCTATGGGGTGTTTTTGCATCAAAAAAGTATTAGTATGTTTCAAACACAATAATATCTGCAAGGACACCTCCGTTTTCCTGTGCTACAATGAAGGCACAGAAAGGAGATGAGATAATGCTTTATACTATCAGCAGAAAGCAGTTTGTCAACCAAGTTTTGTCGGATTATTGTGTGTGGACTGATCTCATACGTGACAGCGAGAATTTCCATAGTAAATACTACTTTGATGAAACCAATACGTTTTATATGGCAACAAATTACGGCGGCGGGGACACAGTGGAAATATTTTCTCCCTATTCGCCCGCTGTTCTGGCCAGGGCAAGAAATCTATTTTCGCAGGCAGTTGGCTTTGGTTTCGCTTGCCGTATCGATGAATATACGGATGCGCAGGTTCACGAAAAGCACGGTATTACTTTCCACTATAAATTTTTGGATGGGAATGATACAGCCATATCCGATATACAAATGGAAAAGATTGCGGATGAGGACAGTGCTGAGATTCTGAAAACCTATGATGCTATGTATTTGTCCTTTTTGCGGGAAAATCATGGAGCCAGATTGTTGAATTACTGGAAGCGGGAAAAAGACAAAATCATGGACGGCACAAAATGCCTGTACATAGCACGAAACGATGCCGGAACTCCGATCGGATTTGCTATGGTGGATCATTATCCATCACTGCATGCCTGTGATATTACACAGATTACCATAGAGGATGTGTGCCGGGGAAAAGGATACGGAAAACAGCTGCTTTGCGAGATTGTCTGCGATGTGCGGCGAAAATCTTACGATGTGTATTATTCGTCTGTGAACGGCGACAATATTGCATCCCAAAAAACAGCCGAAAGTGTTGGTTTCAAGGCGGTCGCCTGCAGAATCCAGATGCTGTGATGAAAGGATACGACATGGAAAACAAAACATTGATTGACAACGCCATTGGATTCATTCAAAAGAATCCGGGGGAAAATTTGTCCCTGCAGGGGATTGCGGACAATGCAGGCTTTTCGCTGACCTATTTTGATGCCATGTTTCAGCGGCATACGGGATACAGTCCCGTGGAGTACTCCCGCGTGTACAAATTGACGCGAAGCGCACTGGCTCTGCGCAGAACGGAGAAATCCATTTTGGATATCGCTTTGGAATTCGGGTACGCCAGCCCCGAAAGTTTCGCCCGTGCGTTTAAGAATTTTTACGGAATGTCTCCCAGTGAGTATCGGAAAACATATTCCGCCGAACCGATCACGTGGCACGATCTGTCCGGTAAGATCGCTATCAGCCACTTCCGGCGGAATTTCCCTGAATTGAAATCTGCCGATGTGTCGCTGGCATTGGATTACTGCTTCACCCATAATCCGCTGAAGTATGCCGAGGATATGATCAACATGACGATCGCTGAAACGGAGGTTCTAACCCTGGGCGATCCCGTGCAGCTGTCGCATTTTGTATACGTTTCCGATTACAATGATCCCGAGCCTGCCGTGACCATCGTGTGCGAGGAGGAAACAGACGCGATCGCATATCTGAATTTGCTGTCCAAAAACCAGAATCTTCGTTTTTCCATGCGCAAATCGGTGGATTGCGAATGGGGTGCGTTTGATGCCGAAGTGGCGCAATTGGGACTCACTTGCCGGTATGGGTACGATATGGTGTATCCCCGCGAAGAGGTTCTTGTTCCCGAGCCGGATGGCATGATCGTGCGTGAGCTGACAACGGAGGATATGACGATCATAAAAGCCTTCCGCCAAGGCGGCGGATGCGCCGATTGCCATGTCAAAGCCATTCAGATTCATTTTGACGGAAAAGGCAATGTGGGTATGCGCCCGGTCGGATTGTTTGCCGACGGGGAAATGGTTGCTCTGGCTTTGCCGACCATGGATCGGATCCGCGACAGAAAATGGTACGATATCGGCGGCATCTTCACCACAGAGAAGGGAAAGAATGATCCGGCGATCGAATTGATCTGGAAATACGTTATTGCCATGTGCCTGCAGGAAAACGCTGTCCTCGGGAACGCCAACGCGTTGGAGGACGATATGAATCCCTGGGAGAAAAATTCCCCTCTCAGCGTGGAGTTCAGCGAACGCATGGGACTGGTCAAAGTCGGAAAGAACTGCGGCTACAGAAAATAATAGTTTACCTGTGAGAACACAGTGAAAGCATCCAATGCCACGGCATATATGCCGTGGCATATTGCGTTTGTGGATTTCTTTGTGGTATAATTGAGTAGATTCATATGGATAAACAGAGGAAGAAGGTATTAGATGCGAATGTCTCACGGTATATTTTTCTATGGAGAATGGGATAGGGAAGGATTTGTCATCCCCGAAGAATTCCGACTGGATGAACACAGCAAATTGCATGAAGCGATCCATGTGTTTTACTCTGCCGGAGGATATGATTTCTTTCGTGTGACAGATCCGGAGCAGTATGCGGCAAACTGGCTGGATTTTCTCGGATGCCTGTATTTGGAAATTGATGAGGGAAAATACGAGTCGGACGGGCAGCTCCATAAAAATCCGCTGTGTGATGAACAGAGAAAAACGCTTGCCGCGCAGGGCGTTCCGGAAATCTTCACAGCCGATATGATTTGAGTGTTCCCGTGCAGTAGTTTGAAAGATACAAAACATCCCCCGCTTCGGCGGGGGATGTTTTTCTGCGTGAGCAAAAAAATTAACTGACAGTTGAATTCGCTTTCCTGTCTATATCTTGCAGGTATACGAAATCCTGTGTATAATACAATCAGAAACACCGGTGATTTCGAATACACAAACAGAGGAGATATTTTATGGAACTGTATATTGGCGAAAATGTAAAACGACTTCGCCGCGAAAAAGGCATTACGCAGGAAACGTTGGCAGAGTATATGCACGTTTCCACACCCGCTGTTTCCAAATGGGAGCGAGGGGAATCTCTGCCCGATATCAGCATGGTGATTCCGCTGGCGTCCTATTTTGGTGTATCCACCGATGAGATTCTGGGGCTGGATATGGCGAAGAATGAAGAAAAGATTCAGCGGTATCTGGATGAATATCACCAGTTCGGTGCACAGGGAAAAGTACATGAAAAATTCGATCTGATGGTGAAGGCATACAATGAATTTCCGAATGACTGGCGCATCGTGGAAGAATACATGTGGCAGCTCAACTATGATCCCAACTGCACAGAGCCTTACGGAAATGAAGTGCACAAAGAAGAATTGTACCGCTTGTGCGAGCGGGTACTTGACGAATGCACTGCGGATAAGACAAGATATGCGGCACTTTCCATTCTGGGCGGGCTGTATATTCTGGATGGTAAAAAAGATAAGGCCATTGAAACGGTGAGCCGTCTCCCGGACTATTGGATGACGAAAGATCAAGAGCTGGAAAACTGCTATGATGAGGGAAGTGCGGAGTGGTGGGCTCAGCTGCGCGAAAACATTTGGAACTACACAGAAATACTTCAGGTTAAGATACGCAATGCGGCTTTGTACGCGACGGATCGAGCAGAACAACTTCGGCTTCTCAAAAAGGCAGTTTCTTTGATTGAACTTGTACTGGATGAGGGGGATTACGGGTTCTGTCATTACCACTTATGTGAGTTGTATATTTGGATTGCCAATCGCTACGCAATGCTGAACGAACTGGATGCGGCCATAGACAACTATGAAAAAGGTTTTGCCCATGCAAAAGCATATGATGATCTGCCGCAAACCAGTGTGCACACATCGTATCTTGTGCGTGGAAAAGTGCAGGATATGACAAATATCTGTTCCGGGACAGAATCCAATGAGGTTGAGCGGGAAATCCAGTATCTGCGCGAATGCAAGATATACGAGAAGGTAAAAGACTTGCCGCAGATGCAGGCACTGTTTGCCAAGTATGAACCGTTTATGGGAAAGAAAAAGGAGTATCATTAACTCCTCGCAACAAATCAGAACATCCCCCGCTCTCGCGGGGGATGTTTTGCGTTTTCCCTTGACATTGACGCGGCGTCAAGTGGTATAATATAGCCGAAAGGTGGTGGAGTGGTGCAGGACAGACTTACGGATATCAATACGGTGTGCAATTTGCTGGGGTGTACATCTCGCACACTTCGGTTTTATGAGCAAAAGGGAATTGTTCAAAGTACAACATCCCCCTATAATAGTCGAAGACAGTATTCTTGTGAACAAATTGAAAAAATCAAAGAGGTGCTGGTTCTGCGCTCCCTTGGTTTGCCTATCGCAAAAATCAGAGAACTGCAGGCAAACAACTGTCCATTGGCAGAGGCAATTTCAGCGCGGAAGGCGGAGTTGATTGCTCTGATTGAGGAAAAGGTGAAAGAATACCACCTGCTTAGTGAAGCCTTAATGACATTGGATGACGGCGGAGATATTTTTGCTGCGGAATCGCTCGATCGTTCCCATCTCACAGTGACGCAGATGGCGATCGCCGAGAGGTTTGCGGATGCGTTTGTTCAGAAACGATACGATTGGTGCTTTGCCAGTTTTTCAGATGTTATGAAACAGCAACTCTCTTTGAACGCATTCCGAAAAAAGGTTGCAGATACGTTGAAGCCTTTGGGTAATTTCCTTGAAAAAGATAAGACTGTGCAAGACAGGGAGTTACATAATATATATTACTGTTATTTGAAATATGAAAATCTGGGGCTATATATCAAGATTGTTTTTTTACAGGAAAAGATTCACGGTGTTTGGCTGAATTATTATCCATACAGCGAGGAGAAATAACATGAGAAAATACATTCTTGCCGTTTGTGTTATGTTGTGGCTTGTCCCGATGCTGACAGCTTGTGAGGTTCATTTTGGAGATGTGCACTACAGCAACGTGCCCTGGTGGGTGATCGCGATTCCCACGGTATTACTCCTTCTTTTTGTCTGGTGTGCCGTGGGTAAAGCGATTGCCGGGAGAAAACATTACTGCCCCAAGTGTGGTGAAACATTTTATCCGAAGTGGTGGAAAGCCGCTTTCACCATTCACATCAATGGGGACGGCGTGTTCAAATGCCCACATTGCGGCTGGAAAGGCTTTTGCCATATTTCCCACGAAGAGTAGTGTTTGCCCCACAATAAAACATCCCCCGCTCTCGCGGGGGATGTTTTGCGTTATTTCGCTGTCAGCGTATTCCCGTCAAAATCGATGGCAATCGTCGTATCCGGGGCGGGATCGTCGGCGAGGATCTTGCGGGCGATCAGCGTCTCCAGATGGGAGGCGATATACCGCTTCAGCGGCCGCGCGCCGTATACGGGATCGTAGCCCGCGTCAATCATGTGCTCTTTCGCTGTTTCGGTGACGGTGATATACAGCCGGCGGTCTGCCAGCCGCTTTCCGAGATCGGAGAGAAGCAGATCGATGATGCCGCGGATGTTCTCCCGGGATAGAGGCTTGTAGAAGATGATCTCGTCCAGCCGGTTCAGGAATTCCGGACGGAAGCTCCGCTTCAGCAGAGCACTCACCGTCTCCCGGGCGCTCTCGCGGATCTCGCCGCGCTCATCGATGCCTTCCAGAATGTATTCCGATCCCAGATTGCTGGTCATGATAATGATGGTGTTCTTGAAATCCACGGTGCGTCCCTGGCTGTCCGTGATGTGTCCGTCATCCAGCACCTGCAAAAGGATATTGAACACATCGGGGTGGGCCTTTTCCACCTCATCAAACAATACCACCGCATAGGGCTGACGGCGGATGGCCTCGGTCAGCTGGCCGCCCTCATCGTATCCCACGTATCCGGGAGGGGCACCTACCAGGCGGGAGGTGGAATGCTTCTCCATATATTCGCTCATGTCAATGCGGATCAGGCTCTTTTCATCATCGAACAGGGCCTGGGCCAGCGCTTTCGCCAACTCCGTTTTACCCACGCCGGTGGGGCCGAGGAACAAGAACGATCCGATGGGACGGCGGGGATCCTGGATACCCGCCCGGGAGCGCAGGATGGCGTCGCACACCTTCTGCACCGCTTCATCTTGCCCGATCACCCGCTCATGGAGCGTGTCATCCAGATGGAGCAGTTTCTCCCGTTCGCCCTCCATCAGTTTCGCCACGGGGATGCCCGTCCAGCGGGCCACGATCCGGGCGATTTCCTCCTCCGTGACCGTATCGCGGAGCAGGGTGGTGCGGCGGGCGGTATTCTCGCTGTCGGATTCCGCGGCCGCCAGTTCCTTCTTCAGCTGGGGCAGACGGCCGAATTTCAGTTCCGCCGCCTTCGCCAGATCGTATTCATTCTGGGCCTTTTCAATGGCGGCACCCACGGCGTCGATCTCCTCACGGAGCTTCTGCACCCGGGAGATGGAGTTCTTTTCGTTTTCCCACTGGGCCTTCATGGCGTTGAATTTGTCCCGCATGGCGGACAGTTCCTCGCGGATTGTGCTCAGTCGTTCCTGGGAGAGCTTGTCGTTTTCCTTGGAAAGGGCGGCTTCCTCGATCTCCAACTGCATGATCCGGCGGGAAATCTCATCCATCTCCGTGGGCATAGAATTCATCTCGGTTTTGATCAGGGCACAGGCCTCGTCCACCAGATCGATGGCCTTGTCCGGCAAAAAGCGATCGGAGATGTATCGGTTCGACAGCACAGTGGCGGAGATCAATGCCTGGTCGTGGATTTTTACGCCGTGATAGATTTCGTATTTCTCCTTCAGACCGCGCAAAATGGATACCGTGTCCGTGACGGTGGGTTCCTCCACCAGCACCGGCTGGAAGCGCCGTTCCAATGCGGCGTCTTTTTCAATATATTTTCGGTATTCGTTCAAGGTGGTGGCTCCGATGCAGTGGAGCTCCCCCCGAGCCAGCATGGGCTTCAGAAGATTGCCCGCGTCCATGGCTCCGTCGGTTTTTCCGGCACCCACGATGGTGTGCAGCTCATCGATGAACAGAATGATCTGCCCGTCGCTCTCGCGGACCTCCTGCAATACGGCTTTCAGGCGTTCCTCAAATTCGCCGCGGAATTTGGCGCCGGCGATCAGCGCCCCCATGTCCAAAGAGAAGAGGGAGCGGTTTTTCAGATTATCCGGCACGTCGCCGCGGACGATCCGCTGGGCCAATCCCTCGGCGATGGCGGTCTTGCCCACGCCGGGCTCGCCGATCAGGCAGGGATTGTTCTTCGTCTTGCGGGACAGGATGCGGATCACGTTGCGGATTTCGTCGTCCCGGCCGATGACAGGATCCAGTTTCTGCGCCCGGGCCAATTCCACCAGATCGCTTCCGTATTTTTTCAGAACATCGTAGGTGCTCTCCGGGTTATCGCCCGTTACCTGCCGATTGCCGCGGATATTCTTCAGAGCGGTGAGAAATATTTCTTTCGTGATGCCGTAACGGGAGAAGATGTCCTTCACCACCCGATCCGCCTTGGTGATCAGTCCCAGCATCAGGTGTTCCACGGAAACATATTCGTCTTTCATGTCGGCGGCCTGCTTTTCCGCCTCGCTCAGCGCATCATTCAGCTCCCGGGACAGATATACCCGTTCCGGATCAATACTACCGCCCACTTTTGGCAGTTTGCCGATGGATGTGCTAATTTCGCTGTCCAGTGCGGTAAGCGAAACATGCAGGGAGCGGAGCATTTCCGGGATCAGTCCGTCCTCCTGGCGGAGGAGGGCGAGAAGCAGATGGGATTGGTGCAGCTGCTGATTGCCGTTTTCCAAAGCGAGATCGCGTGCCTGCTGCACAGCTTCCAGGCTTTTTTGCGTCAGTTTTTGCAGATTCATATACGCATTGTGCGCGGCGTTCCGATACGTTCGGGGGACGGAAACGACGCTTCTCCTTTTGTATTTCATTTTCCCCTGTACAGATAGTATCATACACCATGACGATGAATAATGTGTAGCGGAGACATGTCCGAAATGTAAACAATTAGCACTCGCGCAAAACGAGTGCTAAAGTTTTATGATATCAGGCATCCGATTGCGTTGACGACGGCACAGCAAAGAAGACCGCACACCGTGGGAAGGAAAAATGCCAGCGCGGTCAGGGACAGACTGCCCGTTTCCTTGCGGATCGTCAGCATCGTGGTGGAGCAGGGCCAATGCATCAGGCTGAACAGGATTACACACACCGCGGTCAGCGGTGTCCATCCGTTGGCGGTGAGCAAGGTACGCAGGGAGTGGAGGGATTCGTATTCCACCAGCGTGCCCCCGCCCATGTATCCCATCATCATGATGGGGATCACTGTTTCGTTGGCGGGAAATCCAAGAATAAACGCCAGCAGGATGACGCCGTCCATGCCAAACACACGGCCCATGGGATCCAGCATGCCGGTCAGGTGGGCGAAGAGGGACACACCCTCCACATGGGTGTTGGATAACAGCCAGATCAGAATCCCGGCGGGGGCCGCCACAGAGATCGCCCGTCCCAGAACGAAGATGGTGCGATCCAGCATGGAGCGGACCAGCACCGATCCGATAGCGGGACGGCGGTAGGGCGGCAGTTCCAGCGTGAAGGAGGAGGGGACTCCCCGCAGGATCGTGCGGGATAGCAGCGCGGATACCGCCAGTGTGATGGCCACGGAAAAAACTACCGCGGCGGCAAGAAACAGCGCCCCGCCCAGGGACGACGCCACATCCGACGTGCCCAGAAAGAACATGGAGGACATGGCGATGAGCAGAGGAAATCGCCCATTGCAGGGGACGAAATTGTTGGTCAGTATGGCGATCTGCCGCTCCCGTGGGGAGTCGATGATGCGGCATCCCACCACCCCGGCGGCGTTGCAGCCGAAGCCCATGCACATGGTCAGCGCCTGCTTTCCGCAGCTGCGGCATCGCTGAAAGCACCGGTCCAGATTGTAGGCGATCCGAGGAAGATAACCTACGTCCTCAAGCAGGGTGAACAGGGGAAAGAAGATGGCCATGGGCGGAAGCATGACGGCAGTCACCCACGAGAGAACCCGATACATCCCGTACACCAGCATTTCGCACAGAAAAGCGGGCAGTCCAATGTGGGTGAGAAACGCCAAAAACGGTGCTTCTCCCGCCGTGAACAAGGCGGACAGGGCGGAGGAGGGATAATTGGCTCCCACGATAGTGATCCAGAAAAGAAGCATCAAAAAGAGAAGCATTACGGGAAAGGCGGTCCACCGCCCGGTGAGGATCCGATCGATGCGTCCCTTTTGGCGGACCTCGCCACAGATAACCGCGCCGCGGCAGATTTCTTCGGCGGCGGTGACAAGGGCGGTGGCCATGGCGTCCGCTGTGTTCTCGGGCGTGTGGCCGGCGTCCAGGAACGCGGTGAGGATGTTTTGCACCTTCTCACGTTCATCCGTGGAAAGGCACGCCGGGCAGTCGGTACAGGTGCCGTCCAGCAGCCGCAGGGCGGTGAATGCGGCGGCGGTTTCCCCCAGGGTGGGGGCCAGAACGGATAGCAGTTCCTTTTGCGCGTCAGCGATATAATCGGGATAGAGGGATTCACTCCGTTCTCGTCTGTTGGCTTCGCAGGTGGATACAATCCGATCGCACAAGGTGCGGATGTCTTTCTTTCTGCGGGCGCAAATGCCGATGACCGGCATCTCCAGCCGGGCAGATAACAACGCCGTGTCGATGGTGATCCGCCGTTTTTTGGCTTCGTCCATCAGATTGATGCACAAAACGGTGCGCGGCGAAATTTCCCGGATCTGCAGTGCCAGATTCAGATTCCGCTCCAGGCAGGTGGCATCGCAGACTACCACCACCAGATCGACCAGGTCGCGGCACAGCATATCCCGCGCTTCTTCCTCCTCGGCGGAGTGGGAGAGCAGGGAATAGCACCCGGGCAGATCGATGAGTGAGAAGGGATTGTCGCCCACCCGGCATTCGCCCCCGGCGCATCCCACGGTTTTGCCGGACCAGTTGCCTGTGTGCTGATGCAGACCGGTCAGGGCGTTGAACACCGTGCTTTTTCCCACGTTGGGGTTGCCGGCCAGTGCCACCACCCATTCCCCTTTGCGGCGGGTGGGAGTATCCATGGCCTGCGCTGTAGTTTGTCGTGTCAATCCCATGGCGATGAGGGGGTGATCCCGATCAGGGCGGTGTCCCGATCCCGCAAAGCAATCACTGCGCCGCGGATCCGATAAGCGGCGGGATCGCCCAGGGGGCTTCGCCCCACGCACTCCACCGGCGTGCCGCGGATGAGACCGATGTCCTGCAGACGCCGCCGCATCTCCCCCGTGTGACGGATGTCCGTGACGGTGCCTCGCTGTCCGGGAGACAGGGCGTTCATATGGATGAATGTATTCATATTGGTATTCTCCGAGTCATAAACTTGGTGTAAGGAAAGAATCTTTCCATTGGTTACTATATGTCACATGGTGCCGAATGTTGACAACGGCGGATCGGAGGGAATATGTGCCAGGCGGAGAACAACGGACAAAGCGGGGAGTTCCGCACATTGACGGGATATCGGGATGCGGAGAAAAAGCGGATCACCTCCGCCATGGAGGATTATCTGGAAATGATTTTCCGCATGGCGGCAGATGGGGCGCCGGTGCGGGCGGGGGATCTGGCCAGGCGCTTGCACGTTACGCCTTCGTCCGCTACGAAAATGATCACCAATCTGGCGGAGTGCGGATGTGTGGACGCGGCGCGGTACGGATATGTAACCCTGACGGAGTACGGTCGGTGCGTAGGGGAATACCTGATGACGCGGCACGATACGGTCCATCGTTTTTTCTGCTTGCTGAATGGGACGGAAAGCGAGCTGGAGCAAACGGAAAAAGTGGAGCATTTCATTTTGCCCCGCACGCTGATTGCCATGGAGCAATTTCTTGCGGAACACGCGAAGGTGAGTGAGGAAAGAAATTGAGCGGATTTTCAAAAAACGGTTGCCATCCGGTGGGGAGTGCAGTATAATACTATCAATCATTATTATGTAATTCCGCCACCGGAAAGGATACCAAAATATGAAAAACGTAGTGCTGATCGGCGACTCCATTCGCCTGGGATATGAAAAGGAAGTCCGCGAACTGCTGGGGGACGATGTGCAGGTGTTCTCCCCCAAAGAGAACTGCCGCTATACCAAGTTCACTTTGTGGGGCATGTTCAGCTGGATGGAATCCTGGGGATCTCCCCACGTGGATCTGATTCACTGGAACACGGGCATCTGGGATCTGCACCGCTGTACGGCCGACGGCCTTTTGTTCACCCCGCTGGAGGAATATCTGGAAGTAAATCGCCGCCTGGCGATCCAGATGGAAAGTTACACGAAAAACCTGATCTGGGCCACCATCATCCCCGGCGGTCCCGCTCTGGATAAAAAGATGCCGGTCAATTCGCTTATCAATACGGATGCCGCCGCGCCCAAGGTGCATCTGACGGACTATATGGCGCCCTGGAACGCGGATGTGCGCCGCTACAATGCGGCAGCCACGGAATTGATGCAGTCCCGCGGCATCCGCGTCAACGATCTGTACTCGGTGATCGACGGCCATCTGGATGAGTACATCAGTGAAGACGGTATCCATCCCAGCCCCGCCGGGTATTCCGTTCTGGCCAGAAAGGTGGCACAGGAAATCCGCCGGGCGTTGGACGAATCGGAATCATAAAACGGCAGTAAGGGAAAATCCTTCGGTGTCCCGGATTCGCTGAATGGCGAGGAGCGCTTCCTCGACGGATTGGCGGTACAGGGCATTGTTTCCGCATTGCCACCCGGCTTCAATGGATCGGATGGATCGCTCCATGGGTTCTGTGATACGGCCGGGTACGGTGACGGCGAGTCGGGAACGGTTTTCCTTCCATATTATATACAGGTTTTGCATGGCGGTCTCGTAATCTGCGGGATCGCCATCTGTGTTTTGCGGAAGTGACTGTACGGCAAGCATCAAATGCTGGGTGCAATCGTGTACGGATGTTCCGTGCAGAAAAACGGCAGTTATTACCACAGCCAGTATTAGACACGCGGCGAGCAGCGATTTCATAATTTTCCCTCCCGGATGGTTCCGTCCGATGATTGGTTCAGCACATAGGAAATGCGTTTTTCTTCGTCCACCGTCATCAGAAGAATATCCTGTTCCGTAATGTTCAATTTCTTCAAAATCTGCCGCATGCGCTCGTTGTCGATTCCCGCGTGCCGCATGCTGTCTTTCATAAAAATACCGTTAACCACAATCGGCAGAGCAACGCCGACCTCCTCGGCGTTGATTTTTGCCGTGTCCGGGGTCAGGGGGGAGTCTTTTGCGTGGGTAAAAACGGATAGTTTTCCGTTGTCCTCCAGGATGGCGTAGCGTACCTGGCGGATGTCCGAGATGTTTTTCAAGCGCAACTCCGACAGCAACTCACCCGCGCCGATTCGCTGCTTTTTCATTTCATCCGTGTTCAGTCGTCCCCGGTAAATCAGCAGGCTGGGCGCCCCGATCAGAAATTTCCGCAGAGGAACCCATCGCGCCGTGGCACAGGAGACGATCACTTCCATGGAAAGAATAGTCAGTATGGGCAGAATGGCATATGAAATGGGGACATCGGCGTCGGCGATGGGCGTGACCGCCAGCTCCGACAGCATCAGTGTGGTTATCAATTCCGATAATTGCAGCTCGCCGATCTGTCGCTTTCCGAGAAAGCGCATGGCGGCGAGTAAGAATACGTAAATCAGGATCGTACGGATAAAGACAGTGATCATATGGCACCTCGCACAATTAGAGTGCGTAAAAAACAGCGGTCTATACGCAAAAGCGCGAAAATGAAGAAAATCGAAAAAAGGAGTTGACAAAGAGAGGAGGGATGTGGTATACTCATAAGGCCCTCAAGCGAGGGACACCTGCGAGGCGTGTCGGTACAGAAAAAACTCGAAAAAAGTTTCAAAAAGGTATTGACAAGCACGA
>JAFUIQ010000037.1 GCA_017468385.1 Clostridia bacterium
AACGGGACTTGAAGGGTGCGTGTTAAAAAACAGTCCGGGGGACTGTTTTTCCGCACCACAGCTCCGGTCCGCAGACCGGGCAAGTCCCGTCTTCCGCACCAAAACATAGGCATTGCCCATAGGGTGGTGCCTGTATTTTTTGATTTGATTGGAACGGGACTTGAAGGGTGCGTGTTAAAAAACAGTCCGGGGGACTGTTTTTCCGCACCACAGCTCCGGCCGCAGCCGGGCAAGTCCCGTCTTCCGCACCAAAATACAGGCATTACCCGCAGGGTGGTGCCTGTATTTTTTGATTTGATTGGAACGGGACTTGAAGGGCCGGTAGTGAATGACTGCCGGTGGCAGTCAGAGCCTGACCACGCGAGTTGCCGCGTCGCATCATGCAACGCGTAGCAACTCGGCCGCCCGCAGACCGGGCAATCCCGTCTTCTACACGCAAAGATAAAAACAATAATAAGCGCGAATGGTCTTGTTATTTCCTTCGGGATTTGGTATACTATATGATAAAAGTACGATTTCTATCGATTATTCACGAGGAGGCAGTATGTTTATTCCCATTCTTCTGTTAGCCGTTGGCTTTGTATTGCTCATCAAGGGCGGAGATTGGTTTGTGGACGGTGCCACCGGCATCGCCCGCCGTTTCCATCTGCCCGAAATTTTGATCGGCGCCACCGTGGTGGCCATCGGAACCACCCTTCCCGAGGTGATGGTATCGGCCGGTGCAGCACTGCAGGGAAGCGGCTCTATCGCCTATGGCAACGCCATCGGCTCCATCATTTGCAATACCGCCTTGATCGCGGCCATTACTATCTCCATCAAGCCGGGCCCCGCCGCGCGGAAAAGCATGGTGGTACCTGTGATTTTCTTCTTCCTTGCCGCGGCCATTTATTGCGTGGGTGCCTATGTGTTCGGTCGGTTTTCCCTCACGCTGGGCATTATTCTGCTGGCTGTGTTCGGATTGTATATGCTGACCACCATTCTCCGTATGAAGACCACCGCCGTTTCCGTGGATGTGGTGCAGGCGGAGGAGGAACACGGACCCGTTATGCAGGAGGAAGAATTGGAGGCCGCCTCCGGCGAGGATCACGTGGTGGAATCTGCGGAGAAGGGAACCAAGGACAGTCTGCTCAAGGATATTGTTCTCTTGGTGCTGGGCGCAATCCTGATCGCCGTCGGTGCGGATCTGTTGGTGGATAACGCCATCCTGATCGCGGAAAAGTGCGGCGTTTCCGAAAAAGTCATCGCCTTGACTATCGTGGCCATCGGCACGTCCCTGCCGGAATTGGTCACCGCCATTACATCTCTGATCAAAGGGCACGGCTCCCTTTCCCTGGGCAATGTCATCGGTGCCAATATCTTCAATCTGGTGCTGGTAAGCGGCATCGCCGTCACACTGAATCCCTTTGATGTGCCTGCATCCGCATATATCGGCGGAATCAATTCGTCCCTCATTATCGATATTCCCGTGATGTTGGCCGTTATGCTGATTCTCACCGTCCCCGCACTCGTTCGGGAAAAACTGTCCCGTTGGCAGGGCATTGTGCTCCTCGGTGTATACGTGTCATTCCTGCTTCTGCAGTTTGTGATCTGAATAAAAACTCTGTTTGCCATGGCAAACAGAGTTTTTTGTTATGCTTTTTTGCGGGGACCGTGCTTCTTCTTGTGGGGCGGATGCTTGTCCTTCTTCACCGAGAAACCGAAGGCACCGATCTGCCGTCCCAGTTCGTAATACTGCCCGTGGGCGAAGGCCGCCAGATGCGCCCACTCCAGATGCAGACGCCCGTCCTTGTCGATCAGAGACGGATCCACCTCAATGCCCACAATGTCCGCCAAAAACATGTCGTGAGATCCCAGGGGGATGATGTCCGTCACACGGCAGGCCAGGGAGAGGGGAGATTCCGCGATCAGCGGACAGGAGAGCAGGGAGGACTCCTCCTTCGTCAGATGAAACCGGGTGAATTTGTCCACCTTTCGGCCGGTGTATACCCCGCAGGAGTCGGCGGATCGGACCAGATCGGCCGTGGTCAGGTTGATGGCGAATTCGCCGCTGTCCCGGATGATGCCGTAGGAGTGGCGGGTGGGACGGATGGAAATGTATGTCTTGGGCGGAATGGTGTTCACGATGCCGGTCCAGGCAATGGTGATGATGTTGGCCTCGTCCATCGTGCCGCAGCTGACCATGACCGGCGGGATCGGTCCCAGCAGCGTGCCGCCCTTCCATTGGATTTTTTTCATAATTACCCTCGCTTGTGAGAATCGGGATAGCGTCTGTATTATTTATAGCATATTTCGTGCGGATTTGCAAGTCCCGACGGCAGCGGCGCGGGAAAAATGTTACGAAACCGAAGATGGACTGTATAAATTTTGTAAAAAACGAAAATCGTAACAACACGTTAACATGCAGGGTGTATACTGATACTATTCTGAATTATTATAAGGAAAAACTATGTTGAAGTTATCAAACATCACAAAAGAGTACCTGGCGGGCGACAGCCGGGTGGAAGCCTTGCGGGGCATCAGTATCGAGTTCCGTAAAAGCGAATTTGTGTCCATTCTGGGGCCATCCGGATGCGGCAAGACTACCATGCTCAATATCATCGGCGGACTGGATCGGTATACCCAGGGCGATTTGATCATCGCGGGCCGCTCTACCAAAAAGTTCGGCGATAAGGATTGGGATGCCTATCGCAACCACTCCATTGGATTTGTGTTCCAGAGTTACAACCTGATTCCCCACCAGACCGTGCTGGCCAATGTGGAATTGGCATTGACGCTGTCCGGCGTATCCCGTGCGGAGCGCCGTCGCCGTGCCGCCGATGCGCTGGCGCAGGTGGGACTGGCGGACCAGATGCACAAGCGTCCCAACCAGCTCTCCGGCGGACAGATGCAGCGTGTGGCCATTGCCCGCGCGCTGGTCAACGATCCGGAGATCCTGCTGGCGGATGAGCCCACCGGTGCCTTGGATTCCGCCACCAGCGTCCAGATCATGGAGATTCTGAAAAACATCTCCCGGGACCGCCTGATCATCATGGTCACCCACAACCCGGATCTGGCGGAGCAGTATTCCTCCCGCATCGTCCGTCTGCTGGACGGCCGGATCACGGACGATACCGATCCCTACGACGGTAAGGACGAGATTCCGGATAAGACCGCCGCCCCCACAAAAAAAGGGCGCACGTCCATGTCGTTTTTCACGGCATTGGCCCTGTCCTTCAACAATCTGATGACCAAGAAGGCCCGCACCTTCCTCACCAGCTTCGCCGGTTCCATCGGTATCATCGGCATTGCTTTGATTCTGTCTTTGTCCTCCGGAGTCCAGGCGTATATCGACCGCGTGGAGGAGGATACGCTGTCCAGTTATCCCATTCAGCTCACCGAAACCACCGTGGACTATTCCAGCATGATGAGCGCACTGATGGATGTAAACGCGGGCAGTGCATCCCACGATAAGGATAAGATCTACTCCAACACCGTCATGACCGAAGTGATGAACAGTATGCTGGACGAGGTGACAGTCAACAACCTGGAAGCCTTCAAGGCCTATCTGGAGTCTCATGAGGATGTGCCCGGCCTGATCAGCGATATCCAGTATACCTACTCCACCGTGATGAACGTCTACGCATCCGATACATCCGAGAAGATCGTGCAGGTGCATCCCAGTACCGTGTTTGCCAAGATCAGCGCGGGCATGGGAATGCCGGAGGGCATGGAGCAGGAAATGCAGGAGATGCAGAATATGTCGCCCATGGGCGGCAACGCCAACCAGATGAACGTCTGGGCGGAACTGCTGGATAATCCGGAACTGCTGGGAAAGCAGTTCGATGTGATCGCCGGCAAGATGCCCGAGGTCTACAACGAAGTGGTGCTGATCGTGGACGAGAACAACGAAGTCAGCGACTATACCCTGTATGCCCTGGGATTGAAGGATCAGGACGAAGTCAGCGAAACCATGGGGAAACTGATGCAGGGCGAGAAGATTGAGGCCGTCCCCGTCAGCTATACCTATGAGGATATTCTGGCATTGTCCTTCAAGCTGCTTCTGAACACAGACTATTTTGAGAAAACCGAAAAGGGTTGGGAGGACCGCAGCGAGGATGATGCCTACCTCCGCGAGAAACTGTCCTCCGCCACGGAATTGCGGGTGGTCGGTATCCTGCGCCCCTCGGAAAATTCCAACATGGGATCGGAAACCGGCACCATCGGATTCCTGCCCTCCCTGACCGAGTACCTGATTGAGCAGGTCAATGACAGCGAGATCGTCCGCGCCCAGCTGGCCGATCCCGATACGGATATCTTCACCGGCATCTCCTTTGAGGAGCCGGAGGAGATCGTGTGGACCATGGATTCCCTCAAAGCGTTCATCGCCACTCTGCCTGCAGAGGAAAGCGCCAAGTATTCCGCCACCATCGCCCAGATGCAGCAGTCCGGTATGCCCGACGCCCAGATCGTGCAGATGTTTGCCTCCGCCATGAAGCCGGAGACTACGGATGCCACCTACGAGGGCAATCTGGCTCGCCTCGGTGTGTCCGATCTGGATAAACCTACCTCTATCCTTATCTATCCCAAGGATTTCGAATCCAAGGAAATCCTCTCCGATCTGATCACGGAGTATAACGCCTCGGTGGATGAGGCGGATCAGATCCAGTATACGGATTATATCGGTCTGCTTTTGTCCTCCGTTACTACCGTTATCAATGCCATCAGTTATATCCTGATTGCCTTTGTGGCCATCTCGCTGGTGGTGTCCTCCATCATGATCGGTATCATCACCTATATCTCCGTGCTGGAGCGCACCAAGGAGATCGGTATTCTTCGCTCCATCGGTGCATCCAAGCGGGATGTGTCCCGTGTGTTCAACGCGGAAACCCTCACCGTCGGATTTGTGGCAGGCGGATTGGGTATCGTTGTTACCGTGATCATCGATCTGATCGCCAGCATCGTGCTGGAAGCGATTACCGGCATCAGCGGCCTGGCCGCTTTGCCGTGGGAGGGCGCTGTGGCGCTGATTGCCATCAGCATGATTCTGACCTTTATCGCCGGTTTGATTCCCGCCCGCCTGGCGGCAAAGAAAGATCCCGTGGTGGCTCTCCGCTCCGAATAAAAAAGAAATCGCCCCGTCCGGTTGGACGGGGCGATATTTGTTTGCATGAAATCAGCGAGCGGTTTCCTCTGCCAGAGTGTACAGATCGGCGATATCTTTCTTCTTCTGTTCGATCTCGGCCTTCATCTGCGCAATCTTTTCCTCAGAGAACTGATCCAGCATACCCTCTTTCAAGGTGCCCTTGTACATACGGTCCAGGCACTGAGAGTACACGATCTCAACCGTGGTGATCTTGCTGTCGCGCTGGCAAAGAACCAGATTGCTCTTGCCGGCCAGAAGCTGATCTACAGCATGAACACCCATCTTGGTAGCCAGCATACGGTCGCCGAGAGTGGGGCTGCCGCCGCGGACAACGTGTGCCAGACGGGCGAACTTGGTTTCCACACCGGTTTCGTCCTGAATGCGCTTGGCAAAGCCTTCGGCGAAGTTTTCCACGCCCTCGGAAACGATGACCAGGAAGCTGCGCTTGCCGTCCTCGCGGAGGTGACGGATCTTCTCAACGGTAGCATCCGCATCGAAAGGCATCTCGGGGATAACAACGGCAACTGCACCCAGTGCGATAGCGGTGTTCAAAGCGATGTCGCCGGCACCGCGGCCCATAACCTCTACCACGTTGCAGCGAGCGTGAGATACGCAGGTGTCGCGGAGGCGGTCGCACATATCCAGCACGGTGTTCATAGCCGTGTCAAAGCCGATGGTGTTTTCCGTTGCGGTAATATCGTTGTCAATGGTGGCCGGAATGCCGATGGTGGGGATGCCGCGGACAGACAGGTCGGTAGCACCACGGAAGGTGCCGTCGCCGCCGATGGCAACGATGCCGTCAATGCCGTGCTTTTTGCAGTTTTCGATGGCCTTCTGCATGCCTTCTTCGGTCTTGAACTCCAGACAGCGATCCGAATACAGGAATGTGCCGCCGCGCCAGATAATATTAGAAACATTGCGGGCCTTCAGCTCAATCATGTCGTCATGAATCAGACCACGGTAGCCGCCATAGATTCCCATAACTTCTACACCGCGTGCCAATGCTGTACGGGTAACAGCACGGACGGCTGCGTTCATGCCGGGGGCATCACCGCCGGAAGTAAGAACGCCGATTTTTCTGAATTTGTTTCCCATAATTGTGTTTGCTCCATTGGTTTTCTATATTTTTCCCTAATGCACATATTCTAATACAAAATGGATGTAAAATCAAGTGGAGAGAATAAAAATCATTGTTTTTAGACAAAAAATCCCTGTTTCATCGCCGGAATTCGGTCGATATTACCGCATCCGATTGGGCAGAATGTGTATATTCCGCATTTTGGTCTGCCATAGCCTTGCAATTTGCTGTGGGGTGTGCTATACTATATTTTGTAAAAATTTGCTTCCGAAAGGCACGATCTGTCATGGAATACGTATTTTCCGATAATCTGGCTTCGCTGAAGCCCTCAGCGATCCGCGAAATTTTCAAGAGCCTGAGTGATCCCAGCATCATCAGCTTTGCTGCCGGCAATCCCTCCCCGCTTTCCTTCCCGTCCAAGGAATTGGGTGAAATTTCCGCCGATATTTTTGCAAACCATGCCACCGCCGCTCTGCAGTACAGCATCACCGAGGGATATCCGCCGCTGCGCACCGCCGTGGCCGACCGTCTCTCCCGCATCTTCGGCATCGGACGGGACTTTGATACCACCATCATCACCTCCGGCGGTCAGCAGGGTTTGGAACTCACCTGCCGGGCACTGTGCAATCCAGGCGACGTGGTCCTGTGCGAGAACCCCAGCTTCATCGGTGCGCTGAATGCGTTCCGCGCTGTGGGCGCCAAGACCGTGGGCATTCCACTCCATGAGGACGGTATCGATCCGGCCGAGTTGGAGAAGGCGCTGCAGGAATACCCCAATACCAAAATGATCTATCTGATCCCCACCTTCCAGAATCCCGCCGGTATCACTACCTCCGCCGAGAAGCGCCGCGCCATCTATGAGATCGCCCGCCGTCATTCCGTAATCATCCTGGAGGACAATCCCTATGGCGAGCTCCGCTTCGCCGGGGAGGATGTGCCCACCATCAAATCCATGGACGAGGATGGCATCGTCGTATATTGTTCCTCGTTTTCGAAGATTCTATCCGCCGGTATGCGCGTAGGATTTGTCTGCGCCCCCGACAAGCTGGTGCAGAAAATGGTAGTCGCCAAGCAGTGCGAGGATGTGCATACCAATATTCTATTCCAGATGCTGTGCCACCGCTACATGACCGAGCGGGATATGGACGGCCACATCGCCGGCATCCGCACTCTGTATCGGGAGAAATGCCAGCTGATGTTGGATTGCCTGGATCAGCATATGCCGAAGGAGATACACTATACCCGTCCCGAGGGCGGTCTCTTCATCTGGTGTACCTTGCCCGACTGCATCCCCATGAACGACTTTGTGAAGCGTGCCATCGAGCGCAAAGTGGCCGTTGTGCCCGGAACCGCATTTAATTGCGATACGGAGGCACCCTCGCCCTCCTTCCGCCTCAACTACTCCACCCCCTCCGATGAGGATATCCGCCGCGGTATTCAGATTCTGGGCGAGCTGGCAAAGGAAATGCTGGGCTGATTGACCGGGCAAAATCGATTGTAAAGGAAAGGATCCCTTATGTTTATCGATAAAATTGAGATATTTGTCAAGGCCGGCGCCGGCGGAAACGGATGCGTGTCCTTTCGTCGGGAAAAATACGTGGCCAAGGGCGGCCCCGACGGCGGCGACGGCGGCAACGGCGGCAATGTGATCTTCCGCGTGGACGAGGGCGCCAATACACTGCTTGCTTTCCGCTATAAGCGGAAATTCATCGCCGAAAACGGCGGCGACGGAAGCGGTGCCAAATGCCACGGCAAAAACGGTGAGAGCGTGATCATTCCCGTGCCCCGCGGTACGCTGATCCGCGACGGAGAGTCGGGGAAGATCCTGCACGATATGTCCGACGGGGAAGATTTTATCCTCTGCCGCGGCGGCCGCGGCGGATGGGGCAATAAGCATTTTGCCACTCCCACCCGTCAGATCCCCCGCTTTGCTAAGGCGGGCCTTCCCGGCGAGGAGCGCAATGTGCTTCTGGAATTGAAAATGATCGCGGACGTGGGCCTGGCCGGCCTGCCGTCGGCGGGAAAATCCTCTCTCCTTGCCGCCGTGTCGGCGGCACGACCCAAGATCGCGGAGTATCACTTTACCACCCTGGAGCCCAATCTGGGCGTGGTTTCCGTGGGTGAGGGCAAGGGATTTGTCATGGCGGATATTCCCGGACTGATCGAGGGTGCGTCCGAGGGCGCAGGCCTGGGCCACGATTTTCTGCGGCACATCGAGCGATGCCGTCTGATCGTGCAGGTCATCGATATCTCCGGCATCGAGGGCCGGGATCCCGTGGACGATTTCCATACCATCTCCGAGGAATTGGAGAAGTTCTCCCAGACCCTGGCGGATAAACCCCGTATTCTGGTGGCCAATAAGTGTGATCTTCTGCCCGAGGGCGAGAAGTCCGAGGCGGCAAAACGGCTGAAAACCGTGGCGGACGCCATGGAATATCCCCTCTTGTTCATCTCCGCCGCTACCAAAATGAATCTGAAAGCACTGATCGACGCCATCCAGCAGGAATTGACCGATCTGCCCCCCATCACGGTGTTTGAAGCGGAAGCTTTGCCGGAGGATCTGGATACGGAAGCATCCACCCCCGAGGCAGTGACCATCCGCCGAAATGACAGCGGCGCCTTTGTCTGCGAAGGCAAGTGGCTGGAAAAACTGGTCAACCAGACCAATTTGGACGACCGCGAGTCGCTGATGTATTTCCAGCGGATGCTCCAGAGCGGCGGCATCATCGACAAACTGCGGGATGCGGGATGCGATGAGGGCCACACCGTCAAAATGTTCGGCATCGAATTTGATTTTGTAAATTGATTTTTATTACAGAAAGGATATATACCTATGGATATCAAAGAGAAACTGCAGGATCTGGTGGAGAGTGTCACCAAGAAACTGAAGGAGGATCCCAGCCTGCTGGCGTCCTTCAAAAAGGAACCCATCAAGGTCATCGAGAAGGTGACCGGCATCGATCTTCCCGATGAGCAGATCGAGAAGCTGATCACCATGGTCAAAGCCAAGCTGGCGGCTGACGATCTGGCCGACAAGGCGGACGATGTAAAGGATGTCCTCAAGGGCCTCGGCGGCCTGTTCGGCAAGAAATAATCGACAATAAAAAGAGATATCGCCTGACGCGATATCTCTTTTTTTACTTTATCCGCTTCCGCACAATCAGCCGCCGGAGCAGTTCCGCCGGGAGTACGCATCCCGCCAGCAGCGCCGCAATCAGGATTTCCCGGGCCGTCAGCGGCTCGCACCGGAATACATCCCCGCCGAAATAGATGATCATCAGCTGTACCACACACACGGTGCAGACGATCAGAATAAACGGCTTGTTGTCGGCCAGATGAGCGAAGATGTTCATCCGCTCCGTGCGGGAAAGAAAACAGTTGAACAAACCGCAGAAAATGAACGAGGCGAAAAACACGGTCAGGTAGTACACCTCATCCCCCCGATCCAGCACCCGATGCATGAGAGGGGATTTCAAAAACCAAAGACACAGCGCGAGAGAGAATCCGCCCGCCCCCAAAATATTTTGGATCATCGTGGGGGACAGCAGTTTTTCCTCCCGGGACAGAGGCGGCCGGTGCATATATTTCGCAAGCGACGGCTCCCCCGCAAAGGCAAGAGCACCCAACGTATCCATGATGATGTTCACCCACAGCATCTGAATCACGGTCACCGGGGTCTCTACCCCAATAAACGGGCCGATCAGCGATACCCCTACCGCGCACAGATTCATGGTCAACTGAAACACAATGAACTTCCGGATGCTCAAAAAAATGGTTCGTCCGTACAGTACCGCCTGCATGATGGAGGAAAACCGATCGTCCGTAATGACGATATCCCCCGCCTCCCGTGCCGCATCCGTGCCGCTTCCCATGGCAAATCCCACATCCGCCGCCCGCAAAGCCGGGGCGTCGTTGATGCCGTCCCCCGTCATGCCGACCACCAGTCCCCGCTGCTGGGACAGCCGTACCAATCGGCTTTTGTCCGTGGGCAGAGCCCGCGCCACAACAGCGATGCGGGGGATTTTTGCCGATACCTCCTCGTCCGTCATGCGGGAGAGCATCTCTCCCGTGAGTACCAGATCCGGCCCGCCCGGCGCGATGATGCCGCACTCCCGGGCGATGGCCTCGGCGGTGAGGGGATTATCCCCCGTGATCATTACGGTCTGAATCCCCGCCTGCCGGGCGGTGGCCACCGCATCGGCGGCATCGGGACGAAGCCGATCGCGAATCGCAATGAGTGCCACAAAAATCAGATCCGCAAAACCCCCGTTGTCCGTGGTGTTCAGCCCATCGTACTCCGCCGCGGCAATGACGCGGTGGGATCCCGCCGCGTACTCCTGCCATTCCCGCCGCAGCTTGGCCATGACCGCCGGCGTCATGGGCCGCACCCGTCCGTCTGCCGCCAGATAGCGGGTGACTTGGGGCAGGATCACCTCAGGCGCACCGCGGATCAGCGTGCGATCTTCCACGCACCCCGAGGAATACCGCCGTGCGGAATCAAAGGGAACGCGATGAAGTACCCGGGGACGATCCCCGCCGCATCCGCTGAAAAAGGCGCTGACGGCCCGATCGGTGGCGTTGCCGCGGCCCGTACCCGTACACGCCAGATGATTCTGCCGCAGGGCACTATAGAAGGCAGGGGATTTTTTCAGGGAAGTGATGGAGTCAAAGGACGTGTCGGCGGACACAATGGATGCCACCTTCAATTTCCCGCAAGTCAGCGTTCCCGTCTTGTCGGTGAATAATATGTTCAGATTGCCCGCCGTCTCAATGCCCACCAGACGACGCACCAGCACACCGGCCCGGAGCATCTTTTTCATGTTGGAGGACAGAACTACCGTGATCATCATGGGCAACCCCTCAGGCACCGCCACCACCAGGATGGAGATGGCCACGGTCAGAGCGCGGATCAGTTGGGGCAGGGCAAAGGCGGGGTCGGTGATCCGGGCACGGATGAGGGCGGGATCCATGCCGCTGTCGATGACAAATACGTTGAACAGATAGGCGAAGGCGATAATGGCGGCGGCCACATACCCGAGAAAACTCACACTGCGTGCCAGTCCCGTCAGCCGCTCTTTCAGAGGACTGGGGCGGGCGCTTTCCTGCAGCCCCGATGCCACGCTTCCGTACAGCGTCGCATCTCCCACACGTCCCACCAGCATGCCGCCGTCGCCCTGGCAAACCCGGCTTCCCCGGAACAACTGGGCCCCGTGATCGGGGTCCCATACCAGGCTGTCCGGCACGATCACCCCGCCGGCGTGGGATTCTGTGCCGGATTGGGGACCTTTGGCTTTCTCCTCGCTTTCCCCCGTCAGCGGGGATTGATCCACCGTCACATTTCCAAACAAAAGAATGCCGTCCGCAGGCACCGTTGCCCCGCCGGACAGCAGAACCGTATCGCCTACCACTACCTCCGAGAGCCGGATCTGCCGTATTTCCCCCTCCCGGCGCACGGTGACAGCGGTGTCGTCCGCTGTTTCGCACAGCGTTTCAAAGGCGGCGGCACTGCTGAACTCGGACAGGGTGGACACCAGTGTGGAGATCAAAACAGCGGCAGCGATGCCGCCGCATTCCAGCCAGTTTACGTGTCCCAGGGTCAGCAGGATGTTGATTCCCAATGCCCCCAGCAGAATCCGTATGATGGGATCGTTAAAATTGCGGAAAAACTGCTTAAGAAAGCCGTCCTTCTTCTTTTTCGTCAGCATGTTGTCCCCAAATACTTCCCGGGATCGGCGAATTTCTTCCTCCCCCAGCCCCCGATGGGGATCGTACCGCACGGAGGGGGAGGCCGCCGGGGCGGATGGCGGCGATATATGTACCGTTCGCTGTTTTGTGTGATTCATAGCGATTTCGTTCCTTCCCGATAACATCTGATACACTATATGCGCCGAATGCGCAATTTAGTAGCACAGGACAACGGCCGTGCATAGCATGATGACAGACAGACCGAATTTTGCGCAGAGGAAGGATCGCTTACTATGAATCAGATGTTACATCGCTATGTGCCCTTGAGCGGCAGTTATCCCCATACATATTTCGCGGGTGCCAATACGGCGGACGGATTTGTCAGTGCCTACCCCCACTTTATCCGCGAGGATATTTCCCACCGCGTCTTCATTATCAAGGGCGGCAGCGGTACGGGGAAAAGTTCTCTCATGAAAACCTGTGCCCGTGCCGCCGAGGACGCGGGGGCCCGGATCACCTTGCTCCTTTGCTCCTCCGATCCGTCCTCCGCCGATGCGGTGATCCTGCAGGGGAAAAACGGCCGCCGCATTGTGCTGCTGGACGGAACCGCCCCCCACATGACCGACCCGGAATTGCCCGGCGCGGTCAGTGAAATCATCGATGTGGGACAGTATTGGGACGCAGATGTCCTGGCTGCCCACCGGGAGGAGATTGCACTGGCCCGGAGGGAGAAGCAAAATGCTTACAGCCGGGCGTACCGCTATCTGGCGGCCTACCGGCAGATAGGCGATGCCGTCGGTGCGCTTTTGTCCGAGTGTATTCTTCACGATAAACTGCATGCCGCCGCGTCGCGGATCATGGCCGGCGTCCCCGCAGGCCAGAGATTCCGGGAGGAGATCCGGTATACCCATGCGCTGTCCATGCACGGTGCCTATCGACTGAATACCTTCGCCATGGGAGCAAAACAGACCCATTCCGTCATCGATGCCTACGGCACGGGGGAATTCTTCCTGGAAGCGGTGCGGGATCAGGCCATGATGCGCCGGTTGAGTGTGTATACATCCCCCTCCCCCGCCTGCCCCCATCGGATCCGGGAATTGTACCTGCCGGAGCAGGGAATCCGCTTTCACCTGGTTCCCGATCGAGATGCGATCCAGGAAAAGGCGCAGATTCACTATATCAATATGCACCGATTCATCGACCGTGCCCGCATGGCGGACAGACGGGCCCGCATCCGCTTCGCGGGGAAATGCGGCGAGATGCTGTTTGACGGAGCTCTGCAGGCCTTGCACCATGCGGGCGAGCAGCATTTCGCTCTGGAGGAGATGTACAAAAGTGCCATGGATTTCGACGGAGTGCAAAGACAGACGCAAAAACTGTCTGAGTACGTGCGGAAAGCATTGCAGTAAAAAAACAGGGCTGTTGCAGGTAGATGCAACAGCCCCGAATTTTTACGTTCTCGACGTAAAAATTCGAAATTTTGTAGAAATTTGCGGCGAGATTGCCCGAGTTTTTGCCTATGTCGGGCAAAAAATGGCCGCATCAGCGGCCAAGGGAAAGCTCGCGGAGGTGACGCATTGCTGCATGCGACACCTCCTTTTTCCATTGTTAAATCGAGTAATTGATCACCGCATCGCGGATGCTGTATTTTTCAATTTCTGCCTCATTGACTTCAATCTCAGGCAGCAGGGTTTCCAGATAGGCACGGAAATCCGCGTTTTTCGCATCGGCTTCGATGCTTCCGAAGAAATCCGCATTTTCTTCGTTGACATACGGCTTTTCATCCATCTCCAGACGCAGGATGTAGTGAGTGCCGTAATCGCTTTCCACCTTCGCGGATTCCCCGACTTTCAGATCAAAGGCGGCGGCCACCACCTCGGGGATGAATTCCGTCTCCCGCGTCAGGTAGTATCCGTTTTTGTAGAACGTATCCTCGGAATATTCCCCGTATACTTCCTCAAAATCCCGACCGCCCGCCAGATCGGCATCGATCCGTGCGATCACATCCGCCTTGGCGGCGGCTTCGTCCGCCGTCAGTTCCCGGATTTTCAGCGTCCCGTCCTCGTTGTATTGGTAGTATCCCTTTTCGTTCGTTTCGTAGACGTACGCATCGTTTACGTAGATGTGGCGGACACGTACATAGTTATCCCGGCAGTACGCCTCCAGTTTGTCCGCCGTCAAAGCCCGCGCACCGCCCTTGCCGTACAGATAATCAAACAGAAGGCTGGCCTGCTTTTCGTACCGATAGATGTCGCGGAGCATGCGGATATTGATGCCCAGCTTGGCCAGCTCCTGGTTGAAGGTGTTCGTGGACCCGCCGGCCCGCTCGGCGATCAGCTCCTCAATATAGGAATCGATCTCCGCCTCCGCTGTGGAGGATAATTTCAATCCGCTCTGGCGGAACAGTTCCATGCAGACCAGCGTCCGCTTGACATTTTCGATAACCGCCTCGTTCAGATATTCCTCGGCGGTCACATCGTCATAGAGAACGGAGTCCCAGAATGCATCCGAGTCCGTCATGTCAGAATAGGTGTACATAAAGCTTCCTTTGTAGGAGGAAAGCCAGTAGCGGTACATGTTGGCGGTGACGGCCGATTCTCCGTAGGTCATTACATCCACCGTGTCCGCAGCGCAGCTGCAGCACAAAGTTAGAAGTACAAGCGCCAGAAACAGCGCGATCCATCTTTTCATCACGAAAAAATCCTTTCGGTTAGTAAAGAACAGTATACGACGGAATTCCCCCAAAATCAAGAGGATCCGTTAACGGAATTGTATATATTTCGTTAAAAGCTCCGTGGCAAAATCCGCTACGCGCACGCCTTTTTTCATCCGGCAGACCACGGCGCTCTCCCCGCCCAATGCCATGCGGATCTGGGAGGCCGGGAAGGCGGCGGCCAAAGCGCTCAGGGCATTGGGATTTATCGTCTCGGGCACCAGCCGCAGAACTCCGTCCCTCTCCTCGATCTTCTTCATTCCCGCCTTGGCGCCCAGGGCACGGAGGTGAGCGATCTTGCAAAGATTTACCGAGGCGGCAGGCGGCTCACCAAAGCGGTCGCACAGCTCATCCAGAATGTCTTCATAATCCTCGTATTCCTCGATCCGCGCAATCTTGCGGTACATTTCCATCCGCTGGGGCGCTGCGGGAATATAGGATTTGGACAGATAGGCATCGCATCGGATATCCACCCCGCACTCTACACGGGGGGCGGGCGCCTCCCCCTGTTCCTCCAGCACCGCTTCGTTCAGCAATTTTACATACATATCGTATCCAACAGCTTCCATGTGGCCGTGCTGCTGTGCGCCCAGAAGATTTCCCGCCCCCCGGATCTCCAGATCCCGCAAGGCGATCTTGAAGCCCGCGCCGAAGGCGGCGTATTCCTTGATGGCGGAGAGCCGCTTTTCCGCAATCTCCGTCAGCTGCTTCTGCTTCGGATAGGTAAGGAAGGCATAGGCGCGGCGGCTGGACCGTCCCACCCGTCCGCGGATCTGATGCAACTGGGAAAGTCCGTACCGATCCGCGTTTTCGATGATCAGTGTGTTGGCGTTGGGCACGTCAATGCCCGTTTCAATGATGGTGGTGGATACGAGAATGTCGATCTCGCCCTTCACCAAATCGGCCCAGATCTCCTCCAGCTCATCCCGTTCCATCCGTCCGTGGGCGGTGGCCACCCGGGCATCGGGCAGGGCGCGGGCGATCTTGGAGGCGGTTTCGTATACGGATTCGATCCGGTTTTTCAGATAGAATACCTGTCCGCCGCGGCGCATTTCCCGGCGGATGGCTTCCAGCACAATGCCATCGTCGTGCTCCAGCACATAGGTCTGTACCGGGGATCGCATGCCGGGGGCTTCCTCCAGTACGCTCATGTCCACAATGCCGCCCATAGCCATGTTCAGCGTCCGGGGGATCGGCGTAGCCGTCAGCGTCAGCACATCCACATCGGGAGCGATCTGCTTCAGTTTTTCCTTCTGCTCCACACCGAAACGCTGTTCCTCGTCCACGATGATCAGTCCCAGATTGGAGAAGGTCACGTCCTTGGAAATCAGCCGATGGGTGCCGATGATGATGTCCGTGTCTCCCCGCCGCAGCTTGCGCACCGATGCTGCCTGCTGCGTGGGCGTGCGGAAGCGGGACAGCATATCCACCTCCACAGGGAAGCCGCGCAGACGGCTCTGGAAGGTCTGCAGATGCTGGAACGCCAGAATGGTGGTGGGCACAAGTACCGCCACCTGATAGCCGCTCATCACCGCCTTGAAGGCGGCACGAAGGGCCACCTCCGTCTTGCCGTAGCCCACGTCGCCGCACAGCAGACGATCCATGGGATAGGATGCCTCCATATCCCGACGGATGTCGGCGATGGCGGCGCTCTGTCCCTCCGTTTCCTCGTACTCAAAGGAATCCGCAAACTGGCGGCACAGATCGTCATCGGGATCAAAAGCGATGCCCTTTGTTCTCTTGCGCTTGGCGTAAAGGGCGATCAGCTCCTTGGCCATCTCTTTGGTAGCGGCCTTCGCCTTGGCCTTGGTGCGGTTCCAGTCGGCGCCGCCCATTTTGGACAGCTTTACCGCGCCGCTGTCGGAGCCCGCTCCGATGTATTTGGACACCATGTCCAACTGATCCACAGGCAGGAATAATTTATCCGTGCCCGCGTAGTGGATGGTGATATAGTCTCTCGTGGTTCCGTCCACGGTGATGTTCTCGATGCCCGTGTATTGACCGATGCCGTACACGGTGTGTACCACCAGATCCCCGATCTCCAGATCGGCATAGGACAGAATCGCCTCGGTGGCCTTCTTTTTGCCGTGCTGCTGTTTGCGGCGGCGGATGTGTCCCCCCGCACTTCGTGCGGCCGAGAAATTGAGGAGCGCGAATTTGGGGGAAAGAAGATCAAATCCCGCGGAAAATTCGCCGCACAGTACGGCAATAGGCTTCTGCGCACCGCCGGCGGTGAAGAAATCCTCCCCCGCCCGATCGGCCGGCGCGGCGGTGTATCCCTCGTCGGCCAGCGTGCGGATCATCTCGCTCGCCTCTACCTCTGTCGCACAGATGATGGCACTCGCATATCCGTTTTTACGGTAATTATCCAGATCCTCCCGCAGAAGGGCCATGTTTCCCGCGTAGGCGGGAATGTGGCTGGCGGAGAAATTGTAGGTGTACGCGGGCAGACCGCCGGAGGTGAACGCATCGATGTACACCGTCGGCATCACGGATGCCGCATAGGCGATGGCGTCCCACTCCCGGATGTAGCCCCGGTTCTGCTTCATGGCGAACAACTCACCCGCGGCCAGCATATCTGTGATGCTCTGGGAGAGCAGGGTGGCGCAGGCGTCCGCCTTGTTTTCGCACGACTGGCTGGAGCGGATCACCATCATCCCGCTGAAATAATCCATCAGGCAATGTCCCTCGGGATAGAGCAGCGGCAGGTATTTGTCCGCGAAATCCATTTCCAATCCGCTCTCCAGCACGGCCAACTCACCCGTCAGGATCTCCGCCGCGTGGGCGTGATCTCCCTCGGTCGTCCCCAGCTTTTTGATCTGACGGCGGATGGCAGCGGCCAGCACCGACCGCATTTCAGCGGATACGATCACCTCGCGGGCCGGGGGAATCCGGATCTTTCCGTCCACCGTTTCCGTGAATCGCTGGGTCTGCACATCAAAGGTGCCGATACGGTCAATCTCGTCTCCGAACAGTTCAATACGGTAGGGCGCTGCCGCAGGGGGATAGATGTCCACAATGCCGCCGCGGACAGCGAACTGTCCCGGCCCCTCCACCAACTCGCCCCGGGCATATCCGGAGGAGGAGAGGGCCTGCGCCAGCTTCTCCGTGTCAATGCGGGAGTTTATGTCGATACTCACCGTCAAATCGGACAAAAGCTTATCCGGCATGGTGATCTGCAGCGCCGCCTCCGGCGTGGCCGTGATAATCAGCGGCTCCGCGTCAAAGAGCAACGAAGACAACACCCGCAGACGCTGATGCTCGTAATCGTGGGAGGCGGTGATGTTGTTGAAATTGTAATCCCGCGCAGGGTATTGGAGAGCGGGCAGTCCGGCGGCCTGCAAAAGGGCGGCGGCCGCGGCGGCGTCTTTTTCCTCGGGCGTCAGGATCAACAGACACATGTCCGCGAAATCCTCCACCAACGCCGGCAGAAATACGTCCGCGGCCCCATCGGACAATCCCGTGGCCGTCACGGGACGACACCGTCCCGTCTGCAATGCGGAGCGGATGGCGGATGCCATGGTGCTGTATTCCCGCCCGGAGCGGAATACAGAGGTGAGCAGTTTATAATTCATACAATTATTCTCCGTCGGGACGATGGCCGTTGCACAGGCCCATCGCTCCATCAATCTTGCCGTCAAAAATCTGCTTGGCCGCTTCCTCGATCAAGGGAAAACAGCTCTGTAGTTTTTTCATGTCAGCCTGGGGCAGTGTACCCAGCACCCATGCCGCCAGATCGTACTGGGGATTGGGCTTCTGTCCCACACCGAAGCGAATCCGGGGGAACTTGTCGGTGCCGAGCCGCTGAATGATGCTCTTCAGCCCGTTCTGGCCGCCGTGGGATCCGCTCCCGCGTACCCGCATCCGTCCCGCGTCCTGACAGACATCGTCCACCAGAATCAGAATATTCTCCGCGGGGATTTTGTAGAAGGCCGCCGCTTCGCTGATGGCGTCGCCAGACAGATTCATAAACGTCTGGGGCTTCATCAGAAGCACCCGATGCTCACCGATCCGCGCGTCGCCGCACAGAGCGTGGAATTTCAAACGGGATACATCCGCGCCCACCCTGGCCGCCAGATGATCCAGCGCCATGAATCCCGCGTTGTGCCGGGTTTTGGCGTATTCCGCCCCCGGATTGCCCAGGCCAGCAATGATGTGCGTGGGGGCCGCGGAGGGCGTGGTGTTCTGCTTTGCAATCTGCTTGAATAAATCAAAAATATCAGCCATAATATCCTCTTTCGGAGAACGCACAAAAAGCAGCGAAACGCATGATTGCGTGCTGCTGATGGCGGTGTTGTTTTGCTTTTTGCCGGTATAAATGTGACACGGACGCGGTGAGTGTGCCTGCCCCGTCTTTCTACGGCTGTGCCTTGGAGACATCCCGGACACCTCCGCCGCGGATGGCTCGGGGACGTGGTAAGCATACTTGCGATTCAATCTGTAATATATACCACGTCCATTATATCATGAAACTGGAAAAAAGCAAGAAAGAATTGTCCCCGAAATGCGTGGAAATTGTAAACCGGAGGTGAAAAATCGGAGAACTATTTCCATATAGCCTTGTAAATTGCCGCGGAATTTATTATAATATAGAGTAACGATTGTGTAAAGGAGCGGATCAGCATGAATTGGTGGGAAAGCCTCAAAGCCCGATGGCAGAGCGCGCAGAATCCCGCGGCGGATGAGGACGACGAATTTTCCCTCACCCACGAATCGGATCTGAATTACGACCGGGATCCGTTTCTTCATTCCCTGCAGGAATTGACGCCGGAGGATATCCGCCTGAGCCGTGCCCCCCGGGTCAAATCCAAGAGCGAGAAGATGTGGGACGCGGCCCGTAATGTTATGCTTGGCGTGTGCATCTGCGTACTGATCGGCAGTTCTGTCATGCTGGTGGATAACTATATCCAGAAGCAGAAGGGCAACAATCTCTACGACGAAGCGGCCGAGGAATTCGCTGCGGCGGATCTGAATTTCGGATTTGAGGATGATCGGCTGACGGAGGAGAACACCGGCGGTATCGCCCGATTGCGGGCTGTGCGCCGGGATGCGGCGGCCCTGTCTTTGTCCCAGGCGAGAGCCCATAACGATGCGCTGTCCGGGAATAAACCGTCGGACAAATCCTCCGAGTATAACGAGCAGCTGGAAAAACTGCGGGCAGTCCTGCGCTCTTACAAGGAACATAACGAGGATGTGTACGGATACATCAGTATTCCCTCCGTGGGATTGGAATATGTGGTGGTGCAGGGCGAGGACAACGACTTTTACCTGAATCACAACTACAAAAAAGAGTCCCTGGTTATCGGCTCCATCTTTGTGGATTACCGATGCGACCGCAAGATCTCCAGGAATTTCAATACCGTTCTGTATGGCCACAATATCGAAACCAACGGCGGCGCCATGTTCCATCAGGTAACGGAATTCTATAACAAGGACGTGTTTGATAACGCCCTCATCTATATGTACACCATGGAAGGCGTGTATGTATACAGAGCCTTCTCCGTCTACAGTACCCGCCCCGATTCCGGCTACATCCGTACCGGATTCACTTCCTACGAGGATTTTGCCGATTTCGCCCTCAAAATGAAGGCTCGCTCGAAAGTGGCCAATACGGTGGAGGTAGGCGCGGACGATCGGATTATCACCCTGTCCACCTGTACCAACTACAATAACGGCCGCCATGCCCTGCATGCGGTTTTGGTGGATTTTATTACGTGATTCCCACTTTCCTGTCAGGGACTACTGCGAGGTTTTTATGGATTTCAGTCCTTTTCTGATCTGCCCCCACTGCGGCGGCAGTCTGTCCCGGGAGGGCGGCAGTCTGCTTTGCGACGGCCATACCGGCCGCCGGCACTGCTACGATATCGCCTCCGCGGGATATGTGAATCTGCTTCCGCCGGGAAAGGGCGGTAACGCCCATACCGGAGATGACGCCGGCATGATCACCGCACGGACCGCCTTTCTGTCCGGCGGATATTACGATTGTATCTCCGATGCCGCGGCGGATGCCGCATGGAAGAATCTGGGTCATGCAAAAGAGGATATCCGCTTCTGCGACGCCGGCTCCGGCGAGGGATACCATACCCGCCGCATGGCCTGCCGCCTGGGAGAGTTGAGCGGATTGCCCGTGATGGGATGCGGCATCGATGCCTCCAAAAAAGGAGCGGCGGCCGGTGCCAAGGGCTGTCGGAATCTGCCCCCATCCGTGTCCCTTTCCTTTGCGGCGGGGAATATCTTCTCCCTCCCCGTGGCGGATCGCTCCATGGATGTGATGTTCAGTTTGTTCGCTCCCATCCCCGCCGAGGAAGTATCCCGCACCCTGCGGGATGACGGTGTCCTCGTGGTGGTGGCCGCAGGCCCCCGTCATCTGTGGGATCTCCGATGTCTGCTTTATGACGAACCCCGGGAGGGAAACGCGGAAGCAGCTACACCGGCGGGATTCGTCTTGGCGGATAAGCAGACGGTACGCGAGCGAATCCACATTCCCGATAATTCCACATTGCAGGCCCTGTTTACCATGACGCCGTTCTATTACCGCACGCCTGAAAGCGGCCGGGCCCGCCTTTCGGAAACCGCATCGCTGGATGTGCAGATCGAGGCGGATATTTATGTCTTTCGTAAGGAGCACTTATGAAAATTTCAGTATGTATCCCCATGTATAATGAGGCGAAAATTGCCGCGGATACAGCCGTGACATTGTGGGATGCCATGGCGGAGAACCGCCGCCTGCACGGATGGGATTTTGAGATTCTCTTCGCCGATGACGGAAGCCGGGACGATTGCGCCGAGCGGGTGCGCGCCGTGGCTGCTGAGGGGAAAAAGGAGATCCGCGTGGTGGGATACGAGATCAACCGGGGCAAAGGCGGTGCCGTCCGTGAGGCGGTGCTCTCTTCCACAGGCGATATCGTTATCTATACCGACTGCGATCTGGCCTACGGCACGGACGTGATCGCCGAAGCGGTGCTTCACTACCGGGACGGCGTAGATGCGGTGATCGGCAGCCGCCGGCTGACCGGGGACGGATATGAGGGATATACCTTTTTGCGTAAGATGGCATCGTCGGCCTATTTCACCGTGTTGAAAATCGTAGGCGGCTTCCGCCTGTCCGATTCCCAGTGCGGCTTCAAATCCTTCCGTGGAGATCTGGCCCGTAAGATCTTTGCCAAATGCGAAACGAATGGCTTCGCCTTCGATTTCGAGGTGCTGCTGCTGGCGGAGAAATGCCGTGCCCATATCGAGGAAATGCCGGTGACCATCATCAATCACCGGGCGTCTACCGTGCATGTGGTACGGGACAGCATCCGTATGCTGCGGGATCTGCTGCGCATAAAAAAGCGGGTGCGCCGTGTTACGTTTGCGCCGTGACGCATACAATACAGTGTTTGAGTTTTTGGAGGTAATATATGAGCGATTTTCGTGAAGTACAGCCGAAGGATTTCCAGATCAGCCCCTTTCATGCCATCGGCAGCGATTGGATGCTGATTACGGCGGAGAAAGAGGGACGGGTCAATACCATGACTGCCTCCTGGGGCGGCCTGGGTGTGATCTGGGGACGGAATGCGGCGTATGTGTTTGTCCGGGACAGCCGCTATACCAAGGAGTTTATGGATGCATCGGATACCTTCTCCCTGACCTTTTTCGATCGGGAAAAGTACGCCGATATGCTGGCCTACATGGGCAAGGTGTCCGGCCGGGATGAGGATAAGATCGCCCGGTGGAATCTGAGTGTGGAGCACTTAGACGGCACTCCCTATTTTGGCGAGGCAAAGATCGTCATCACCTGCCGCAAGATGTGCCGCCAGCCCATTGAGCCCCATAACTTCCTGGATCCCACCGTGGACGGACGCTTCTATCCCACGAAGGATTATCACGATATGTACATCGGTGAGATCACCCACATCCTGGTGAAATAATGAAAAACAAAAACAGCGTTATGCGATTCGCATAACGCTGTTTTCTTTTGCAAAAATTACTCGCCGATGTAGGGCATGAGCGCAACGTGACGGGCACGCTTGATAGCGACAGTGATCTGACGCTGATGCTTTGCGCAAGCGCCGGAGATGCGGCGGGGCAGGATCTTCGCTCTGTCGGAAACGCATTTCTTCAGGCGATTGATATCCTTGTAATCGATGTGATCGATCTTATCTGCGCAGAAAGTGCAGACTTTCTTTCTTCTGCGGTTGAAGGGACGCTGAGCGGGACGCTGAGCGGCTTCGGATCTTACTTCAGCAGTCTGTTCGGGCTGAGCCTGAACAGCTTCGTTTCTTTCGTTATCCATTCCTATGAGACCTCCTGTATAAAATTAAGTTGGTTGCTGCCTGTCGGCTCAGAAGGGCAGCTCTTCGTCATCGGAAAGCTCCTCGAACTTGGGGGCGCCGGCCTGCTGAGAGGAGAATGCGGGGGTTCCGTAGTTATCGGGAACGTACGCACCCTGGCTGCCGCCGGATACGGGGCTTTCGGATTTTGCATCGACAAAATAAGCTTCGTCGGCCACTACTTCGGTAGCATAGCGCTTCTGACCCTGATTGTCCGTCCAGCTTCTTGTTTGGATCGTGCCAACCACGCAGATGGAGCTTGCCTTACGGAAGAAGCGAGTGATGAATTCTGCGGTCTGTCTCCACGCGGTTACATTGATGAAATCCGCCTGCGTATCCTCGCCGTTCTTGCCGCCGAAACGACGGTTAACAGCTACGGTGAAGGACGTTACGGATACACCGCTGGGCGTGGTCTTCAGTTCCGGATCAGCCGTCAGACGGCCGCCCAGAATGACCTTGTTGAAGTTGAAGTTTGCCATACTTTCCTCCTGTGAAAAGAGAAATTTCGGTTTTACGCCTGTGCGGCAGCCTTCTTATCTTCGTGACGAATCACGATAGAGCGCATGATGCCTTCGGTGATGCCGAAGATACGCTCCAGCTCAGCGGGAAGATTACTTTCGCTCTCGAAGTTAACAAGAACGTAGTAACCCTCTTCCTTGTCGTTGATCGGGTAAGCCAGACGGCGTTTGCCCCACTCATTGACTTCGGAAACCTTGCCGTGCTCCGCGATGAGAGCCGTGAACTTGTCCACCAAACCCTTGATGGCTTCCTCGGTGAGAGAAGCATCGATGATGAACAGAGTCTCATAAGAGTTGAACTTTTCCATTTTTACACCTCCCTATGGACATGAAAGACCGCCGACATACAGATTTACCGGCGGCAGAGAGACGGACATAGATGCCCGTTCAGTCAAATAGTATATCATATTGTTCCCGCCGTGTCAAGGCTTTTTGCAATATTTTCCGCTAAAAAATCCTTGAAAACGGTATCCTTTCCGCCGCCGTTTGTTGACTTTTTCTATCTTCTATAGTATAATATTCTCGGTGTTTTATGCCCGGCGATTTCCGGGTGTTTCCAACGATCCATTTCCTTCCCGACGGAGGCAATAGTGAATACACAAACCACATCCAACAGAGCGGCACCGCGGGAGTTGTCCCGCGAGGAAATCGAAAAACAGTTTCGGTACGCCGAACAGGTAGCCGCCATCCATAAACAAAACGGCCGCGTGGGAGAATCCGCTCCCCGCTGCTTCGTGCAGACCTTCGGCTGTCAGCAGAACGAAGCGGACAGCGAGCGCATCGCCGGCCTTGCGATTCTGATGGGATATACCATCACCCACGATCCGGCCGAGGCCAAGCTGATTCTGGTCAATACCTGCGCCGTCCGCGAGCACGCGGAGAAAAAGGCACTGTCCATCATCGGCCAGTATAAGCATCTGAAGGATGCAGATCCCGAGGTGATCATCGGCGTGGGCGGGTGCATGGTCACCCAGCAGCACCGGGCCGATCAGCTGAAGCGGAGTTATCCCTACGTCAGTTTCGTGTTTGACACCGCATCCATCCACACCCTGCCGGAATTGGTGGCCGGTATCCTGGCCGGACGGGGCCGGAAATTCTTTGTGGGCGGTGAGGGAAACATCGCCGAGGGGATCCCCACCCATCGGGAGATTGCCTACAAGGCCTGGCTGTCCGTCATGTATGGCTGCAACAATTTCTGCTCATACTGCATTGTACCCTATACCCGCGGACGGGAGCGGAGCCGCACCCCCGATGCCATTCTGGCCGAAGCCCGGCAGCTCATCGCCGACGGTGCCAAGGATATCACGCTCCTCGGTCAGAACGTGAACTCCTACGGCCGGGATCTGGGCGATACCACCTTTGCCGAACTGATCGATGCGGTGGCCAATCTGGAGGGGGACTTCCGTTTGCGGTTTATGACCAGCCATCCGAAGGATGCCTCGGACGAGCTGATCGAGGTCATGGCGAAAAACGAGAAGATCGTCCGCCATTTCCATCTGCCCCTGCAGTCCGGCTCGGACAATATCCTTTCCCGCATGAATCGGCGCTACACCGCCGAAAAGTATTACGGTATCGTGGAGAAGCTGCGATCCGCCATGCCGGATATCAGCCTGAGTAGCGATATCATCGTGGGCTTCCCCGGAGAAAGGTCGGAGGATTTCGAGGCCACCATGGACATGCTTCGCCGTGTCCGGTATGATGCCATCTTCTCCTTCATCTATTCCCCCCGCAAGGGAACACCGGCGGCGGAGATGACCGACCAGGTGCCCCACGATATCAGCACCGCCCGCTTTGAGCGGATGCTGGCACTGCAGAACGAGATATCCCTCGCCCGCAATCAGCGGTTCGTGGGACGGGAGTTGCGCGTGCTGGCGGAAGAGATCAGCCACGGCGATGCCACCAAGGTCACGGGCCGAGGCGATTCCCCCCGACCGATCCATTTTGCTGCCGATCCGGGTGTGATCGGACAGTTTGTCAACGTAAAAATCACCGCCGCCGACACCTTTTCCTTGTCGGCAGAGCAGATTTGATAAAATTTCAAGAAAGAAGTGTAACAGATATGGCAGAGTATATTTCGAGAGAGATTCGCGAGGCCACCGAGGCCTTGGCCAAATTGATCCGTGCCGATAAGCGGTACCAGGCCTACGAGGCCGCCGCCGAGGTCTACGAAAAGGATCCTGAGGTCCTTTCCATGATTACGGAGTACAACGTTCATCAGGCGGCCCTGTCCGAGCAGTTCGCCCACGAGGAGCGCAACGAGGAGATGATCGCCTGCATCCAGAAGCGCATCGATGAGCTGTATGAGAGTATCACAAACAATGCTTCCTACCGGGATTTCATCCGCGCCAAGGAAGAAAGCGATGCGTTTGTGCAGATGGTCAATGCAGAGCTGGAGTTCTTTATCACCGGACGCCGCGCCTGCACCCACAACTGCTCCACCTGCCACGCCGATTGCAGCAGCGCAGGCAAATAAGAAATACGGAACCGAAAGAAAGGTATGGTATAAAACATGGCATTGTCACCCATGATGCAGCAGTACATGGATATCAAAGAACAGTATAAGGATTTTATCCTGTTTTACCGTCTCGGCGACTTTTACGAGATGTTTTTTGATGATGCCAAGCT